>NZ_JALEBG010000003.1:0-300000 GCF_022758235.1 Pontibacter liquoris
CCCCTTTCCTGCTGAACGGGATGCAAAAGTACGAACCTTTTTCCCCTTTCCAAGCAGTAGGTAAAGAAAAATCATGAACATCGCCTAAGTGCCTGGAAATGAAAGGGAATAATTTACAGGGTATCTCGGAGCTAACTTTAAGAAGACCATGAGGGGGAATGTAACCTGGCTAACTGGCCTGTTTAGAAGCAGCCATAGGCCCACGCGGACATACTTTATGTCATTTCGACCATCGAGAGAAAGCTGAGTGTATATACTTCCCCTTTCGTTTAGATTGCTTACGTTATTCAAAAGGGCATAACGGGCCTAATGCCCATACATGCGAATCACACTATAATAGATCGCCTCTAGTTAACGCCACTCCGGCACATTAAATCTTTATACTAGGCTTGGCACAAGCGGACGCTTGCGCCAGGTTGGGCTCGGGCAGCCAAGTTGGCCAGATATTTTGGAATAAACTGTCAGAACACCCCTCTTTATACTTTGTGTCCCTTTCCTATACTATGCGTCTTGTGTAAACAGAAGAGCCCCGTTTAGGAACGGGGCTCTTCTCTTATACTTTATACAATAGGTATAGCTAGCTTACTTTCATGCTTTCGCGCATCAAAGTGCTTTTACGATCCGGGCCTACCGAAACAATGGTAACAGGCACCTGCAGATGTTTTTCAAGGAACTGGATGTAATCAACAAAAGCCTGTGGCAGATCCTCCAGCGTTTCCACCTGATTCAGGTCTACTTTCCAGCCGGGCAGTTCTTCGTATACCGGCTCGGCAATCTCGTTTTCCATCGAATGCGGCACGCGATCTGTCAGCTCGCCATTAGCCAGCTTATACTTGGTGCATACTTTTATAGTATCGAACTCTGTCAGCACATCCGCTTTCATCATATTCAGCTGGGTCACCCCATTCAGCATAATGGAATACTTCAGGCTAGGCAGGTCTATCCAGCCGCAGCGGCGCGGCCGCCCGGTAGTGGAACCAAACTCACGCCCGGCTACCCGGATCTTCTCTCCTTCTTCGTCCAGCAGCTCTGTCGGGAACGGACCGCTGCCCACGCGGGTACAATAAGCTTTAAAGATGCCGTATACCTGGCCAATATGCTGTGGCGCTACGCCAAGGCCTGTGCAGGCTCCCGCTACCAGCGTAGTAGAAGAGGTTACAAACGGATAAGTACCGAAATCCACATCCAGCAACGAGCCTTGCGCGCCTTCTGCAAGTATGCGCTTGCCGCTGTTGAGGGCATCGTTGATCATATACTCGCTATCCACCAGTTTGAGCGAACGCAGGTAGTCTACGGCCTCAAAGAAGGTTTTCTCCTCGTCGCCGAGCTCCAACTTCTGGCCGTAATACTCCACGGTTTTGCGGTGCCGCTCTACCAGCTTATCGTAATTTGCCCGGAAGTCGCTTTCCAGGATATCGCCTACCCGCAGCCCAACCCGGCCGATCTTGTCCTGGTAAGTCGGGCCAATGCCTTTTAAAGTAGAACCAATTTTGCCAGTGCCCAGGGCTTCTTCCGACACGCGGTCCAGCACTTTGTGCGAAGGAAGTATAAGCGCTGCCTTTTTAGAGATAAAAAGGTTCTTAGCCGCATCTACGCCTCTTGCCTGCAGCTTTTCCATTTCGGTGCGGAACACGATCGGGTCCAATACCACGCCGTTGCCAATGATGTTCTGGATATGCGGGTGGAAGATGCCCGATGGAATCTGGTGCAGCACGTGCTTGGTGCCTTCAAATTCTAATGTATGCCCTGCATTGGGGCCTCCCTGAAAACGGGCTACAATATCATAGGTGGGTGCCAGTACGTCGACGATCTTTCCTTTTCCTTCGTCGCCCCACTGCAGCCCGATTAATATGTCAACTGCCATTATGTAATTAGTATATTGATTCTTTTAAGAATTGCGCCGCAAAGCTATCATTTTCTGCAATAGTGAAAATAGCATTCAGCTTTGTAACGATCAGAAGTTTGCGGATATGATCAGATGGCTTGATGAGCACCAGCTCGCCGCCCCTGTTCCGGAACTTGGTCAGCAACGAAACCAGTACGCCCATGCCGCTGCTGTCCATAAAGCGCACATGCGACAGATCGACAGCGCAAAGCATCACTTTTCCATCCTGCAGGCCATCTGCCGCTTCCATCATAGACTGAGTATCGGTGCCTGCAATCAGATCGCCTTGCAGCCTGATGAACAAAATGTCATCCTTGAGTTCTGACTGATACTTCATGTTGCTGTTCCTGTGTCGCTTTTTTAGCGCGGCAATCGCCGCAGATCCCATACAAGTTCAGGGAGTGATGCAAGATATGAAAATTTAGCAGCTCGCCCACCATCGTTTGTATATTATGGATGCGCGGATCGCAGAACTCCACCACCTTGTGGCACTCGGTGCAGATCACATGGTCGTGCTGCCGGTAGCCGTACGATTTCTCGTACTGGGCCAGGTTACGGCCAAACTGGTGCTTGCTCACCAGGTCGTTTTCCACCAGCAGGTCCAGGGTGTTGTATACGGTGGCGCGGCTCACCTGATAGTTTTTATTCTTCATGCTGATGTAGAGCGATTCCACATCAAAATGACCGTCGCGGGAATAGATCTCCTCCAGGATGGCGTAGCGCTCCGGGGTTTTGCGCAGGCCCTTGCTTTCCAGGTAAGCGGTAAATATCTTCTTTACTTCCTCAAATTTATGTTCGTTCAATGCCATATCCCTTTTCTTAATAGTATAAATGAGCGCTCTTATTCAAAACGCTCAACAGTAAGTATACCGTTCACTCTGCTCATGCGCTGAATCAACTTATCGAGGTGGTTGGTATCGTTTACGAATACCATGATGTTGCCTTCAAAAATGCCGTCGTTCGAGTCGATGGTGATCGAGCGCATATTCACCTTTAAACTCGTCGAGATCACCTTTGTCAGGTCGTTTACCAGCCCCACCCTATCGGTGCCCTTGATGCGGATACCCGCCAGGAACGCCAGTTCCTTCTGGTCCGTCCACTTGGCCCGGATAATCCGGTTGCCGTAATTCGACATCAGCTCGATGCCCCGTTTACAGTTGGTGCGGTGGATCTCGATGTCTTCGTCCCCGGTTTCAAAGCCAAACACGTCATCGCCGGGTATCGGATTGCAGCAACTGGCCACCTTATAGTTCATGTTAGAGGAGTTCTCCCCTATCACGAGCATATCGGGGTTCACGCCGCGGATTTTCTGCACCTCCTTGTCAAAGGATTTGGGTTCGAGCCTGGAGTTGGCCTTATCCGCGGCAGCTGTAAAAATAACCTCTTTTATATTCTTAATGTCGATATGGCCGGTCGCGATCCGGAAGTATAGGTCCTGCAGCGTGGGCACATTAAAGAAAGCCATCAGCTTGTTCAGGTTCACCTGTGTATCGGGCATGCCTAGCTGCGCCAGGCGGCGCTCCAGCATAGCTGCGCCTTGTTCGGCTCTGTCTTTGCGCTCCTCGCGCAGGGCATCCTTTATACCGGTGCGGGCTTTGGAGGTCACTACATACTGCAGCCACTCTTCGTTAGGCTTCTGCTTGTGCGAGGTGAGGATCTCGACCTGGTCGCCGTTTTTAAGGCGGTAACTGAGCGGCACCAGCTTCTGGTTTACTTTGGCGCCCAGGCACTGCAGGCCAATGTGCGTGTGTATCTCGAAGGCAAAATCCAGGGCCGTGGCTTTATCCGGAAGTATGATCAGCTCGCCTTTGGGCGTAAACACGAACACTTCTTCCACAAACAGGTTCTTGCGGAACTCGTCCATAAACTCCAGGGCGTTGCCGGTGTTGTTTTCCAGCATGTCGCGCACTTTGTTTATCCACTGCTCCAGGCCATACTCGCTGCCGCCAATACCTTCTGTTTTATACTTCCAGTGGGCAGCATAGCCCCGCTCGGCAATTTCGTCCATGCGCTTGGTGCGGATCTGCACCTCCACCCACTGGCCCGACTTACTCATCACCGTAGTATGCAGCGATTCGTAGCCGTTGGCTTTAGGCGTATTCACCCAGTCGCGCAGGCGGTCGGGGTTTGGCTGGTAAAAGTCCGTAATAATAGAGTATACCTGCCAGCAGGCGGCTTTCTCATTTTCGACGGGCACATCAAGTATGATGCGGATGGCAAACAGGTCGTAGACCTCATCAAAGGTGATATTCTGCTTGCGTATCTTTTTTAAGATGGAGTAAATGGATTTAGGCCGCCCTTTAATGGCAAACTTAAAGCCATACTTGTCCAGCTCTTCCTCTATGGGTGCGGTAAAGTCTTTGATAAACTTGTTACGGGCGCTGCGCGTCTGCCGGATCTTGTTGGAGATATCTTTGTATGTGTCGGTATCGGTATACTTTAAGTAGAGATCTTCCAGCTCCGATTTGATGGCATACAAGCCCAGGCGGTGTGCCAGCGGCGCGTAGAGGTACATGGTTTCCGAAGCAATTTTAAGCTGCTTGTGGCGGGCCATACTATCCAGGGTGCGCATGTTGTGCAGGCGGTCGGCCAGCTTAATCAAAATCACGCGCACGTCTTCGCTCAGGGTGAGCAGCATTTTCCGGAAGTTCTCGGCCTGCTGCGAGGTGCCGTAGTCAAACACGCCGGAGATCTTGGTCAGCCCTTCGATGATAAGTGCCACGCTGGGGCCAAACTCCCGTTCAATGTCGGCAATCTCCATTTCGGTATCCTCCACCACATCGTGCAGCAGGGCCGCCACAATGGAAGTGGTACCCAGTCCGATCTCCTCCACAGCGATCTGGGCCACGGCCAGCGGGTGCAGAATATATGGCTCCCCGGATTTGCGGCGCATATCTTTATGCGCCTCCAGCGAGGTATTGAAGGCTTTCTTTATAATTTTCGCGTCATTGTCCTTCAGAAAAGGTTTGGCGTACCGAAGCAAACGGCGGTAATGCCTTAAGATCTCTTTGCGTTCTGCTTCCGGATCGATCATAACTGTAATCATGAGCATGTGCCGCTGCCAGGGTTAGCTGCCAGCGGCTTTATAAGTATAAATAAGGCTGCGTGCGTATAAGTTTCAAATATAAGGTATTATATGCTGCAATCCATACCCACCCGGTAAGCCCCTGAAACTCAGGCGCACGCCCCAACCAGGCCGCTGCTACGGGCCCCGCGCCTACTTAAAGGTATAATTTTTTTGCCTTTTTTTAGGTTGGCTATTGTAATATTAAATCAGGTGCTTAAATTTGCACCATCATTACAAACCAGCACACATGCGGATGTGGCGAAATTGGTAGACGCACTAGACTTAGGATCTAGCGCTGCGAGGCATGGGGGTTCGAGTCCCTCCATCCGCACACAACAGAGACCCTCAACAGCCATGTTGGGGGTTTGTTTTTACCAGATGTTCCAAATTAAAAGTTTTAAGCCTTGAATATTACATTAAACCAAACCGACAGCACCAACGCTCAACTGAAGGTGGTACTCGAAGAGGCCGATTACGCGCCGAAGGTAGACCAACAGGTAAAAGAATATAGCAAGAAAGCTCAGATCAAAGGCTTCAGACCAGGTAAAGTGCCGGCCGCTCTGGTTAAAAAGATGTATGGCAAGAGCATCCTGGTAGAGCAAATCAACAAGCTGCTGCAGGAAGAAATCTCCAAGTATATCAAAGACAATGATGTGAAACTACTGGGCGAGCCCCTGCCGGAGCCAAGCCAGGACAACATTGACTGGGACAACCAGAAAAACTTCGAGTTTACTTACCAGGTAGGCCTGCTGCCGGACTTTAACCTTCCGCTGGATAAAAGCGTAGAGGGGTATTCAGTAGCGCTGGACCAGAAAACCATCGACGAGGCATACGAGAACCTCAAGCGCCAGTTCGGCAAAACCACGAACCCGGAGACATCTGAAGCCAACGATTTCATCTATGGCGAGCTGAAGCAGGTAGACGGTGAGTTTGCCTCTAAAACGCTGATCCCGACTGCCCGCGTGGTAGAAGGCCAGGAGAAATTCCTGGGCGTGAAAGCCGGTGATGTGATCCGTTTCGATATCCGTAAGACCTTTGGCGACGACAACGCGGCCCTGGCCCACGTAACCGGCCTGAGCAAAGAAGTGACGGCTGACCTGAACGGAGAGTTTGAATTTACAGTAGACAAGATCAACCGTACGGAGGCCGCCGAGCTGAACCAGGAGCTGTTTGACAAGCTATTTGGCAAAGACGAGGTGAAGACCGAGGAAGAGTTCGACGCCAAAGTGCGCGAAACGATCGAAGAGAACTATAAAACAGAGGCCGACAACCTGCTGAACCGCCGCATCATCGACACGCTGGTGGATAACGTGGACGTGGCACTGCCAACCGAGTTCTTTAAGCGTTGGTTGCTGGTGACAAACGAAGGAAAACTGACTGCCGAGCAGATCGACGAGAACTTCGACCAGTATACCAAAGAGCTAAAGTGGTCGATGATCAAGAACAAGGTAGTAGCAGACAACGACCTGAAAGTAAGCAACGACGAAGTAGTAGCGGCTACCAAGCAGAAAATGCTGGCCCAGTTCAACATGCCCGAGATTCCGGAAGAACTGGCTGAAAGCATGAACAACTATGCCAACCAGTACCTGCAGCAGGACAATGGCCGTAATTACATACAGGAATACGAGCAATTGCTGGCCGAGAAGGTGCTTGCTAAACTTAAAGAGCAGATGACGGTTGTAGAAAAGACCATCACATCTGAGGACTTCAGAAATATGTCGTTCTAAGCAGAACGCTTATAAAACAATAGTATAAAAAAGTCCTTTTTACGAAGGACTTTTTTATTTTTGAGTAAACCGTAAATCTAAACAAGACATGTTTAACAAAGACGAGTTCCGAAAATTTGCCGTAAAGGGCCAGGGCATGAGCGGCCTGGGCGTAGACCAATATATCCACCACATCGAGAGCAGAGCCATGCACACGGTGGAAAGCATGACGCGCTCGGTAATTGAGGAACGCCCGACCAACTTCCGTGAGATCGACGTGTTTTCGCGCCTGATCATGGACCGTATCATTTTCCTGGGCACGCAGGTAGATGATTTTATTGCCAACATCATCACCGCGCAGCTGCTTTTCCTCGAGTCGGCTGATGCCAAAAAGGACATCCTGCTGTATATCAACAGCCCCGGTGGCTCGGTATATGCCGGCCTGGGTATTTATGACACCATGCAATATGTGAGCCCGGATGTGGCTACCATCTGTACCGGCCTGGCTGCCTCGATGGGCGCCGTGTTGCTGGCCGGTGGTGCCGCCAACAAGCGCTCTGCCCTTGCTCACGCCCGCGTTATGATTCACCAGCCAATGGGCGGTGCACAAGGCCAGGCCTCTGATATCGAGATCACGGCCCGCGAGATCCTGAAGCTAAAGAAAGAGCTGTATGAGATTTTGGCGCAGCACTCCGGTAAAACCTACCAGGAAGTATACGACAACTCAGACCGCGACTACTGGATGAAAGCCGATGAGGCCAAAGAGTACGGCCTGATAGACGAGGTACTGACCCGCAAAGTATAACAAGTATAGCCGACAGGCCCCCGAAACCCGTATTGGTAGTAGCCGGTACGGGTTTTATTTTGCCTTTTTGCACCACTTTATTCCATTAGCAGCCCCAGCTGGCAGGAAAGTGAGCCAGGCACCAGGAATTTATCAACAGCCTGTTGTGGAAACAGCTGCCTTGTAAATACCTGATGATAAGGAATTTGTACAAGAATATAAAAATCCTTATTTTGAAATTCTTAGCCTGCTTTCAGGGCTTTTATCCACTTTGCACAAAAAAAATTGTATTTATAAAACTATTCAATTTTGTACCTTTGTTTAATGCGATGGCTTTAGTAGCCAAACCAATCCGTTTCAAATAGAATATATGGCTGAAATTACCTGCTCATTTTGCGGCAAAAACAAGAAAGACGTCTCCGTGATGATCTCCGGCATCAACGCGCACATCTGTGACCGTTGTATCGGGCAGGCGCAGCAGATTCTGAACGAAGAAAATAAAATTCGCGCCAACAGCCGCACTCCTAAGTTTAATTTAATGAAACCCAAGGAGATGAAGCAGTACCTGGACCAGTTTGTGGTAGGCCAGGATGAGGCAAAGAAAGTGATGTCGGTGGCCGTTTACAACCACTACAAGCGCCTGATGCAGCGCACAAACGAGGATGATGTAGTGATCGAGAAATCCAACATCATTATGGTAGGCGAAACAGGTACCGGTAAAACCTACCTGGCCCGCATGATGGCCGGCATTCTGCAGGTACCTTTCTGCATTGCCGATGCCACGGTGTTAACGGAGGCAGGTTATGTGGGCGAAGACGTGGAAAGTATACTGACCCGTTTGCTGCAGGCAGCCGATTACAACGTAGAATCCGCCGAGCGCGGTATTGTATACATTGATGAAATTGACAAAATAGCGCGCAAGAGCGACAACCCTTCTATTACCCGCGATGTGAGCGGCGAAGGCGTGCAGCAGGCCCTGCTCAAACTGCTGGAAGGCACCGTGGTAAATGTGCCTCCGCAAGGTGGCCGCAAGCACCCCGAGCAAAAAATGATCACCGTCAACACCGAGAACATCCTCTTTATCTGTGGCGGCGCGTTTGTGGGCATTGACCGTGTGATCAAGAATCGCCTGAATACCCGCCCGATCGGCTTCTCGAAGTCTAAAATGGACGAGGCAGAGGAGAAAGAGAACTTCCTGAGCTACATTACGGCCCAGGACCTGAAAAACTTCGGCCTCATACCAGAACTGATCGGCCGCCTGCCGGTGCTCACGCACCTGGAGCCGCTCGACAAAGAAACCCTGCGCCAGATTTTGCTCGTGCCGAAGAACTCGATCGTGAAGCAGTATAAGCGCCTCTTCGAAATGGAGAACATCAACCTGAGCTTTGCCGACGATGCCCTGGATTATATTGTGGAGAAAGCTGCTGAGTATAAGTTAGGTGCTCGCGGCCTGCGCTCGATCTGCGAAGGTATTATGACAGATGCCATGTTTGAGCTGCCCTCTGAAGAAGGCACCCATGAACTGGTGATCACCGGCGACTATGCCCGCGAGAAATTTGACAAGTCTACCCTGAAGCAACTGCGTGTAGCGTAAAGTATAAAGTAAGACAAGTATAAACAGAAAGCCCCGGCTACTTAATAGCCGGGGCTTTCTGTTTATACTTGTCTTGTCTTGTAGGGACAGGTCGCAACCTGTCCGCGATGGCAGGCCTATGAACCACCAGTTTGAACAGCTATAAGACACCTTCCATACTACAAGTTTGAGCGCAGTGGTAATTGGTGGGTAAGTATGGTAGCCAGTTTTCAACTGGCGAAAGTATAGCTGCAGGCAACGTCCGTTACAAAGGGGCTTCAAGTATAACCACACGTTACGCTGGCGCTAAACTTGCGGTATAATGGTTCGCTGGAAATCAAAATCCTGCGAATCACAGCATCCTGCAAATCCGGATTCAGACAAAAGGACAGATCGCGACCTGTCCTTACGAAGATTGCAGGTACCTGACCATCAACTCGGCCGCTCTTTCGGCGGTGCGGTACTCCCCTATCTTCTGGCGCACCAGCGCATAGCCTTGTTGCTGCTTCTGCATAAAGTGCTTGTCGAACAAGATCTCCTTCAGCTCATGGATGATCTGCTTCGGCGTAAAATCATCCTGGATCAGTTCGGCTACCACCTGCTTATTAGCAATCAGGTTCACCAGCGAAATGTAGGGTACCTTGATCACACGTTTGGCAATGGCATACGAAATAGCACTGGTCTTGTAGCACACCACCTGCGGCACCCCGAACAAAGCTGTCTCGAGCGTAGCCGTACCCGAGGTTACCAGCGCGGCCCTGGCATTCGCCAGCAGGTCGTAGGTCTGGTCGTAAATAATCTTGATGTTTGGGTCTTTGTTATACTGCTCGTAATATTCGCGGGAGAAATTGGAAACGCCCGCTACCACAAACTGAAAATCGCGGAACGAAGGCAGTACGCGCAGCATCACATGCAGCATGGCTTCTATTTCCTGCTTGCGGCTTCCCGGAAGTATAGCGATAATCGGTTTATTGTTGAACAGCTTGTTGCGGGTTCTGAAGTCGGCGCTGGCCACGTGGTCTGAAACGGAGTCATTCACGGGGTTACCCACATAATCTACTTTATAGTCGTAGCGGGCGTAAAATTCTTCCTCAAAGGGCATGATCACAAACATGCGGTCCACATGCTTTTTGATCTTATGGGCGCGCCCCTGGTTCCAGGCCCAGATCTTGGGCGAAATGTAATAGAATACTTTCAGGCCGCGGGCTTTGGCAAACTTGGCAATACGCATGTTAAAACCGGCATAATCTACCAGGATCACCACATCGGGCTGCCAGCGCACGATATCTGCTTTACACTCTTTCAGAAAACCCAGGATCTTGCGCAGGTTATTCACCACTTCGGCAAAGCCCATAAAGGCCATTTCCTGGTAATGGTGCACCAGCTCCATGCCGGCGTCCTGCATCATATCGCCGCCCCACCCACGTATTTCCGCTGCCGGGTCCTGTACCCGAAGCTGCTTTATCAGGTTGGAAGCATGCAGGTCGCCCGATCGCTCCCCGGCTATAATATAGTATTTCATGAAGGTAGTATACTTTGAGCTGCCTGTGCGGGCAAAAAGGTATTCCGGTAAAGAGGCATACTATTCGCCGAAGTACTCTACATAATTCCGGGGCGTTTCGTACAGCTTCAGGCTGTGCAGGGTAGCGTTGTTGCCGGATATTTCGGTAATGCGCGGCGCCAGGATCTGCCAGAATTCCACGATCAGGTTCTCGGTGCTGGCCAGTTTGTCTTCCATAAAGGAAACATCCAGGTTCAGGTTCTTATGGTCTACCTTGTCAATTATATGGGTGCGGATAAGGGTGCTCAGCTTTTTGAGATCGATCACAAACCCTGTCTCCGGATCCGGCTTGCCTTTCACCGTCACAATAAGATCATAGTTGTGCCCGTGCCAGTTGGTGTTGGCACATGGCCCGAAAACCTCCTTATTCTTTGCCAGCGACCAGTTCGGGTTGTGCAGCTTGTGTGCTGCGTTAAAGTGCTCTAACCTGCTTACGTAAATCATCTAACCTCTAAAATTGTAATTCTTTCTGAACAGCAAATATACAAAGAAAGGAACACCAAAGAACGAAGTAATGATTCCAATTGGCAGCCCGGCCGGCGGATAAATAACGCGGGAAAGCAGATCGCAGAGCAGCATGAACAAGCCGCCCGCAAACGCGCAGAACAGCAGGTTCCAGCGGCCGGTAGTGCCCAGCAGCGCCCGCGTGACGTGCGGCACAATGAGCCCCACAAACCCTACCGGCCCCGAAGTAGCCACGGCAAACCCTGTGACCACCGACACCACGCCCATGATGACCCAGCGCGTACGCGCCACTTGAATGCCGAGTGCCTGCGCCCGTTCCGAGCCCAGTAGCAGGATGTTGAGCTGCTTTTGGTAAAACACAAAGAACACCAGCGCCAGCAACAGAGCTACGGCCGGGTAGACAACCAGCGGCCAGCTGGCGCGCTCAAAACTACCCATCGACCAAAAAATGACCGCTTTCAACTTTCCTTCCGAATCTGAAAGGAAGGTGAGCATGCCAAGTATAGCGGTGCAGAGCGAACTAATGGCAATGCCGGCCAGCAGCAGCTGGCTGGGGATGAGCTGCCGCTTGCGGTAACCAAGTATAACCACCACCAGCGTAACCAGGAAAGCACCGGCAAAAGCAAACACCGAGGGCATATAAAAGCCGGCAATCGTTACGGGCACAAACCCAAAGAACACGATCACCGCCCCCAGCGAAGCCCCCGAAGCCGTGCCCAGCAGGTACGGATCGGCCAGCCCGTTGTTTACCATGGCCTGCATCAGGTAACCGCAAAAGGCCAGCGAGGCACCTACAACCAGCGCAAGTATAAGCCGTGGCAGGCGCAAATGAAGGATGGCAAAGTGGGTGGTGTTACCGGGGTTGTAATGGAAGAACGTATCGAAGATGGTCCTGGCATCGGTGGCGAAAGAACCCACCTGCAGACCCAGCAACATCACCACCAGAATCAGCAGCAGGGCAAGTATAAAGTATAAGCTCCGCCGCCTCATGGGTATAAAAAATGCTCCAATTCCAGGATCGATTCTACCACGCGCGGGCTGGGGCGCTCCATCAGGTTGCCTGTGGGTTTATACATCCGCTTATGCTGGTAGGCCTTGATGCGGCGCAGCTCCGGGTACAGGCTGAAGAACTTCTCTTCAAAGATTTCCGGCGTATCGCCCAGCAGCACATCGGGGTTCAGCTTCAGGATATACTCCCGCGTCAGGGCCGGGTAAGGCTGGTCAAAGGTTTCCTGCACCGCATTCTCGGCCCCTAGAATATGCAACTTATCGGTCAGCAGGGTATTGCGGCCATACACATAGATCGGGTCGCGCCAGGTAATGGTCAGCACCCGTTGCGGTGTTTTTTCCTGCCGGTGGCGCTTTTTGATAACAGCAACCTGCTGCCGCAGCGAGTCGGTCAGGTGGCGCGCCTGCTGCTCGCGGCCCATGATGCGGCCAATGTCCTCCAGGCCCGAGAAAATATCATCCACCGTGTTATACTTCTGGTAATACACCGGCACGCCAAGCTCCTGCAGCCGGGCAGCCACCTCCAGGGGCGTAATGCCTTCGATGGTAAAAATGAGGTCGGGCCTGAGCCGAAGCACCTGCTCGTAATCAACGGGATAGTTGTTTACCAGCGGTTTGTGCAGCACGGCGGCCGGATAATCGTCCTGGGGCGTGCGGCCTACAATGGTAGCGGTATCGGCTACGGCATAGAGCATCTCGGTCATAGACGCAGCCAGCGCCAGCACCCGCCGCGGCGGCTTAGCCAGCTGCAGCTCCCGGCCCAAATCGTCGTGCAGCACCAGTGCCTGCTGCCGGGTGGTTTTATCGCCGCTGCACGCCCCGGCCAGCAGCAGCAGTGCGAGCAGCAGGGCCGGCAGGCTAACGTATAAACGCGTTTTCTTTTTCAAAGTATCCCTTTGGCAGCGGGACCTGTGGCAGAACCGCTTCATTTATTTTCGTAAATTTAAGGCAATTTACGTTACAGGCTATAAAACTTAAAGTATGATTGTAGTAACCGGTGCCGCAGGGTTTATTGCCAGCTGCCTTGTCAGCAAGCTAAACGAGGCCAATTTTAATGATATCGTGGTGGTGGATAATTTCTCTGTCGCCAAAAAAGAAAACAACCTGGCAGGTAAAAAGATAAAGGAGTTTGTAGACCGCGACACGTTCTTTGAGTGGCTGGACGAAAACTACGAAGGCGTAGAGTTTATTTTCCACCTGGGGGCCCGCACCGACACTACCGAGATGAACAAGGATGTGTTTGACCTGCTGAACCTGAACTACTCCAAGAAAGTATGGAATGCCTGCTGCGAGTACCAGATCCCGCTGGTATACGCCTCGTCGGCCGCCACGTATGGCTCCGGCACGCTGGGCTATGATGATGACGAAACGCTGGTGCCGCTGCTGAAGCCCCTTAACCCTTATGGCGAGTCGAAAAATGACTTTGATATCTGGGCGCTGGAACAAACAGCCAAGCCTTTTTTCTGGGCCGGCCTGAAGTTCTTTAACGTGTATGGTCCCAACGAATACCATAAAGGGCGCATGGCCTCGGTTATTTTTCATGCCTTTAATCAGATCAACGAGAAAGGCCGCCTCACGCTGTTCCGCTCCCACAACCCCGACTTTGCCGATGGCGAGCAGATGCGCGATTTTATTTATGTAAAGGACGTGGTGGAAGTATGCCTTTTCCTGATGCGCCACCGCCGCGACTCGGGCATCTACAACCTGGGCTCCGGGCAGGCCCGCACGTTTCTGGCGCTTGCCTTTAATACCTTCGAAGCCATGGGCGTAACCCCGGATATTGATTTTATCGATACGCCGGAAAGCATCCGCGACACCTACCAGTATTTTACCGAAGCTAACATGGCCAAGCTGCGCGCCATTGGCTACGATAAACCGTTTTATACTTTGGAGGAGGGCGTAAAAGATTACGTGCAGCACTACCTGCTGCCGGGCAAGCTACAGTAAGACACACATGTAAAAAGGCCGGTAACGCTACACCTCTAAATGTGTGACGCTACCGGCCTTATTATTTCCTCTTAAGCGTATGTAGCTACATTAATTTTGCACTGTAAAAAGGACAGACACTTTGTTTTTTATACATCAAAAGCAGCGGCGCTTTGCAGCAACGTACACTCTTAATGTATTAAACCTTGGCTTTCAATGGCTTTCAAAACAATCTCACACCGGATCAGGCGCCAGATTTTATACCTGGCTGAACGCTCCGGACAAAAATAATTGCACTATTTTTTAACTTTCTACAACCTTCCCTTATCTGGTGCCGTAAAAAAGAACGGCTAAAAGTTGAGAAGTTTTCTAATAAACTTTTCTCAGGCAAAGGCTCCTGCACTCCAGGAGCCTTTGTTGTTTTATAGCCTTTCTGCATTGCAGCCACGATTGAGGCATAGTTTCTACAGCATGGGGACAATAACCACAGCCCTGCCACTTATTCCCCAAAGCTTGCCAGACAGGCTTTTTGTTTAGCTACATGACTCACAACAGGTTAGCCCATTCCCTTTTTTCTGGCACAGTTCTGTTATAAGAAGGAGCATAACCAATTTACTACAACGATGAAAAAAGTAACTTTCTTAGCAGCAGCAATCGCCCTATTGGGCCTGACTTCCCTGGACGCCAGCGCACAAACTACTGCTCCACAAAATGCCGCGCAGCAAGCGCAGACACAAACAGAGCAGGCAGGACAGCAGGGCCAGGAAGTAAAGAAGGAGAAAGTGACCCAGGACCAGTTGCCGGCGGCCGTGCAAACAGCCCTCAAAAACGACACCTACAAGGACTGGACCGTTAGTGAGATCAACAAAGTAGCACCGGCAGCAGGCAAGACCAAAGCAGTATACGAAATTACCCTAACCAATGCCGAAGGACAGAAAGGCATTGTGAAAATGACCGAAGACGGCGGCGACGCGTCTAAAGAGTAACACCCTCACCAAACAAACTCAACTTTTAGCCAAGGTAAAATTGCCTCCGTCATGCGGGGGCTTTTTTATTGCCCGGCTACAACGGATGAAGTTAAAAAAGCACCGAAACCTGCGTACGCCCCATGTGCACCGCTCCGATGCCGTTTGCTTTGCGGCCGTCGTAATTAAAAGAGAGGTTCAGCCCGTTGCTCAGGCGTTGCTGCAGGTTCCAGGACCAGGTCAGGTTGTTGCCTGGGCGCAGGGCATTCAGTATCTCATAACCCACATAGGAGTTCAGGTTTCCCTCAAAAGCGATGTTGATGTAGCGGATGTTGCCCGACATCGTGCGTTTGCTGACCTGACTTAGCTTCATCTCCAGCCCCAGCTCATGAAACCGCCCTGCCTGCCTTTCATCGGATGCGGCCTGCAGGTTCTGCCGGATAGCGTACTGGTAGGTGCCGGTAAAACGCAGCTTTGTATTCGGCTGATAGGCCAGTTCCGGGGTGAGCTGCCGGGTTTCTATTTCAAAGTTTTTCGAGTCGAGGAAGTTAGAGCGGTTTTCCCGCACGTTCCGCTCTGCCGTCATTTGGGTACTCAGCACTTCGTTCAGGTTGAGGCGGCCTGTTAACGTATGGCTGCCCACATGCCGCGTTTCGGTGCCGTTGGCCAGCAACGATTTCTGCTGGTTTTGCTGCATCGAATACTCCAGCCCATAGTTGGGGTTGCTGCGGTTAAAGTATAAGGTGTTGCGCAAGGATTTAACCAGTGAGAGCAGGAACTGGTCTTCAAAATCTTCGCTGAAAGGATTGAAGCGGTTGGCCAGGTCATCGTCGGTTGTTTTTTTGTCGATGCTGACGAAGGTGAGCACCGAGAACTTGGCAGCCAGTCTTTTTATACCTCGCCCACTGTTCCAGCTGCGGGGCGCGCTGGTGTTCAGGCGATACATGAAATGGTTGGAATAAGCGTTCACATACTCATCGGTAGGAAGAAAGATCTTGATATAGCGCCGCTGGTCCAAGGTTTGGGCCTCCAGGTAATCGTTCAGATTATTGGGATCGCCTCCTTCGCGCAGGTAATGGGTGCCCTGGCCAGGCAGTGTTTCCCGGAAGATGAAGATCTTCTTCAGTTCCCGCCCGGTGCCCACGGCATAACTGAGCTCCGACCGGAAAGCGCCATCCAGAAAAGCAGTGGTCCAGTCTACCCGCGACTGGATGGTTTCCTCGGCTTTGCCGTTTGCCAGTTGCAGTTTGCGGTAAGTGGCCTGCAGGGCCAGCCGGTTGCCGGGGTTGAACTCGGTTTCCATCAGGGCATTGTACGTCTGGCCCACTTCCGGCAGCCCGATCCGGCCATCGGGGGTAGGCTGCCAGTCGGTGCGGTAACTGTAATCCGCCCGGAAGCGGGTGCGGGCGGTGTCGCTGCTTTCTACAAACAGCAGGTGCTCTTCAAAATACTGTGCCGAGCCCGTCACGGAATCAGAGTCAAGCGCGGTGAGCTGGTTTTTATCGAAGCGGTACGTATAGCCGGGCGTCAGTTTGCCCAGCGCATACCTGGCCCCTACCTCGCCGCGGTACCACACCGAGCGTTGCGCGGCCTGCGTGCTGTGGAGCATAAAAAAGTGGTTCTGTAACGCCAATCGCCCAAACTGTTGCAGCACATCCAGGTAATGCTGCACGCCATCTACCTGCGCCGTCCGGTTGCGCCGGCTGATGCGGTAGTTAAAAAGATTCGCCGCATCTTTGGCAGCTCCCACCGAGAAATTGAGGATATGATCCTCAGCCCTGGTAGCCACCGTTGGCAGGCTCCAGTCCCGGTCAAATTCAATGGGGCGGTACCGGTCAATAGGTGCGAAATTCTCATCCGTATACTCGTAGTTGAGCGTGCTGTTGAGGCGGTAGGTTTTCAGAAAGGTGATTTGCTTATCCTGTACTGTATAGCCCACCCGCACCGCCTTGCCGTTATCATCCTGCGCATCCAGGTTGGAAAACCGGTTCAGATCATTTTGCGAAGTAGCGCCTTCCAGGAAAACGGCTACGCCTTTCTGCAATTCGTAGCTGGCGCCCGCATTTACCAGTTGCTTCTTTTTAGGCGTGGGCAGCACCCGCACCGGCGCATAGTTGCCTTGAGGCACGCCATTTACCGGCGCCACCCACTGGTACATGCGTCCGTTCACTGCATTAGTTGATGCCACATAATCGCCTTGCCCCTGCCCCACTTCCGAAAAGCGCACGTTGTAAAAAGCAACATCCGGGTTAGTCGAGTATACATAAATGGCGGCAAGGCTCTGCCCCATATTGTACGTAGTGTCCTGCCGCGCGTACAGCACCTGGCCGGCATCGAAGGGCACGCGCTCAGCACCAGGGGTTACCGCCAGCTGCAGGCTGTCGCCTATACTTGCCAGCAGGCGTTTTTCCGGATCATTCAGATCCAGGTTCAGCAGGTTGTTGGGGTTATCGGATTCGTTGTAGTAGTTGGCAAACACGTTCAGTTTGCCCAGTTGCTGGTAGTGGCTCAGGTGGTAAATGCCTCGGCTATAGTTCTGGTCCGAGTATTCAAAATCCACTTTGATGCGGCTGTTGCGGGTAATCAGATGGCGGGTGGTAAAGGTGATCTCGGCCTGGTTATAGTCGATCACATAGTCGTAGTCGTAACCGCGCTGCAGTAGCACGCCATCCAGGAAAACGCGCTCCGAATTGGCCAGTACAATAATAAAACGCTCGTTGTTGGGGCCTGTCAGCCGGTAAGGTCCCAATACGCCCTCCTGCATCTGCAGGGTTTGGGAGGCAAATTTGCCCTTCGAAACCGAAGCCGCTACCGTGGTAACGCCTTGCCGCGCCGGCGATTTGCCGTTGGTAAATGAAAAAGCGCCGCCCTGCACATTTTTATAGAACTGCAGGAAGTACGAAGGCCGGCTGCGCAGCACCACATCGCCGGCCGTGAGTTGCCAGCGCCGGTGCTGGAGCGTGATGTATACTTTGTCGAACTCCTGCAACTGCTGCGTATTGCCTTCGGGCTGAAACGGGATGTTCTGATCCGTAATGGCCGCCGTGATACTAATGTCATCGGTCAGTTTGCCATCCAGCTGCAGGTTGAGGGCCGAATTCACGAACACGTTCTGGGTGTTGCCAAAGGAAATGCCCCGGCTGATGCTTCCTGTTTTGTTCAGGCCCGGCGTCCGGAAGATCTCTTCTTTGGTAGCCAGGTCTTCCTGGTAAAAGTTCTGCTGAAATGAGCTCATCTCCAGTTTGGCGACATCCCGCTTAAACGCCGGCCGGGTAAGGTTTAGCGGCAGCACCCGATAGCAGACCAGCACCGAATCGGGCAAGGGCCGCCGGGTACCCAAGGTATCGGTCACCACCAAGTCGGGTGCCGGAAAGCGGGTGAGCCGGAATTCATTGCTCGTATAATTATAGTCGAAGGCAAAGGCTTCTTTTTGGGGATGCGTGAAGGTAACCGTTTCGGGTAGCAACGTCAGTGAATCCAGCACCTGTGGTTCCGAGGTGACGGGCAGCCACCGGCAGCGCTGGTTATTAACAGGCTGCTGCGCCAGCAGCGGTATACTTTGCCAGAGCAGCAGCAGGAGCAGGTAAAAACTGCGCCTGCTCATCCCCGGGCCAGTGGTAAAGAAATGTAGAAGGTCGTCCCTTTGCCGCTTTCGGTCTCAAACCAGATGCGGCCACCAGCGTTCTCAATTCCTTTTTTAGCAACCGCCAGCCCGATACCGGAACCGGTATACTTGGTGCTGAAATTCGGGATGAAGACCTTGTCCCGGATGTCGTCCGGAATACCGCTGCCATTATCCTGGATGGAGATAAGCACCGAGTGATCGGCTCCGGACTGCAAGGCCACTTTCAGGTGCGGCTTGCGGCTGGCCGGCACCGCCTGGATGGCGTTCAGCAGCAGGTTATTAAAGGTCCGTACCAGCAGGCTTTCATCGGCCATCACCATCACAGCCTCTACAGGAATGGCCGTAGTGAGCACGGCTGTGGCAGGGTCGTTGTGCAGGTCCACGGCTTTTTGCAGCGCAGCCGCCACATCCATCCGCTCCGTTTTAGGCTCCGGCATGGACGTAAAGCTGGAGAAAGAGGTAGCAATATCGCTCAGGATATTGATCTGGGTGATAAGCGTGTGGGAAATTTTACTGATCAGTTCTTCAGTGTTCGGTTTCTTTTCGGCAATGGCTTTTTGCAGGTACTGCAGCGAGAGCTTCATCGGCGTGAGCGGGTTCTTGATCTCGTGAGCTACCTGGCGGGCCATCTCGCGCCAGGCCGCCTCCTTTTCCTGCATTGCCAGGTCCACTTTGTTTTGCTCCAGGGTAAGCAGCATACGGTTATACTCGTTTACCAGCATCCCGATCTCATCCGCCCCTTTATAAGCCAGCATCTCGTTTTTGCCCGTCAGCGAGGTGCGTTTCAGTTTATCGGCCAGCATACGCAGCGGCACCGTCAACGCGCGCGAGGCAAAGAAAGTGAGCACCATAAACACGATAAACATCACCGAGAAAATATTCATGGTAGTGGTAACGAGCTCGATAAGTTTAAGGTCCAATTGTTTTTCAGAGTCGAAGAACGGAATGCCGATAAAGCCCTGCAGCTCGCCCGGGTTCCTGTTGGAATGCAGCGGCAGGTAGACCGCGTTAAACGAGAGGTTCCCCGCCTGCTCTTCGAGCAACACCCGTAGGGCCTGCCGTTCTGAAATAGCCGCAAAGGCTTCGGGGTTTACAAGCTTGGACAACAGGCCCGCTTCAAATATCAGCGGCTGGCTGGTTACCAGCAGTCTGCCGTTCCGGTCGTAGAGGTTCACGTCGGCCTCAGCAATAGAGGCGACCTCCTCCACTTTTTGTATCAATCCTTTTCGCTGTACCAGCAAGTGACTGTCCAGCAGCCTACCCAGGTTTTCCTGGATGGCCTCGCCCCGCTGCTCATACGCATTCATCAGATCTTTTTTGTAGGAGGCGGTTACCAGACTGGCGGTGGTTATACTTACCAGCAAGAGCGGTAGCAAAATGCCGAAATTAAGAAAGATCTGGATCTTGGTGCTGAAGTTGGGACTGAACTCCCGGTAGCGGTGCCGCTGCGTGAGCAGGTATATAAAGCCACTCACGATAAGGCCCGCGATGAACATCAGAAACAGGAACGAAAAGTTAGACAGCACTTCGCGGCCGCCATACTTCTCGGTGGTAATAACGAGCGTTTGCCCGTTGTCACCTTTGATGCCCAGGTGGTGATAATTGCCCTGATTAGCCCCCTGCTGGTACAGCTCCGGCCGGCGCAGCAGGCGCTTGTTAAAGTTGGTGGCGTAGTCATACTCTCCTTCGCTGTAGCGCAGTTGCCGGTTACCGTAAATGGCATAGCTCAGCATATCCATCCGGAACGGCTCGTTACTCTTGCGATCTACCAAAAGCTCGGGCACCACACTGTTAGGCAGCAATTTTTTAAGGGTGAGCTGCAGCACAATGGTGCCTTTCTGCCAATTGCCCACTGGCACTTCGATCAGTTTAAAGTAGGTGCGGGCATTGTAGCGGGTGGGGTCCTTTACCAGAAACAGGTTGTGGCGTTCGGTGCGGGTTTGCGGCGTGTCATACTTGCGGCGCAACTCCTGCAGGGTGGAAGCCGTGGTATCGCGGCTTTCTAGGGTGCGGCCCCGGTAATCGAACAGCAGCACGCTTGTTTCATACTTGTCGAAATAATTGCGCAGGTACTGCTTGGTGATCTTGCGCTTGATAAAGTCTGCATCCACATAGGGACCCATCATCTTTGCCTGTATCAGGGCATCGCCGGCAATGCTGTCGGCTACATGCTCCAGCAGGTACTCGCCCAGCACATCGTTATCCTTCAGCAGTTTGTAGGCAAAGTCCTGCTTATACATCTTCAGCTCGCCCTGGTAGTGGTTATAAAGCGCATAAGCCCCCATCAAGGCACTGATGATGACCACCAGAAAGAAAAACAGGTAGGTGCGGTAAGGGGAGTTGATCGTTTGCCGGTAATGGGTGGCCAGCACGATCAGAAACCAGAACAGCGTGCCCAGCAGCATCAGGACCAGCATCTGCGGCGCCATCACTACCGCCAGCAAGGCCATCACCACGCCAGTAAGAGCTAGCAGCTGATAGGCCCACAGCTTTGTTTCCCGCTGCAGCAGCAGCGACACCATCGTGGCCAGAATGTAGGTGAACATACTGAGCGAGATGGTATGCAGCAGCATCACCCCATAGATGATGAGTTTATAGCGGGTAAATTCCAGCGACTGGCTCACGTCCAGCACCAGCGGCGAGTTATGGTACACACCGTAATAGAACCGGTACAGCAGCACAAGCAACAGGTAAAACGCTACAAAGCACCCTAGCTGCAGCAGCCGGCTTTTGGTTTGCGGAAGCAGCTTAAGGTATAACCAGGCTTTGTTTTTCTGAAATAAATAAATGCCGCTCCCGGCTATGGTGGTCAGCAGCAGCATGTTTAGCGCCAGATCCCCGATAGAGGGCGACCAGAAGGAGGCGGCATACAACCGTGGGTCGAAGAGCTCGGTTTCGGCAATGGAAAAAGGCAGGTTAAGCAGCAGCAGCGCAATCCGAAAAATGAAAAGCAGAAAGAGCAACAACGCAATGCCCGTGTTATACTGCCCGCGCTGCAAAAAACGGCGGCTTAGCACGATACTGAAAAGGATGAAAAAGAAGGAGCCCAGTGCCAGCAAGGCTAGCTGCAGGTTTTCGGAACCGGATTGGTTTCTACCAGCTTTAAAATCCACGGCAAAAAGGAACGTATGCTGGCGCGTGCGCACCTGCGGCAGCTTTGCCTGCGGGTCTAGGTCTAGGCGCAGGTCTGTTTTCCGGAATATCGCCTCATCCAGCTTCGGGGTTAGAAAGCTGTTTCGGATACTGTAATCAACCTGCAGCGGGATAAAGGTAAAGATGGTGTAGTACTGCGACTGGCGAGGCACGACGATGAAGGTGCCATACTCGTTGCTGACCACGGAAGGTTGGTTGGGTACGCTTCCAAAGTATAACTCCGGTATGATGGTGTGGTTGGACCAGAATATCAGCCGGCTGCCTTTGTAGATGAAGGTTGGATAATGCGTTTGCCGCAGCAGGGAGGAGAAAGAAACGGTATTCTGTTTCAGTTGCCGGCCAATGGCATCGGCTTCATTGGTCGCATCGTCAATGCAATGCTGCACGCGCCCGGCAATGTTTTTTACTTCGGCGGCATTTTCGGCAGCATACTGATTGAAAAGTACGTTGAAATGGAGCGCTGCTGTGGCCATAAAACACAGCAACGAGACAAACAAAAGCGCAAAGGGCGTTAACTTCCGGTTCAAAGCAGAGACGTTTATCTACGAATTTAAGCAAAAACGTAAGATAATCCGCTACTTATTCTGCACCTGCCATGCGTTTCTCATAGCCCGGATCGTAGGTGATGCCGCCAAAGAAATGCAACAGCAGGATTCGTGCATAACGAAAGAGAATGGGCGTAAGGATGAGCACCGTCGACGCCACTACCGTCAGGTATACCCACATGTCCGGATCGTTGGCCAGGTAGTAGAGCGAAATGCCAGTCAGCAACACAATGATCACCGAGAAAGCATAGCTGATATACATTGCTCCCCAGAAAAAGCCCAGCTCCACTTCGTAGTGCAGGCCGCACACGGGGCAGTTCTCGTGCATCTCATCAAACTTGCGCAGCTTTAGTGCGGAGTGGGTAAACACCTCTCCCCGCCGGCAGCGCGGGCAGCGGCACGCAAGTATGGCTCCCAATCTGGACGGTTGGCTCATGCCTGCTTTTTGCGGTTGCTCCTGTACCATAAGAACCCGATGGTTCCGATCAGTACATAGGGTACCAGCATCAGGTACAGTATACCGGTGTTCAGGCCGGTGCCCACCTGGTTGTCGCCCTCTTCGTGGCCTTTACCGGCATTAGATTCTACGGTAGCCTGGCACATGGCACACTGGCTGTAGGCATCTGTGCTGGTAAACGCAAGTACAAGGACGGTTGCCAGCGTGAAAAAGAATTTATGTAGCAGCTTCATGGTAATAGAACAGTTGTGTAAGCTTTCTGGTTTCAGGAATAATATGGCGAAATGAGCAGGTATACCAGCACGCCGGTTACTGCCACATACAGCCAGATAGGGAACGTCCAGCGGGAGATGCGGCGGTGACGGCTTAACTGCCCGGTGATACCGAAGTATACCGACAGTAGCACCAGTGGCACAATAACAATGGCCAGCACAATGTGCGTGAGTAGGATAAAATAATAGGCATACTTCAGGGCGCCCTCGCCACCGTATTCAGTTCTTTCGCCAAAGTAGTGATACACCACGTAGGCGACCAGGAAAATAGCCGACAAACTAAAAGCCGTCAGCATGGAAGCCCGGTGTACTTTGATATTCCCTTTTTTGATATTCACATACCCAACCACCAGCGCAATAGCCGTCAGGAAATTGATGGAGGCATAAAAGGGAGGCAGAAAGGAGACATCCATTTTAGCGCCGCCCGCTTTGGGCATAAAGAACAATAAGGCTACAAGCACCGGCACCACAACCGAAAGCACGGCAATAAGAGTTAGAAACCGGCGGTCACGGGTACTTGTCGGGTTATTTACTTTTGCTGTATTCATCAAGCAGTACGTTTATTTCCATGTTAAGCCGGTCAATATCGGTGACCTTTGCACCTTTATAGATGCCGCGCACATGGCCTTCCTTATCTACCAGCCATACTTTATGGCTTGCTATGTTTTGCTGTTCCCCTACTGGCAGGTGAAACCCCTGTGAAGCCAGTTGGTATACTTCAGCGCGAGGGCCAGCCAGGAAAAACCATTTTTTAGGATCGGCGCTGTATTGGGCGGCAATGTGCTGCAGCATCTGGACCGTATCAGCCGCGGCAGCCACCATGATAGAGGCAAGCTTCACCTGGGGGTTCTTCCTGAAAGCCTCCTGCACGCGCATAAGTTGCGTCGAAACAATCTTACAGCTGTCGGCACACTCCTTCTCTAAAAACTGCACGACATAAACGCCGTCTCCCTGCGTGAGTTGCTGTTGGGTTATGGTATGGCCGGATTGGTTGGTAAAATGAAAACCGGGAACGCGTTTAAAAAGGGTATCCCCTTTCGCCGTTCGCAGCACTTCACCGGCCGCATTGACCTGCGGGAAATAGCCTCTTAATGTAAAATGCTGTTCACCAAAGGTGATCACAAATACAAAAATAAAAAGAGGCACTAATATTAGGAGTCCTAGTATTAGTGCCTTCAAATTTCTCATTACAGGAAGTTTATCTGAAGTAATTCGTAACAGACTCAAAGTAATACGTGCCTTCAGAGATCAAAGCCACCATCAGCCATACTACCAGTGCCATTGGGATAAGGATCGACCAGATCAGGCCTTTGGTTTCGTGCTTCAGGTGCATGAACTCTCCAACGATATAAAACGCCTTCAGTACAGTAAGTATAATGAAGATCGCGTTTCTTACCGTACCCGAATCCATGGTAAAGGCAATTAGGAACTCGAGTGCCGTGATGGCTACCAGAATAATAAACGTTCGCCAGATTGCTTTGGTCTGTGGCTTGGGAAGCTCGCCAACGTGCTCTACATCGTGGGCGTGATCAGTATGCATTGCCATATTATTGCTGTTTCTTAGTTTAACATGCTGCTTCTGTGCTGTAAAAGAACAGAAAGCCGAATGCTTTGATTTTAGATACTAATTATATCAGGTAGAAGAAGGTAAATACAAATACCCAAACAAGGTCTACAAAGTGCCAGTAAAGACCTACTTTTTCCACCATTTCGTAGTGGCCACGCTTCTGATATACGCCATTCACTGTGTTCACAAAGATCATGATCAGCAGGATAACGCCGGAGAATACGTGGGTACCATGGAAACCAGTGATAAAGAAGAACAGGTCGGCAAATAAGGGCGGCCCATACTGGTTCATCGTCAGGTTAGCCCCATGGAAGATCGTTCCGTCAGACATTACCATACCGGCTTCTGTTCCTTCGATAAAGTGCGACCACTCAATCGCCTGGCAACCCAAAAAGGTGGCACCAAACAGGATCGTCCACAACAACCATTTCTGCACGTCGTTCTTATCCATGCGGTGGCCAGCTTCTACAGCCAGTACCATCGTTACCGAGCTTAGGATCAAGATCATGGTCATTAAGGCCACGAAAGCCAGAGGCAGATCCACACCATGGAAACCAGGGAAGGCGTTAAACACTTTCTCAGGGATAGGCCACCATTCGGTAGAAAACGTAAATGCTTCCGGCGAACCCGTATAAGGTAAATGCTTGTGACGGGATAATCCGTAAACAATCAGAAACGATCCAAACGTAAATGCATCCGAAAGCAGGAAAAACCACATCATGAGTTTTCCATAGCTCGCTTTGAATGGCTCGTTACCGCCATCCCATGTACCTGTGTTTGGTGCTTCCAGCGTAGTTGAAGTAGACATAGTTTATGTATTGTAAAAAAACGTGTTTAGTGATTTGCCAATAAGAAGACGTACAAATATAGCCAAAGTCCTCCTAAAAAGTGCCAGTATATAGTACATAACTGTATACGGAGCATTTTTTTAGAGTGTACTCTAAATTTCAAACTTGCGGCTAAAACCGCTAACAAAAAGATCAGTCCGGTGATGATGTGGAACCCGTGCACGCCGGTGAGTACATATAAAAATGAGCCCGCCGGGTTGGCACCTGAACCACCAAAGTATACGTTGTCCTTTACCAGCTCACCCCAGGCATTCCACTGCCCGATCAGAAAAGCGATGCCCAACCCTAAGGTCACAAGCAGCATCATCTTTACCATGTTCAGGTTATTTTTCTTGGCAGCAAAATAAGCCCATTGCATGGTTACGCTGCTCAGCACAATAATCACGGTATTTATCAGCAGGATGCTGGGCAGGTCAATTTCCAGCCAGTTTCCTTCCGCGCGCCGCACAATGTAAGCGCTCGTAAAAGCTGCAAACATCATGATTATACTTACAATAATCAACCACAAGGCAAACTTTAATGGATGCACTCCTGCGGCGTTATCTCTCTCCTCATTTATTTTGGCAACCATGTTCATATAGTAACTTTATCTAATACAAAGGCTATCTGCACGATTGGCAGATATAAAAAAGACCCAAACATAATCGACATTGCTGCTTTTTTAGAGCAGGTGCGCATGAGGTAAAATGTTTGCGCCAGAAACAAAACGCCGCAAACAATGGCAATCAGCGCAGACGTGCTCCCCGACATGCCAAACTGCAGGGGCAGCAGGCTTAAAGGCAACAGCAGCAAGGTATAAATCATGATCTGGATGGCTGTTTTCAGATCTTTGCCGCCCGCTGTAGGCAGCATTTTAAAACCGGCTTTCTTGTAATCATCATCCAGCACCCAGGCAATAGCCCAGAAATGCGGGAACTGCCAGATAAACTGTATCCCGAATAAGATCCAGGCTTCTACGCCCAGCACCCCGGTAGCTGCTACCCACCCGATCAGGGGCGGCATACCGCCTGGTATGGCTCCGATGAACACACAGATGGGATTGATCCGCTTCATTGGTGTGTACACAAAACCATACAGCAGCAGCGAAATAAACGAGAGCACGGCTGTAAGCACGTTAAAATTTAACGCCAGCAACGTTAAACCGGAAACGCCAAGTAAAACGCAGTATACGATAGCTTCTGTTAC
This sequence comes from Pontibacter liquoris, assembly GCF_022758235.1. Classification (NCBI taxonomy): domain Bacteria; kingdom Pseudomonadati; phylum Bacteroidota; class Cytophagia; order Cytophagales; family Hymenobacteraceae; genus Pontibacter; species Pontibacter liquoris. The sequence goes on from NZ_JALEBG010000003.1 coordinate 26,593, forward strand.
GGAAACCTGCCCGGTAGGCAACGGACGCTTTGCCGTGCGCTTCATGAGCTTGTCCAGGTCCTTTTCAATGATCTGGTTAATGATGTTGGCTGATCCTGTTACCAGAAGCCCGCCCAGCATAACCAGCACAATATTGAGAAAGCTGGCATCCGTCTCCCCCAGTATAAAGCCAATGGCACTCGAAAAAGCAACTACCAGGCTTAATCTGAACTTCAGAAGTTTAAAATACGCTGCTGCTTTTTGTACCATAATACTATGTGGCAGTAGCGATTCTGATTGCTGCGTTAACATTATATAGAACTTACTACTGACTTTTTAATCGCCTTCTGAGAGGCGTAATGATTACTGATCAATAACTGAAACTGCACCCCGAACAACAGGGCTGCCAGTGTTAAGTGCACCGGCTGCAGAAAGGGAGGTATGGCAAAATAAGCGAGTATGATTCCTACTACGATCTCTACTCCTACCAACAGCAACATGATGTTTGCCAGCTTCGACATGTGCTTGTCCTGCAATTGGTAAATCAGATAGGCCAAGAATACATACAAGCCCAGCACAATGATGGAGAAAGAACGGTGCACATAAAAATCAATGCCCAACTTATCGATCCACTGGTCCCGGTTTACGCCGTTCATCATGAAGGCTACCAGGTCCACTTCTTCACGCACCTGCGTGCCAAGTAAGATTTGCCCGAATGTGATCAGCGCCACAAGCCAGAGCATGCTTTGCACCTTGGGCGAGTATTCAAAGCTTTCGGTAATCTCCTGCCTGTTTGCCCTAGTAACGGCATATTGCAGCATCGCTACCAGAATCAGGGCCAGGGCCATGTGGATGGTAATGGTTACAGGCAGCAGGTTTGTAGAAACCACAATGGAGCCTAACCATCCCTGAAATCCCACCAGTATAAAACTCCCCAACGACAGGTAAAAAATCGTGCGATCCTGTTTCAGGAAAGGCACGGAGTAAAGCAGGGTCAGGAAAATAAAGATCCCGATCAAGACACCCACCAGCCGGTTCACATACTCGATGAGCGTTTTGGTAGGGTTAAACTCCGTTTCTATAAACTGGCTTGGATGCGAAAAAATAGCGGCAGAAACATCTTCAAACCCGAACTTACTCAGATAAGCCGCCAGTTTCTGATTCTTCTCTATCCGCTGTTGTTTATAAACCTCCAGGTAATCAGCCGGCAACTGGCTGACATCAGTTGGAGGAACCCAGCTGCCAAAGCACTTGGGCCAGTCAGGGCATCCCATCCCGGACCCGGTGCTGCGCACGATTCCTCCAACTAATATCAGGAAGTATACTGCCACTACGGTCAGTATGCCAATCGTTCTAAATCTTTTAGACTGAAAAGATTTAATTGCCATTTAGTTATTCAAAATCTTTCTCCTGTGGCAGGTTTGATGACTGCGTTTCGGAGAAAGGTACTGTTTGCGGAATAAAATCTTCAGGTGCTCCCGGCTTGCTATAGTCGTATGGCCATCTGTAAACCACAGGAAGTGCTCCCGGCCAGTTACCGTGGCCCGGGTTAATTGGCGTCGTCCACTCAATGGTATTAGAGTGCCATGGGTTAGCTGTAGCTCTGCGCCCTTTGATGATGCTGTAAACGAAGTTGAACAGGAAGATGAACTGGGCAGAGAAACCAAGTATAGCGGCAAGGCTGATAAAGGTGTTCAGGTCAGTAAAGGTGTTGAAAGAGTCAAAACCTGTCCAGGCATAATATCTTCTTGGGAAACCGGCAATACCAATGTAGTGCATCGGCATGAACACCAGGTATACGGCAATAAAGGTAAGCCAGAAGTGCACGTAGCCCAATTTCTCGTCCATCATACGGCCGAACATTTTAGGGAACCAGTGGTACACGCCGCAGAACATACCGAAGAAGGCAGCCGCACCCATTACCAGGTGGAAGTGCGCTACTACGAAGTAGGTATCGTGCAGTTGGATATCCAGGGCTGAGTTACCAAGTATGATACCGGTCAGACCACCTGAGATAAAGAGCGATACGAAACCGATGGCAAACAACATAGCCGCTGTGAAACGGATATTACCTCTCCAAAGCGTGGCCAGCCAGTTAAATACTTTTACAGCCGATGGTACGGCAATGATCAGCGTCAGGAACATGAAGACCGAACCCAGGAACGGATTCATACCTGTCACGAACATGTGGTGCGCCCATACAACAAAGGATAGCACGGCAATACCGAACAACGAACCGATCATGGCGCGGTATCCGAAGATAGGCTTGCGGGAGTTTGTAGCAATCACTTCCGAAACAAGGCCCATGGCCGGCATAATTACGATGTATACTTCCGGGTGACCCAGGAACCAGAACAAGTGCTGGAACAGGATAGGTGTACCACCGGAGTGCTGCAGCGCCTGTCCGGCGATGTAGATATCTGATAAGAAAAAGCTGGTACCAAAGCTTCGGTCAAAGATCAGCAGCAACGCCGCAGAGAAAAGAACCGGGAAAGCCAATAAACCAAGTACAGCTGTCAGGAAGAACGCCCACATGGTAAGCGGCATCTTCGACATCGACATGCCTTTGGTGCGCAGGTTAATGATCGTAGTGATGTAGTTTACACCGCCCAGCAACTGCGACACAATGAACAGTGCCATACTTACCAGCCACAGCGTCATACCCGTACCGGAACCCTGAATTGCCTGCGGCAAAGCGCTAAGCGGCGGGTAAATTGTCCAGCCACCGGCTGCAGGGCCTGTTTCGATAAAGAGCGAGCAAAACATTATCACACTGGCAACAAAGAAGATCCAGAAAGAAAGCATGTTCATGAAACCGGAAGCCATATCGCGGGCACCGATCTGAAGCGGAATCAAAAAGTTACTGAATGTACCGCTCAGGCCGGCTGTCAGTACGAAGAACACCATGATGGTACCGTGCATGGTAACCATGGCCAGGTAAAATTCAGGGTTGATCTTTCCGTTCTCTACCCAACCTCCCAGGATCGGCTCCAGGAAAGTGAACGTAGCTTCGGGCCAGCCCAGCTGCATACGGAAAAGAATCGATAAGAAGCCTCCGATAAAGGCCCAGGCAATACCCATAAACAAGTATTGCTTGGCAATTACTTTATGGTCCTGGCTAAAGATATACTTCTCAAAAAAGTTCTGGTCGTGATGTTCGTCATGCTCGTCGTGTGCATGGTGTACATCTCTGTCGATGGAGATATCTATACTAGACATTTTATTACCTGTTTAAATGCTACAACTCTGATTTAACTTCTTCTTTCTTAGCGCCAGCACCCTGTTGCAATGTGAGGGCTTTCTCGGAGCCGGCCGAAATTTTAGCCAGCACATCGGGGTTCTGCTCTACGAAAGGTTTTTGTGCTGCCTTCCATTTTGCGTAGTCTTCCGGTTCGTCTACCACTACCACCATGCGCATGGCAAAGTGACCACGGCCGCATACTTCGGTACAGGCCAGCTCATACTTGAAGTCCGGATTTCCTGTTTCGTTCTGCATTTCTGCGGTTGTCTTTGTCGGCACAAACCAGAACTTGGTAGGCATACCAGGTACAGCATCCATTTTAAGGCGGAACTGCGGTAAAAACACGCTATGGATCACATCACGCGCTCTGATCTTAAGTAAAACCGGTCTGCCTTTCGGCACGTGCAGTTCCATTGGCATAAAGTCGTCGAGCGACGCTTTATCATTAAAGTCTACGCCAAACTCGTTTGTAGCATCGATCAGGGTATAGTTAGCAACGCCCAGTTTGCCATCCGCACCAGGGTAGCGCACCATCCAGTTAAACTGCTTGCCCATTACCTCAATTACTTCGGCATTTGCAGGAGGGGCACTGGTGATCTTGGCCCATGTTTTCCAGCCACCGAATACCAGCAGCGCCATTACCACGGCCGGGATCATGGTCCATACTATTTCCAGCTTGTTGTTGTGCGCATAATAGAAAGCACGCTTATCATCGCGGTGCTGGTATTTATAAGAGTACCAGAAAAGCAGCACCTGTGTAATTACAAACACAATACCGATGATGATCATCGTCGTCCAGAACAAGCTGTCTGTCCACACCCCATGCACAGAAGCAATCGGCTGGTTCATATCGTCCCAGGAATCGTTAAAAGACCATGCGAAAGCTGCTCCTCCCACAATCAGGAAAAGCAACATCATCACGCTGTTTACACGGTTACTGGTTTTAGTTGTTCCTGCTGCACGCTCTGAGGAACCCCGGAAGATAGAGGCCAGCGTACCTATTCTGAAAAGCAGGAACAGGATAACTAATAATAAAAGAACGGATATACCTATAGCGATCGTAATCATTATAAAATTTTTTTAGTAAGATCTCTAAACATGATGGTGAACACTTTCCTCCAGGAATGGGTGATTTACCGGCACAAGAGAAGCTTTGGTCAAACCTCTGGTAAAGGCAAGCAGGAACACTCCTAAGAAAACCAATGCAGCTCCGAACTCAATAAACCCAAATCCAGCCCCTGTGCGCAATGTACCAGGCATAAACATGAGGTAAAAGTCTAACCAGTGTCCGATAAGGATGGCAATTGTTACGATCTTCAGCATGATCATCTGACGCTTTGCATCTCTTGTCATCAGAACAAGGAAAGGAAACACAAAGTTTATTATCAGATTGATAAAGAAGATAGGGAGATAATGCCCGTTGTTACCGCCTAAGCGCTCGATGAAATAAAGCGCTTCTTCCGGAAGGTTAGCATACCAGTAAAGCAGAAACTGAGCAAACCAGATGTATGTCCAGAAGATAGAAAAGGCAAATACAAACTTACCCAGGTCATGCAAGTGGTTGGAATTTACCAGCTTCAGATAGCCATTCTGCTTCAGGATGATCACAGCCAGGGTGGTGGCTGCCAGGCCCGCTACAAACCAGCTTGAAAACACATACCAGCCAAACATGGTAGAGAACCAGTGCGTATCAACTGACATCACCCAATCCCAGGCCGACATAGAAGAAGAGATACCGTAGATAACCAGGAAACCACCGGAAATAACGATGTTCTTGTTATAGTATGAAGTGCCTCCGTGCAGGTCTTCTGCAATGGAGTTCTTGCGCAGCATGCGGGCAAACAGGATCCATAAGCCGAAGTAGATCAGCATACGGACGATGAAGAAGGTAAAATTCAGGTAGCCCTGCTTTCCGGCAATGATCGGATCATACTCGGGACCACCTATTTTATAGAGGCCTTCGTGTGTCCAATGGAAAATATCATGACGGCCTAAAATGAACACCAGCAGCATCACCACTGCACCGATTGGCAGGTAAGCGCCCAGTGCTTCAGGAATACGCTTTACAAGCACATACCAGCCACCGTAAGCTACATAATGAACGGCTACAATAAAGATACCTGTAATAGATATACCTGTGAAGTATACGTTGTTGAGCCAAAGGTTAACAAAAAGGCGCTGCGTCCAGGTTACGGCATCATGCCCGCCGCCATGTCCTTCACCATGACCGGCTCCGCCGCCCGCGGCCATAAAAATTATACCTGCTATAAGCATTATTACGCCTACAGCTATCATCAGGAAAAACTTGTTATTCGTTTTTCTGGAAATGATGAGTCGTTCTTCTGTCATTATCCTTATATCTTATGCCTTAGACTTACTTTTGGGGAGCCGCCTCTGCTGGAGGAGTTCCGGTTACAGGATTGTCAGTGCCAGGCGTACCACCTGCTTCATCAGCAGCTTGCTTGTCGGCAGGTGCCGCTGTATCTGTAATTCCTTTTTGCAGCTGTTGCACATACATTACAATTTCCCAGCGCTCTGTAGGGTTCACCAGCGAGCCATGAGGACGCATACGGCCTCTGCCGTTGGTGATCACATGGAAAATATGTCCTGCCGGCAGGGAAGCTACACGTCCTGCTGAGTAAGAAGGCACGCCTTTGAACTTCTGCCCTACCAAACCTTGTCCGTCGCCTTGTTCGCCATGGCAATGCTGGCAAAAACGGGAATACAACACTTTACCTTTGGCCAGGTTTTCTTCAGTATGCGGTAGCGGGTTGGTCAACTCTACACCGGCAACTTCGGCTGTATCCTGCGACAGATACATGTTGTAGCCTTCCTTGCCGCGGGCAATGGTTCCATACGCCGGCTGGCGCATGTTCATGCCGTAAGGGTTATACTTCTCCTCCTTTATTTGCGAATAAGGATCCAGCGGAATGGAATGATACATGTCTGGTGCATATTCTACACCGCGGCCATCATCGCTGCCACATGCCACGAGTGATGCAGTAGCAAAAAGAACGGCAGAAGCTTTAAAGCCTATTATCGTAAATCGTTTCATTATTTTACTACCTCCTTCTCGTTAACTTCAATTGCACCATTTGAACGAAGCAGGTTATCAAGTGCTTTCATGTCTGTTACACCTTCCTTCACTTCAATAGCCATCACAAACTTGTCGTCTGTTGAACGCTTATCAAAAACATTCACTTTGAAGGTCGGGATCATACGCTCTACTGTAAAGAAGGTAAAAACCATTCCGAAGGCAGCAAAGAGTACGGTCAGCTCGAACGTAACCGGGATAAAGGAAGGCAGCGCAATGTGCGGCTTGCCACCAATGATCATCGGCCAGTCGAAGCCCAGCATCCAGATCTGCATCCACAGCGCAAAGCTTGTTCCGCAAAGGCCAAACAGAAAGGCGGCGATGGGCAGGCGTGAGCGCTTTATACCTAATACATCATCAATGCCATGCACAGGATATGGTGAAAATACTTCGTATATTTTAGTACCGGCAGCCCGGACATTTTCGATGGCTGTCAGCAGCACATCTTCATCATCGTAGATACCTAGAACAAATTTCTTATTCATTGCTGTGATGTGTATTAGTGTTCGAATCTGTTGCAGTACCAGGCACGATAACGGCATTGGTATGGTGGCCTTGCGGATGCTTTACATGCCCGTGGTGGTGCGTAACGCCTGAAGAAGACTTCAGAATAGCTTTTACTTCGGCCATGTTGATTACCGGGAAGAACTTCACAAACAGGAAGAACAGGGTAAAGAACAAACCAAACGTTCCTACATAAATGCCCACGTCAATCCAGGTCGGGTAGAACATGGCCCAGGAGGATGGCAGGTAATCGCGGTGCAACGAGATCACAATGATCACAAAGCGCTCGAACCACATACCAATGTTCACGAAGATAGAGATGATGAAGGTGGCCACCAGGCTTCTTCGGATCTTACGGAACCAGAAAAGCTGCGGCGTGATCACGTTACAGGTCATCATCGTCCAGTAAGCCCACCAGTAAGGACCTGTGGCGCGGTTAATGAAGGCGTATTGTTCGTAGGTTACCTGTGAGTACCAGGCGATAAAGAATTCTGTTGTATAGGCAATACCCACGATAGAACCTGTCGTCATGATGATCTTGTTCATCGACTCCACGTGCTCCAGGGTGATGTAATCCTCCAGTTTAAATACTTTGCGGGTAATGATCATCAGGGTTAACACCATGGCAAAACCCGAGAAGATCGCACCAGCCACAAAGTATGGCGGGAAGATCGTCGTGTGCCAACCTGGTATCACAGACGTTGCAAAGTCCATAGATACAATGGTGTGCACTGAAAGTACAAGTGGCGTGGCTACACCGGCCAGGATAAGGGAAACGGTTTCGTATCGGGACCAGGATTTAGCAGAGCCCGTCCAGCCCAGGGATAAGAAAGAGTAAGCTCTTCTAGCTATCGGGCCGGTTGCACGGTCACGGATGGTTGCAAAGTCAGGCACCAGACCAATGTACCAGAATACCAGCGATACAGAGAAATAGGTCGAGATTGCAAATACGTCCCAAAGCAGCGGGGAGTTAAAGTTCACCCACAGCGAACCGAATGTGTTTGGCAAAGGTAACACCCAGTAAGCCAGCCACGGACGGCCCATGTGCAGTACCGGGAACATTGCCGCACAGATTACGGCAAAAATCGTCATCGCCTCGGCAGCACGGTTAATAGAACTGCGCCACTTTTGGCGGAACAGCAGCAATACGGCTGAGATCAGCGTACCGGCGTGGCCGATACCTACCCACCACACGAAGTTGGTAATATCCCATGCCCAGCCTACAGTTTTGTTCAGGCCCCACTCGCCAATACCAAACCAAAGGGTACGGTAAACGGAGTAGAAGAAAATAGCCAGACCAATTAATGCGACACCGAAAGCAGCGGCCCAACGCGGGTTGGGTGCTGCCTCCACTTGTCTGCAGACATCTTCAGTGATGTCATGGTATGTTTTCCCCCCCGTTACAAGAGGCTCTCTTATCGGAGATACATGCTGCATAACGCTATCTTATATTTATGTTAAGCTAAATTTCTAATTTTCGTCAGGTACGTCACATTCGGCTGCACGTTCAGTTCTTCCAGCACATGGAAGGCACGCTCGCCCTGCTCTTTCTTGAGCAGTTTAGAGATACGGCTTTCCGGATCCAGCATATCACCAAACACCAGGGCTTCGGTTGGGCAGGACTGCGCACAAGCTGAAACGATCTCGCCGTCTTTTGGTCTTCTGTTCTCGCGTTTCGCTTCCAGCTTTCCTAACTGGATACGCTGCACGCAGAAAGAACATTTCTCCATTACACCTCTTGAACGCACGGTCACATCCGGGTTGAGCACCATTTTACCAAGGTCCGTCTGCATCGTGGTATTGATGTTGACAAACTTCTCATTGTTCGGATACGCAAACCAGTTAAAGCGACGTACTTTATACGGGCAGTTGTTTGCGCAATAGCGGGTACCTACGCAACGGTTGTAAGCCATCTGGTTCAGGCCTTCTGAGCTGTGCATGGTAGCAGCTACCGGACAAACCGTTTCGCATGGCGCGTGGTTACAGTGCTGGCACATCATCGGCTGGAATACAACAGAAGGATTTTCTGCCGGGTCTTCCATCGTTTTGTAATCCCTGTCTTCGTGCTCCACGGCGCTGTAATAGCGATCGATACGGATCCAGTGCATTTCACGACGGTTCAGCACTTCCGCTTTACCTACTACCGGGATGTTGTTCTCTACCTGGCAGCTGATGGTACAGGCACCGCAACCAATGCAGGAGTTCAGGTCTACAACCATACCCCAGTGGTGGTCCTTGTACTCATAGTCATCCCAAAGGGAGATGGTAGCGGGCTTGGCCGGACCATTGTGCGTTGGGATGCGCGCGTATTCGGTTACCTCTTTCGGATTCTCTTTATACTTGGCCAGGGTGCTTTCCTGCACTACCAGGCGGTCCATAATAGTATGGTGCGTCTGAGTTTGTGCAATTTCAGAGAAAGCGCTGGTTTTCTCCAGTTTCACCGAACCTGTGTAGAACACCGTGTTATCGGCTACCGTCGCGATCGGGTAAGCATTAGCGCCTACACCTTTAGCTACTGGCATCGCATCCACGTTACGGCCATAACCTACCGCAATAGCTACGGTACCCTGGGCCTGGCCTGGCTGTACGAGTGCCGGCAGCTCAATGGATCTGCCATTGGCCATGGTCACTTTGATCACATCGCCCTGCACCACTTTCATCTCCTCGGCCATCTTGCGTGGCATGGCTACATAGTTACCCCAGGTAGCTTTCGAGATTGGATCCGGCATTTCCTGCAGCCATGGGTTGTTGGCCATTTCGCCGGAACCGATCGCTGCTTTTTCATACAACACAGCCTCTATACCTGTTGGCTTGGTTACCCTTGCTACCGGAGCAGCAGATGTTGCAGCCGGTGTAATGGCCAGCACGCTGGTGCCGTTTTGCAGCACACCATCGTGTACCGCCTGCTCCCAGAACTTGTTAAAGTCGCCGGTAGCAATTTTACGCCAGTTGTTGCGCAGGTAATCGTAGTATGACGTGCTGTTTCCGCTCCAGACCAGCAAGCTGTCCTGTGCCTGGCGCGTAGTGAAGATCGGGCTGATCACCGGCTGGGCCAGGCTTAGGAATCCTTTCTTCGGTTCAAAGTCGTTCCACGACTCCAGGTAGTTGTTATCCGGTGCTACGAACTCAACCAAAGCGGCTGTTTCGTTTACACGGTCGGCAAAGGAAACACGCAGGTTTACCTTCTTCAGCCCGCTTACAACTTTTTCTGCCAGTGGGTGATTGTATACAGGGTTGGCATCATAAAAGAACACGGCACCTACCGTACCGGCATTCATTTCATTGACCAGACGGATCATTTGTCCGTCATTTCCCTGACGTGTATAGTAAGGAGAAGTAGTATCGATGGAAGTACCTTCCGCTCCCAGCGCTCTGTTGATTGCTGTAACCATGGCCTGTACTCCCGGATCGTTAGAACCAGCTACCACCAGGGCACGGCCGTTGTTGGCTTTCAGTTCTTTAATGGCTGCAGCCAGGGCTTTGGCATCAACGCCGGCAGCAGAGGCAGCACCATTTCCAGTAATACCATTATAAAGGGCCTGGATCACAGCAGCTTCTTCGGAAGGCTTGATCGGAACCCTTACGTCGGCATTCGAACCCGTTAACGATAAACGCGTCTCGAACTGGTAATGGCGCGACATTTCCGGCTTGTCAGAAGATACTTTTCTGCGCTGGATATACTGTTTGGCAAATGGAATAGGGGCAATCCAGGTTCCCAGGAAGTCAGCAGCAACACTTACAATTACATTTGCTTTGCTGAAATCATACCCAGGCACAACGCCACCGTTTGCTGCCAGCAACCCGGATGCGGAATTGGCATCATAGGTAACATGCTCAAAGTTGGCAAAGCGGGAGCCAAACTCATTGATCAGCTGCTTGGTAGAGGGGCTGATAATGGTAGACGAAACAATAACTACTTTGCCGTTTACATTGGCCAGACGCGCTCTGATCTGCTTGTCTACCTCTGCCCAGCTAGCTTCTTTTTTATTGATTAACGGGTAACGCAGTCTATTTTCGTCATACAGCCCCATCAGGGAAGCCTGTGCTTTCGGGCTTGTTCCCGAGGAAGTAAGACCTGACTCGTTATTTGGCTCGATCTTTATCGGACGGCCTTCTCTTGTTTTTACCAGGATGCTGTTATAATCTCCATCTCCGAAAAACGTAGAGGCATACCAGTTCGCAACGCCTGGTTCCACATCTACCGGTTTGTTCAGATACGGGATTGCTTTTCGTACCGGCGCTTCGCAGGAAGCCAGCGATACGGCTGCCATGCTAAAACCTAACAGCTTCAGAAAGTCTCTTCGGTGCGTTTTACCGCCGGCAGATGCATCATCTCCTTTGGCTTCATTAACCGGCAGGAATTCTGGAAACTCATTATGAGCATTCTTTGCGAACTCCGGAGTGTTTTCCAGCTCCTCAATTCCTTTCCAGTATTTTATTCTGTCTTGCATATTATCGTTAGAAAACTCGAATACTTAATTGATAATGTTAATTAGTAGTGACACTTAGAGCATTCTGTACCACCATTCGACGCTACGGTAAACGCTTTTGAAGTCGACTCGTCATGGAGTTTCACCAGGTTGTCGTAGTAAGCATTGCCTTTCGTGTTCAAAGGTGTTTCTCTATGGCAATTGATACACCAGCCCATTGTAAGCGGAGAATACTGGTATACCTGGTCCATTTCCTGGATAGGTCCGTGGCAGGTCTGGCACTCTACGCCGCCCACCTGCGTGTGCTGCGAGTGGTTGAAATAAACCAGGTCTGGCAGGTTATGGATACGCACCCACTGGATAGGCTCGTTGCGCTCCACGGCTCGGTATATCTTCTGAATTTCAGGAGATTCTGTTTTGATCTGGCTATGGCAGTTCATACAGATATTAACAGAAGGAATACTGGCGCTCTTGCTCTTATATACAGTTGTATGGCAGTAGTTACAGTTGATCTGGTTATCGCCGGCGTGAATTTTATGCGAGAAAGCAATTGGCTGCTTCGGCTTATAGTTCTGCTGTATACCAACGCCCATCAGGGAATTCCAGCCAAGGTCCAGCAACACCACGATAAAGATGAGCAGCACCAGCACACGCACAGGCGTAGACTTGTAGATCTTAGAGAAGTCAAACCGCTGGTTAACTACCTCGTTATCATACTCGTTTAGCTTGCGGTTCTTGTTAAGATAGTTCTTCAGCAGTGAAGTAATCAGCAACAAGGTAACAACCAGCACGATGAGCACAATGATCAGCACCACCAGCACAATGTCCAGGTAAGGGCCAACCGCGCCGATCGCATCGGTTCCTACATTGGTACCCGCCTCGTTGCCCGGTACGCCACCAACCGTAGTTGGCGTAGCCGCAGCCGTTGGCGCAGCACCTTGTCCTGACTTCAGATAAGCCAGAATAGAGCTGATCTCATCGTCAGAGAAGGCAAAAGAAGGCATTGCCTGCTTGTTATACTTGTTGTAAACAGCCACCGCAGCAGCGTCGCCAGACTGAATCATGGCCTGCGAGTTCTTGATCCACTTGTGCAACCAGGCCTCGTTGTGTCTTTTATCCACACCTTGCAATCCCGGGCCCACGATCACATCGCTACCTGCGGAGTGGCAAACAGCACAGTTGTTTTTAAACAAGGCAGCGCCTGCATCAATTACAGCAGGATCCCCAGCAGCCGCATCGCCCGCAGCTGCTGCACCTTGTGTAGCACCTGGCTCTACTCCTTTCGTGCCGATTTCTGCCTGCTCACTGGCTCCCTGGGCATTTGCACCAAAAGAAACCGCCAGCGCGAACAGAAAGGCAATGAAAATATTGTGTTTTGTTTTAGGTATACAGCTAATCATAGCCAAGATCACTTGTGTTTTGTATATGATAAATTACTTATTGGCCACAAATCTACTATGCGAATTCCATTATTCAAACAGAATAAGTTTATTTTATGACGCTGCAGAGCACATGCTCTCCCCTGCTGCTGCCAAAGGTGAAAAACCCATTCAGAATAAAAATAAAGGCGTTTTATTTAGAATAGTTTTAAATAAGAAACCCGCTTATCCGACTTCGCAGTACAATATTTAGTGCAATTATTAAAAAGAATCATACAAGTTATAAACCCATACTGTGCCCTTCTTCAGAGGGTGCGTGGAACTTTTATACTATGTTTACACCAATAAGGGTGTGTACTTTTCCAACTGCTCCGGTGCGGTGCTGTTAGAACGGGTAGCCCGGCACTTACTACTATCCTACTCCTTATTATATATAGTATGATTTCTATTCAGGAAAGCACGTGCAGCAGAGCAGTATTTGCAGGGCACTAAAACTATACCGCCAGGCATTCTTGCTTTTATAAAAACACCGTTGTAAATTTGCAGGCTTAAATAAAAACATTTAAAAATTCTTAGTCGAACCGAATGGAATTAAGAAATTACGAAACGATCTTCATCATGACCCCGTTGCTTAACGATGGTCAGATGCAGGAAACGGTCGAGAAGTTCAGACAGGTGCTTAAGGAAAATGGCGCCGACATTATCCACGAAGAGAACTGGGGCCTCCGCAAGCTGGCTTACCCAATCCAGAAAAAATCAACTGGATTCTACCATCTCATCGAGTTTAAAGCTCCAACCACTGTAGTTGATGTACTTGAGCTGGCTTATCGCCGTGATGAAAAAATTGTTCGCTTCTTAACTACTGCCCTGGATAAGCACGCTGTGGCTTACAACGAGCGTAGAAGAAACGGCGAGTTCAAATCACAAGCTAAAAAAGAGGAGGTTAAAGGATAATGAGCTTAGTAAACGAAAGAGTACACAAGCAAGACAACCGTCAGAAATACTGCCGCTTCAAGAAAAGCGGAATTAAGTATATCGACTATAAGGATGGCAACTTCCTGCTGAAGTTCGTAAACGAGCAAGGCAAGATCCTTCCTAGAAGATTAACAGGCACCAGCCTGAAGTTTCAGCGTAAAGTATCTCAGGCCGTTGCGCGTGCGCGCCACCTGGCTATTTTGCCTTATGTAGCGGATTCTTTAAAATAAGGAGGGACAGATAATGGAAATCATACTTAAAGATGACGTAAAAGGCCTGGGCTACAAGAACGATATCGTTTCTGTAAAGCCGGGTTATGGCCGTAACTACCTGATCCCGCAGGGGCTGGCGGTTATCGCTGACAAATCAAGCAAGAAAGTAGTAGCGGAGAACATCCGCCAGGCAGCACACAAAGCAGAAAAAATCAAGAATGATGCCCAGGAGCTGGCAAACAGCATTGGCGACATCACGCTGGAGATTCCTGCTAAAGTGGGCGAGACTGGTAAGATTTTCGGTTCTGTTACTACCCTGCAGGTATCTGATGCCCTGAAAGCAAAAGGCATTGAGGTAGATCGTAAGCGTATTTCGTTTGACCAGGATGTGAAAACTGCCGGCGAATACACTGCAACCATCAACCTGCACAAAGAAGTGAAGCACCAGGTTCGTTTCAACGTGGTAGCTGAGTAAGCATCAAAAACACGTAAGAAACTACTACCCTATTAGCGCCCTGCCCACAAAGCAGGGCGCTTTTTTTATACTTCCCGGCGAAAGAGCCCGCGTGTGTTTTATACTTGTAGCAGGAAAAGCGCCGGACCGATATCATCTCACACGCAGACACAAGCAATTTCAGTAGAGTGTCAGTACCTAGTATAAAGAACTCACGAAGGTTGTTGATCCAATTCAGGGGCACGCTTGGAGAAGTTCTTGTTTCCGTTCACCTTCGTATACATCTAACACAAGTATAAGCTATGTTCCGGACAGAAGTAACAGTGGCTCCCGCTACGTTTCAACTTACGCTGCAGGACAAAGTTCTGACAATGGGCTCCTGCTTTGCCGACGTGATCGGCACCAAACTGCAGCAGCACAAGGTAGCAGTACTAGCAAACCCCTTCGGTACTCTATTCAATCCGCTTTCCGTCTGCAAGCTGCTGGAGGCCAGCTGTGGCCTGGCGCCTGATTTTGAGCCGCACCTGGTTCAGAACAACGGCATCTGGTATGCCTACGATCTCCACTCCTCCCTCTCCTCGCCGGACAAAGAGCAGTTGCTTTACCATATCAGTGAACAGCTGCAGCAAACAGGACAGCAGCTGCAGCAGGCCCGGTTACTGATCATTACGCTAGGGACGGCTGTAGCGTACCGCCTCCGAACCTCGGGCCTGGTGGTTGCAAATTGCCATAAGCTGCCGGCAGGTAACTTTGAAAGGGTATTACTGACTGGCGCGGAAATGCAAAGCGCGTTTGAGACAATGTATACTTCGCTTAAACAGTTTAACCCCGACATAAAACTGTTACTAACGGTAAGCCCGGTGCGCCATGTGAAAGAAACACTCGAAACCAACAGCGTAAGCAAGGCCCTGCTGCGGGTGCTTTGCTACCAACTCACCCAGGCTCATCCCGATGTGCACTACTTTCCTGCCTTTGAGATCATGCAGGACGACCTGCGGGATTACCGCTTTTACAAGGAAGATATGCTGCACCCCACCGAAGTAGCCGAGAACTACATCTGGGACAAATTTGCAAGAGCCTACTATACCCTGGAATTCCAGCAGTTTATCCGTGAATGGGACAACATGCGGCGCGCCCTGCACCACCGCTCCTTTAACCCGACCTCCGAAGCGCACAAGAACTTTCTGCGAAGCACCCTGCAGCAACTGGATGTGCTGGCCGGCAAGTATAAAATTGATGTTTCAGCGGAGAAAGCCCTCCTTCAGCAGCAGCTTTCAACCACATAACGCTGCCCAGCCAACACTTTTACCCTACTTGCCCGTACAAAACAGACGCAGAAAGCCCTTACAAAGCAATAATCGCTTATGGCTACCTGTATCCAAAGACTATACTATGGCCAAAGATAGAAAACCAAACCGCCTCATTCACGAAAGCAGCCCCTACTTGTTGCAGCACGCCTATAACCCGGTAGATTGGCATCCCTGGGGCGAGGAAGCGCTGCAGAAGGCAAAACAGGAGCAAAAGCCCATTCTGGTAAGTATAGGTTACGCTGCCTGCCACTGGTGCCACGTGATGGAGCACCAGTCGTTTGAGCAGGAAGACATAGCGGCTGTGATGAACGAGCACTTTGTGTGCATCAAAGTCGACCGCGAGGAGCGCCCCGATGTGGATGCCGTGTACATGGATGCGCTGCACGCCATGGGCTTGCAGGGTGGCTGGCCCCTGAATGTGTTCCTCAATTCGGATGCAAAGCCCTTCTACGGGGGTACCTATTTTCCGCCAAAGCAATGGATAGGCCTGCTGGAGAACATCGCCGAATCGTATGAGAAAAGCCGCGAGGAGCTGGATGGCTCTGCCGAGCAGTTTGCCCAGCACCTGAACCGCAGCGAATTGGCCCAGTTTGGTTTGAAGGAGAGCAACTACCATGTGCGCGAAGAAGACTTCCGGCTGCTGGGCCACCACCTAAGCACCCGCTTCGACAAAGAGAAAGGCGGCCTGGGTCAGGCACCCAAGTTCCCAATGCCGACTAATTACATGTTCCTGCTGCGCTACTATCACCAGACCAACGACCAGACCGCCCTGAACCAGGTACACCTTACCTTGCGCGAGATGGCTTATGGCGGCATTTACGACCAGATAGGCGGTGGCTTTGCCCGCTACTCCGTGGATACCGACTGGCTGGTGCCCCACTTTGAGAAAATGCTCTACGATAACGGCCAACTGATGAGCCTTTATGCTGAAGCGTACCAGGCCACACGTGAAACATTGTACCATGAGGTAGTATATGAGACGATCGCTTTTGTGGAGCGGGAGCTGATGAGTGAGGAAGGCGGCTTTTACTCGTCGCTGGATGCCGATAGCGAAGGCGAGGAAGGCAGATTCTATACGTTCACGAAAGAAGAGCTGCAGGATATATTGGGCGCTGAAGAACCCCTTTTCTCCAAGTATTATCATGCCACCGCTGCCGGTAACTTCGAGCACGGCCGTAACATCCTGCACCGCCGCATATCGGATGAGAAGTATGCTAAAGAAAACGAGCTGGAACTGGATGTGCTGCAGGAAATGGTACAGGGCTGGAAAGAAAAAATAATGGCCGTACGCGCCACGCGTGTGCGCCCCGGCCTGGATGACAAAATCCTCTGTTCCTGGAACGCGCTGATGCTCAAAGGCCTGGCAGATGCCTACTATACCTTTGGCAACAAGCACTTTCTAGAACTGGCCCTGCGCAACGCCCGGTTTATACTTACCAAGTTAAAGCAGGGCGATAAGCTCTACCACAACTATAAAAAAGGCAAAGCCACCATCGAGGGATTCCTGGAAGATTATGCACTGCTGATTCGCGCTTTCACCAGGTTGTATAAAGTAACCTTTGAGGAGGAGTGGCTGCTGGAGGCCAGAAGCCTGGCGGATTATACCTTGCAGCACTTTTTTGACGAGGACGAGCAGCTGTTCTTCTTTACCGACAACAGTTCCGAAAAGCTTATCGCACGCAAAAAGGAGATCTTTGACAATGTGGTGCCTTCTTCCAACTCGGTGATGGCCACCAACCTGCACTTCCTGGGTTTATACTTTGATGAGGAGCGTTATACTTCCCTCTCAGATGAAATGCTGCGGAAAGTCAAAGAGCTGGTCGTAAAAGAGCCCTCGCACCTGAGCAACTGGGCCATGCTCTACTTCTACAAACTTACGCCCACCGCCGAGGTAGCCATTGTAGGCGACCAGGCACCTGAAATGCGCTCTGAGCTCAGCTCCTTCTTCCTGCCCAACATGCTCCTGCTTGGCAGCACACAGGAACAGGCAGCCGACTCAAAGATCCCGTTACTCGCCGACAAAGTCGCCATACAGGGCAAAACCACGGTGTATGTCTGCTACAACAAAACCTGCCAGTTGCCCGTGCACACGGCCGCTGAAGCTCTGGAGCAACTGCAAAACAAAACGCAACAGGACAGCAAGTTCCCGGCTTTGTAGGCAGGCTCAGCTATACTTAGCTTACAGTGTCCGGCTATTCCGGATTTCTTAATCCGGAACGAAGTCTGGAGCGGATTTCCTAATTCACGTTAACCACAGCTGCTGGGGATTAGGAAATCCCTGGCAGCTGGCTTCCGGACTGGGAAGTCCGAAAG
The DNA here is from genome assembly GCF_022758235.1 of Pontibacter liquoris. Classification (NCBI taxonomy): domain Bacteria; kingdom Pseudomonadati; phylum Bacteroidota; class Cytophagia; order Cytophagales; family Hymenobacteraceae; genus Pontibacter; species Pontibacter liquoris. The sequence continues at coordinate 44,484 of NZ_JALEBG010000003.1, forward strand.
AGCAGTGTGTTAGAAAACTAAAAGTTCATGCTATAGCGCAAGCGTCCGCTTGTGCTGTTCAGGCAAAGTGCCATAGCTGACAAGGCACAAACGGACGCTTGCGCCAGAGATGCTGCTTCGCTGGGCCAGCCGCATGTGGTCTGGGTCCGTACAAGCACTGTTATCGCAAGTATAGCGGAGTAGCTCCAACTGTACTAACAGCAAGATTGCAAACTTGCGGCAGGGAAACGCTTTGCCAACCTCCTCCCCTTTCATCCAAGCATCTAATTCCCTAACTTGTAGCACAAACTAAGCTACCCTTACGAATGAACAACCGTACTTACCTGCGCATGTTGCTGGCAGCCGCCCTGGCCCTCCCTATCAGCACTGCCCATGCCCAGGACAAAAAAGAAGCCCCCAAGTGGAAGGTGGAAGACGCCCACGGTCCGCAAAAAGAAGTCACTATCACTACCACCGAAGGTACCTGGATGAGTGTGGATGTGAGCCCGGATGGCAAGGAGATCGTGTTCGACATGCTCGGCGACATCTACCTGATGCCCATCACCGGTGGCAAAGCCAAACTGCTCTCCGGCGGCCGTGCCTTTGAGGTACAGCCCCGTTTCAGCCCCGATGGCAAGCTCATCTCGTATACTTCGGACAAAGGCGGCGGCGACAATATCTGGGTGATGAACCGCGATGGCTCCAAGCCCCGCCAGGTGACCAACGAAAACTTTCGCCTGCTCAACAATGCCGTCTGGACACCCGACGGGCAATATCTCATCGCCCGCAAGCACTTTACCGGTACCCGCTCGCTGGGCGCCGGCGAGATGTGGATGTACCACCTTTCAGGGGGCAGCGGCGTGCAGCTCACCAAACGCAAAAACGACCAGCAGGATGCCGGCGAGCCCTTCGTGTCGCCAGATGGTAAGTATGTATACTTCTCCGAAGATATGAGCGGCGGCTCCACCTTTGAGTATAACAAAGATCCGAACGGACAGATCTACGTGATCCGCCGGGTAGACCGCAACACCGGCAAAATAGAGAATGAAGTAAGCGGAAATGGCGGTGCCGTGCGCCCGGTGCTCTCGCATGATGGCAAGTACCTTGCTTTTGTGCGCCGCGTACGTACTAAATCGGTGCTGTTTCTGCACGACCTGAAATCAGGTGAAGAATGGCCGATCTACGACAACCTGAACCACGACCAGCAGGAAGCCTGGGCTATTTTCGGTGTGTACCCGAACTACTCCTGGACACCCGACGACAAGAGCATTGTGTTCTGGGCCGGTGGCAAGATCAACAAAATTGATGTGGCAAACCGGAAGGTGACCGAGATTCCGTTCGAAGCAACGGCTACGCACCACATCGCGCAGGCGGTTCGCCACGATTTCAGCAAAGAGGGCATTACGCCCAAGCAGTTCGAAGCAAAGGCTATCCGCCATGCGGTTACCTCGCCCGACGGCAAAACCCTGGTGTTTAACGCAGCAGGCTACCTCTACAAAAAAGAACTGCCCAACGGCAAGCCCGAGCGCCTCACCAAAGGCCAGGATTTCGAATTTTATCCTTCCTTCTCGCCTGATGGCAAATCGCTGGTGTACGCCACCTGGGATGATGCGGACCTGAGTGCGGTGATGAAGCTCGACATTCGCAAAAAGAATGCGAAGCCCGAGAAACTGACCACCGAGAAGGGCTATTATGCCACGCCATCATTCTCGCCAGATAGCAAGTATGTGGTGTATGTGCGCGAGCGCGGCAACAACCACATGGGCTATACGTTCAGCAAGGACCCGGGCATTTACTACATGCCTGCCAAAGGCGGTAAAGCCGTGCTGGTAACCGAGAGAGGTTCCTCGCCTGAGTTTAATGCCACCTCCGACCGTATTTTCTTTACCGGTTCCGAAGGCGACAAGGCAGCTTTCAAAAGTATAAACCTGCAGGGCAAAGAGGAGATCACTCACTTTACCTCCAAGTATACCACCGAATTCCACCCGAGCCCCGACAACAAGTGGGTCGCTTTTGTGGAGCTGTTCAACGGTTACATTGCTCCCCTGTCTGCCAATGGCAGCGGCCTGGACCTGAGTGCCGAAACTAAAGCAGTGCCTGTAGCGCGCTTTACCCGCGACGCGGGCAGCAGCATCAACTGGTCCGCGGACAGCAAAAAGATCCACTGGGTGCTGGGCGATGAATACTTCTCCAACGATTTGAAGGACCGCTTTAAGTTTGTAGCCGGCGCGCCCGATACCTTGCCCGCCATTGATACCACTGGCATCAAGATTGGCCTGAAGCTGACCACTGATATCCCGAAAGGCAAAGTGGCTTTCACTAACGCCCGCATTATCACCATGAAGGGGGATGATGTGATCGAGAAAGGAACGATTGTAGTGGAAGGCAACCGCATTATAGCGGTTGGCAAAGATGTGCAGGCTCCGGCCGATGCCAAAGTGATCGATGCGGCAGGTAAAACCATTATGCCGGGCATTGTGGACGTGCATGCGCACATGGGCACTTTCCGCAACGGCATGAGCCCTAAAAAGCAGTGGGCATACTATACCAACCTGGCCTATGGCGTGACCACCACCCACGACCCGTCGTCTACCACCGAGATGGTATTCAGCCAGTCGGAAGCCGTGAAATCGGGAGCCATGGTAGGGCCGCGTATTTACTCGACGGGCACCGTGCTGTATGGCGCCGATGGCGATTTTAAAGCCGTAATCAACAGCGAAGAAGATGCAATGTCGCACCTGCGCCGTATCCAGGCAGCCGGCGGCTTTTCGGTGAAGAGCTACAACCAACCCCGCCGCGAGCAGCGCCAGCAGGTCATACAAGCAGCCCGCAAGCTGAACATGACCGTTGTGCCCGAAGGTGGCTCGACGTTCTTCCATAACCTGACCATGATCCTGGACGGCCATTCCGGTATTGAGCACAACATCCCGGTGGCGCCGCTCTACAAAGACGTGATCGAACTGTGGAAAGCCAGCAACACGGGCTATACGCCTACCCTGATCGTGAACTACGGCGGTAACTCAGGTGAGAACTACTGGTATCAGCACACCAAAGTATGGGAGAAAGAGCGCCTGCTGCGCTTTACGCCACGTTCGGTGATCGATAGCCGCTCGCGCCGCGTAATGCAGTCGCCGGACGAGGAGTATGAAGGCGGCTACATTGCCACTTCCAAAGCAGCAAAAGCCCTGACGGATGCCGGCGTGAAAGTGAACCTGGGCGCGCACGGACAGTTACAGGGCCTGGGCGCCCACTGGGAACTATGGATGCTGCAGCAGGGTGGCATGACGAACCTGGAGGCGCTGCGAGCCGCTACCTTAAATGGCGCGCAGTATATTGGCATGGGCAGCGAGATCGGTTCCCTGGAAACAGGCAAACTGGCTGACCTCATCGTGCTGGACAAGAACCCGCTCGAAGACATCCATAACTCAGAAAACGTGCGGTATACGATGGTGAATGGCCGCCTGTACGACGCCGAGACCATGGCTGAGATTGGTAACTATAACAGCAAGCCTTCCAAGTTCTACTGGGAGAACAGTAAAACAGCTTCCGCCTTCGACTTTCACGAAGAAGCCGCTTCAGAAGGTATCATCTGCGACTAACAAAAGTAGCGTTATACTTAAACGGAAAGGGCCATCTCAACTGAGGTGGCCCTTTCCGTTTATACTTATTTGCTGTGGCTGGAGCAGCCTTTGACTTACTCTTTTACGGCTGCCAGCACGCGTTTAATGAATTCGTTCTGGTTGCCGTCGTGCCAGCGCCATACGATCACGAGGTCGTGTGCCGGGTCTACCCAGATGGTGTTTTGTCCGGCGCCCAGTGCGGCATAGCTGGTAGTAGGCGCATCCGGCCAGAACTTGCCTTCGGTGTTCAGCCACCACAGGTAGCCATAATCCGGCCCCACAGGTCCACGGCGTGTGGTAGCCTGTTTCACCCACTCTTCCGACACCAGCTGTTTGCCGTCCCAGCGGCCGTTGCGCAGAAAAAGATAGCCAAAGCGGGCTTCGTCGCGAGCACTGATCCAAAGGCCGCCGCCCCAGCGCGTGCCGCCGCTTACCGAAGGCATCTGCTGGCCGTTTATACTTACCGTCGAGTTGCGGTAAGGCACCCATTGCCAGGTATCGGAAGCCCCTATCGGGTCCATGATCTCCTGCTTAAGCACCTGCGGCAAAGGCTTTTCCCAGAGCCGCAGCAACGAAAGCGCCAGCCGGTTGATGCGCACATCGTTATACTCATAAAAGGTACCCGGCTCCTGCAGTTCACGTGGCTTGCGCTCGCCTTTGCCAAAGGCCTCGTGCCCGATAAAGTTGCTGTTCTTGCCCCACGATTCGCCTTCCCACTCGCTCGTTTGGCGGGCATGCTGCTCCCAGGTTATTTTGTTGTTGTGTGCCGAATCGTAACCGCCATCATGCACATACTTTGCTACCGGGTCCGTTATACTTTGGATCATGTCTTTGTCGATGGTTAGGCCCAGGATGGTAGATAGAAAGCTTTTCGCGGCGCTGTAGGTCGGGTCGGCTGCTTTAGTATCGCCCCATTCGGCCACAATGTAGCCGTTCTTAAGTATAAGGCCGTTGGTAAAAGCCCTGTCAGCTGGCAGTGGCCCGAGGGGTGTGCCGAAGATCTCTTCCTGCGTGGAGAAATCCTTCTTCATCTGGGTGGTTTCCTGCGTTTTGGCCCATTCCACGGCTTCCTGCAGTTTGGCGGCATCCAGGCCCAGCTGTTCGGGTTGCTTATGCTCCCAGTTATCCCCTTTGCCGGGAAAGTATACTTTGGATGCGGTTTGCTGTTGTTGGGCGGTGGCCGTTTGCTGCGGTTGCTGCTGGCAGGCCAACAGCCCAAGTGCCAGGGCAAGTGTATAAAAATAACGTCGAAGCATCATGATCTTTTTTTTAGCCTCTCAAGCTACAAAAAAATTGCCTGCATTTACAACAACCAAAACAATGCCACGCGGATCCGGTAAAAGAGAGAAACCAGACTACCGCTAATGTTACAGATTAAAGTATACTCCGATTACGTGTGCCCTTTCTGCTTTCTGGGCGAAGTGGTGCTGGAGCGGGCGCTTCAGGGTATAAAGGGCCAGGTGCAGATAGAATGGATGCCGTTCGAGCTGCGCCCCTACCCTACGCCCACGCTCAAACCCGAAGAAGACTACCTGCAGACCACCTGGCAAAACTCGGTGTACCCGATGGCCGCGCAACTGGATATCCCCATTGTGCTGCCGGCCGTATCTCCCCAGCCCCACACGCACCATGCTTTTGAGGGGTACCAATATGCCCGGGAAAAAGGTTTGGGCGAGGCGTACACCCAACGCATGTTCCGTGCCTTTTTTCAGGAAGAGCAGGACATCGGCGATCTGGAGGTGCTCACAAAACTGGCCAAAGAAGTGGGGTTAAATGAGGAGGAATTTAGGCTGGCCCTGAAGGCAGGCAAGTATAAACAGGCACACCTGGATGCGCTGAAGCAGGCGTATGAGGAGGTACAGGTGACTGCGGTGCCTACCTTTATCATCGGCAACAAAAAAGTGCGGGGTTTATTAAGGGAAGAAGATTTGCGCCGACTGATCAAACAGGAACTTGAGAACCTGCCAGATGCCCGCTAAGCAGAAACAGCTGGTACTGTAATGTTCGTTACAGTACCAGCTGTTTTAATTAAATGAGAATTTACTTAGAAACGGCTGCTTCTTTATAGTTGTAGGCGCTGCCGTTTAAACCATCCATAAAGCCTCTTTTCGCATCGCGCCAGTCAAAAGCGAGTACAATTAAGAACATAGCCAGCATCCCCAGCAGAAAGATGCGTACATCACGGCCACTTACAGTTTTTCGCTTCATTTGATACAAGTATAGGTTACAGATTCCTTATAACTAGCATCAATATAAGGAAAATTAGATATAACCTGTATGATGTAGCAATATAAGTAGAGGCTAGCTTAACGTTACCAGCCGGTGCCGCCGCGCCTGCCGCCAAAAAGGCCGCCCAGCAACGAGCCTAGTCCGCCAGAGCCCATGCCGCCGTAACCGCGCCTGCCGTTCAGGCCACCAAGTATGGAGATAATGGAGCCTAAGCCGCCACCGCGCATTCCGCCACCCATCATGCCACCACCCATACCACCGCCTAACAAGCCACCGAGCAACCCTCCGCCCAGTCCACCCATCATGCCGCCACCGTAGCCCCTGCGCCCGCCGCTCATCATTCGTCCGATAACCAGTGGCGCCAGAATGCCCAGCATACCCGTTACCATGGCCGGCGAAATGCCTGCTTTCTTAAACATATCGCCAAAGCCGCTTTTATTCAGGAATGACTGTGAGGTTGGATCTTCGCCGCGCTGTTGCGCCTCGTCTGCCTTGTTCACAAACTGATCCAGAATACTGAACTGCTCCTGGTCGATACCCAGGTAATCGGCTATCTCAGAAATGCGCTTTTGTTCTTCGGAAGAATACTGGCCATCTGACTTGGCAAAGCTGATAATATCGGTAATGAAAGAAAACCGGAGCGGGCTACCTTTGAGCACATCCAGGCACTTCTGCAGGTTGATCACAGACGGGTTCTTAGCGATCTGCACCACTTCCTGCTGCACATTATCTGTTAGCTCTGCTGCCTGGCCCATCAGTTTCAGAAATTCCAGCTCTTCGGCCGAGGCATTCCCATCTGCTGACGCCATAGTAGCTAGTGCGCCAAAATAAGCCCCTTTTTCCTCCTTGGAGTAATCTTTTAGTAAGGTGGTCTGTTCCTGTTCCATTTGTTTTCATATTGTTGGTAGAGCTCTAATAACGCATAGCAGCCTCTGCAGGTTGATGCCATGCCATCCAGCTTGCTTGAATGACAGTATAGCAGCCGCCATGGGGTCGCGCAGCTTTTAGAACAACTGCCTTGAAAGCTCCCCTTAAGTATAATCTAACTATAATCCGGCCAATCAATGCTCGGTTACCTCGCTGGGCAGAGGTAGTTTATGCCAGGTATGTGTAGCTCGAAAGAAGCGGACAAAACAGAGCCGTTACCAGCAGCGCTGGGAATTGCTTATACTTACCTGGATTAACATCTTGCTGCGCTATTTGCTGTTGACCGCGTGGGGTTATACTATACTTAAAAGCAAAAGAACCGGATAAAATACCCGGTTCTTTCAGCTTTAAACCCTAATAGTTATTGTAATTACTCTCTTAAAAGCTTGAAGTGGGCCAGATGGCCATCCAGCTGTGTTGTGATAAAGTATACGCCCTGTGGCAGTCCATCTCCAAGCTGCAGTTTCTCGGATGTCAGGCCCTGTTTCACGTGGACCTTGCGTTGCAGCAACTGCTTGCCTACGGCGTTGTGTACCGTAATGAGCAGCTCTCCGTCCTGTACAGCCGCTATATCCAGGGTTATTTCGCTGGAGAATGGGTTAGGGTATACTTTGATGTTATCAGCCACGGCATCGAAGGTTACCACTTTTGGTCCGAAGAACTCAAAGGTGCCATTTACATCCACTTGTTTCAGGCGGTAGTAACGGGTGCCGTGCTTGCCGTTTTCCCTGTCCCGGAACTCGTATACCTGCTTCACAGCCGCATTGCCGTTTCGGGTAGGGATGAATGTGAGCTTACGGTATACTTTGCCATCTTCCGACACCTGCACTTCAAAGCCGGTATTATCCTTTTCCTGTGCCGTAGCCCACTCCAGCAACACGTCGTTTGCTTGTTTGCTGGCCCGCAGGTAAATTATCTCCACCGGAAGCGGGGTGAGCTGGCCTGATTCCGCGGCAAACACGTTATTTTGAACACATGTAGTTCCGTCGGCGGTTACTTCTACCTTCACCTGCACTAATTCATCCTCCACTTTCGCAATGGTATAGGTCTGAGCAGTTTCATTTGCCAGCTTTACAAAATTGTTTGCAGTATTATCATACTTGTACCACTGGTAAGTAAGAGCCGTTCCCCCGTTTGTTGCGTTTGCGGTAAAGGTGGCAGGGTCTCCGATTTTCAAAGGAGTCGGCGTAACTTTTATCTCGGCAAAGAACTGTAAAACAGGTTGTTTTACTACATCCGGCACTGGCATTTCGCGCAGGCAGCTGGAGCCGTTAGAGGCCACGATCTTGTAGCTTCCTTCAGGCCATAAGCCAAAATTCAGTGCATCGCCCGTACCTGCCATCGTTTTCACATTTTCAGCTGGTAACCGGACAAGCTGGTAATTAACCCCTGTTTCAGAATCAGACAATACAATAGGAGTTCCTGTACTTGTTTGCGGGCAGTAGCTACCACTTTGTGCCGTGAAGGCAAGCGGGTAGGGATTGACAACCAACGGAGAAATTGCCGATGTGACCGAAGCCTGGCAAACGGATGTTGTGCTATTGCTTACCGTCACATAATAGCTGCCGGCATCGCTTACGGCCAGGCCGGTGATGGCCAGCGTGCTTGTTGTTCCACTGGTTGCCGTAGTGTTGGTTATACTATACTTGCTGCCAGAAAGCAGCGTGGAACTGCCATCGGCGTTTTTCCTGTACCAGGCAAACGATATGCCGGTGCCTGTGGCACTTGCAGTATAGGTCACATTGTCGCCTTCGCACTTGGCTTGTGAGGTGGTACTTAAGTCTGCTGTGAGTGTGGCCGGCTGGTCCACGACAATGGTAACTGGGGTAGATTGTGCTTTGCCGGCACACTTAGTGTTAGCAACATAGGCATCTATATCCGAATAAATATTGACATAGACCTGATCCCCGTTCACATAGCCTCCTGCCGCTGCCGCATCTGTTGTTAGTTGCAGTGTGTTAGAACCACTATAAGGAACAGTTCCTAAAGAGTATAAGGTGCTACCCCTTTTCAATACCCATTCCAAGCGCACATTGGCAATAGACCAATAAGGAAATGATGCAGCAAGCGTAGCCGTAAAAGTTATAGAACCGCTTATACAGATTGGGTTCGGGCTGGCCGCTAGCGTAACGGTATAATCAGGCACGTCGGCGCTATACATCCTGTACGACATCTGATTGTCTAATACAGCATCACAAAGTGCTCCGCTCTTAGAGCTTACCTTTACACCATAGTAATCCTGCGAGGAAAGGCCTGCATCATCCGTTACGGGCGCACCATTCTTTCTATCTACTTTTTCGTTCTTCGTCCACTGGTAAGTAAATAGACTTGGATCCAGTAATACGCCCGTACCTTCTTTTACTATTGGCTGATAGTACCGGTAAGCCTGCGCCTTTATGATGTCCGGCGTACCGGCCGGGAACGGATACTGGTCATTCGCAATCGGAAAACTTCCAGCACCTGTCGGGATCAAATTACCCGCTTTATCCACCGGCTGGCCCTTATCATTGGCCAGGTAAGGATAAATAACTTCGGCATCGCGGTATACCTTTGCAGTATAAGTCACATTTTCTCCCTGGCAGAAGGGAAACGGATTTGCAACGACGATTACCTTGTAAACAGACTTTTTAAGGGTTACTGTTTTCGAAACGGTATTTTTACAGCCACTTGCGTTTGTATAAGTGTAGGTAATCGTCTTAGTACCAGCTGCTCCTGCAGCGCAGGTATTAAAGGTAGTGCCTGTTACGCCAGGGCCTGAGAAAGTACCTCCTGCCGGAGAGCCTGTTAAGGCATAGTTCCCATCTCCTGAATAGACGACCTGCCCGTCGGTTATACCGGTAAACGACATGGTTGGTAGCGGATTAACGGTAAAGTTTGTTGACCCGCTCGCGCTGCTACAGGATTTGCTATCTTTTACCACTACGCTATAAGTACCAGCTATACTTGCCGAAAAGCTTGCCACATTGCCGGGGTTTGTTACCCCAGCCGGCACGGTCCAAATATAGGTATAAGGAGCAGTTCCACTGGAAACTGTGGCTGTTATAGTAGTTGAGTTACCGGCGCATACTGCCGGGCTGGTAACAGTAACGGTTGGATTTGGATTAACAGTAACGGTAATTACCTGGCTCGATACCGGGGTGGCACATACGCCTGAGGTTACAGTGCGTCTGTAATAAGTAGTACCGACGGTTGTAGTTGCAGGTGTATAATTAGGCTGGTTGTTTGTTCCACTAGCAGCCGTCCAGGAGCCGGTTCCGGTAGCGCTTTTCTCCCACAGGTAAGTATACGTGCCATCTCCTCCGCTTACAGTGCCAGTAATAGCAGAAGCCACCGCATTCTGGCAGTAACTGTATGTGGCAGCCCCTGCCAGGGTATTCACGATACTTGGTACTACGGTAACTTTAAACTCATTGCTTTCTGCGCCAACGCATGCCCCGGAGGTAACAATCCGTTTGTAATAAAATTCTCCTGCCTGCGCGGTAGCTGGCACCAGGGTTGCCGTATTTCCACTCACCGGGCCCCAGGTACCGTTTACGCCGGATTTTACCTGCCAGCTGTAAGTATAAGTGCCGGTACCACCGCTCACAGCTCCTCCTATTGCAGAAGCAACAGCATTCTGGCAATAGGAGGATGTACCTGAAATAACGTTCACAATTGCTGGCGTAACTGTTATGGCAACGACATTGCTTTCCTTGTTAGCGCAATTGCCGGAAGTCACGATGCGCTTGTAGTACCTGGTTCCGGCAGTTGTGGTAACAGGCGTATAATCCGCCCCGGTAGCTGTGCTAATGGTTGTCCATGGCCCACTGGCTGCAGCGCTTTCCTGCCAAACGTAAGTATATGTTCCATCGCCGTTGCCACCACTAACTGCTCCGCCAATAGTTGTAGCAGCAGTATTCTGGCAATAGGCCGTAATTGTGGTACTAATGCTATTTACTACCGAAGGCGTAACGACTACCTTCAGTACGTTGCTTTCGCCGTTTGCGCACTGGCCTGAGCTTACCAGTCGTCTGTAGTAAGTGGTACCACCCGTTGCAGTGGAAGGCGTGTAAGAAGCACCGGTAGCCGTACCTGCGGCATTGGTCCACGGACCTGTTTCCGTTGTACTCTGCTGCCATACATAAGTATAAGAGCTGCTGTTACCTCCTGATAACGTGCCGTTGGTGGTTAACGCTGTTGCCGTAGCGCCCTGGCAATAGTCGGTGGTACCGGCAATGGTATTGCCTGCAATGGCTGGCTGAACAGTTACCGTTACAATATTACTTTCTACCGGTGCGCAGGTTCCCGAAATCACGTCTCTTCTGAAGGCGTAAGTACCTGCTGTAGCTGCAATCTGCGGATCATAGCTTACCCCATTGTTAGGAGCAGGCGCAACTTCCCAGTTGCCATTTCCGGTTTTCTGATACCAGGCATAGGTATAAGTTCCATCACCCCCGGATGCAGGGTTACCTGTAATAGTTTCGATCGGGCTATTAAGGCATATTGTCTGGTTTGGCGTGGTAAGGGTATTAACAATTTGCGGCAGCACCGAAATTTTTATTGTTTCGTCACTAACATTCGTACAACTGCCGACTTTTGCTATTCTGCGGTACCACCGGTCTGCGGTGTGGGCTCCCAGCATAAGATCTACTCCTATACCTCCGGCAGCACTTGCAATGTTAGTAAAATCAGTGCCGTTGCTGCTGACCTGCCATTGGTAAGAAACTGTTCCTAAGGTTGATGTTGCTTCACTGCCATCGAGCGGAACAGGTGTTGCACCATAACAAACCAGTTGATCCTGGCTGTTGATAATGTTATTGCCAACGATCGTTTCTTCAACCGTAATAGGCGCTGATGTAGTGGAACAGCTGTTGCCATCGGTTACCTGTGTTACAATTACATAATACTGCCCGGCTATACTTACATTGATACTTCTGTCGGTTCCTGCAGGGGCATCTGTATCCCCTTCTTCTTTGAACCAGGCATACGTATAATTTGTCCCGCTCGGCGCTGTTAGTACGGCAGTACCCGGCGAACAGAAATAGGTATTAGAACCTTCCAGAATAGTGGCCACCGGCATCGCCGTAATTTTAACGGACACCACATCGCTGTAGTTAGTACAAAAGCCCGAAACTACTTTTCTTCTGTAGTATGTGGTGGTAGTGGCAATTACTGTTTGGGTGGCAGGCTGGTAATCTTCGGCATTGTTTACCTGGTCGGCCGCTACCCAGCTACCTGTGCCCGTTGTGCTTTGTTCCCATAAGTATGTCAGGTCTGTGGCTCCTGATGCTGTGGCGCCATCCAGTAAAGCAACGGGGGTACCTGAACAGATGGTTTGTGCACCGGAAAGAATAGTATTGTTTGTTATGGCCGGTGATACCACCACCGCTACCGGTTCGCCTACGCTGGTGCAGCTACCTGATGTAATGGTTCGGCGGTAGTACATGGTGCCGGCAGTAGCAGTTGATGGCAAATAACTAGCCGTATTGTTTGTACCGTCGGCAGGAGCCCACGAATCAGTACCGGTTGTGCTTTGCTCCCACAAATAAACCTTTGCTGATACTCCGCCGCTAACAGTAGCCGTTAAAGCCGAAGGCGTTGCATTCTGGCAATACTCTCTAATACTTGTAATAGTCCCCTGCGTGAGTGCTGGTGTCACTGTAATCGTAACTTTTTGCGTCACAGACTGACAAGTGTTTGTAGTGCCGGCTACCTGGTACGTAATGGTGGCAGTTGGGCTAACTGTAAGGGTTGAACCCGTAGTTCCTGCCGCTACTCCAGTACCAGACCATACGTACGTGTCCGCGCCGCTCGCCGTGAGCGTTATTTCTTCACCTGCGCAGATTTCGGTTTTGCTGGCAACAACACTAACCACAGGCTGTGGCTTCACGCTTATGGTAGTTAATGTCGCAGGGCCCGGCTTACCACATAAATTGTTCGCAATAAGCGAAAGCACTACATCGCCGCTCGTATTCCCAAAGTCAACGTTAATAATGGCCGATCCTGCTGTTCCGGGCCGTATGGTGGCGTCTCCGGATACGATCTTCCACTCATGCGAGCTTACGTTAGGGCCTGTGTTAGCACTATACCGAACGATAGTAGAATTAGCACATACTGAAGTAGATCCGGATACTGTTAATTGGTAAAGATCTGCGACAGGCATATTAAATGTAGTCGATTTTACATTGGTTGCAGGTGCAGGGTTTTGAACAACAATCCCTAAGCCACCAGCTGTTGTTAATTTAGTATCTGGTATAGTAGCGGTTAGAGTTGTGGTATTCACAAAAGTAGTTGCAACTGAAACTCCTCCTACCAATACGGTAGCTCCTGATACAAAGTCAGTTCCTGTAACAGTAATAGGGGTCGCAGGATCATTTTTAGATAAGCACAACGTGCTGCCATCCGATTTGGTGACGGCCGTAATTACTGGTTGCTTGTTATTGACCGTGAACGTACCACTTGTCGCACTTGTCAGACCTGAACCGGAGGCAACAAGTGTATAGCCCACACCCGGCTTATCGATGCTTACATTTGAAAAGGTAGCTACTCCATTAGCAGCTACCGCTGACCCGCCGGTTAAGGTCCCTCCGCCCGGGTTAGTACCAATGGTCAATGTAACTGTGTTGGTAGCACTGGTTGCCGTGTTACCAAACTGATCCTTTAAGATTACCTGGGGTGCTGGTGAGATAGCTGTGCCTGTCTCAACAGTGGAAGGCTGCGTGGTAAAAGCCAGCTGTTTTGCTGCACCCGCTACCTGAGATAAAGAGATGGGGCTTTTAGTTGCAACAGTAGTGGAAGTTGAAGTATTTATTACATCAACTTTTATTAACTTCGGCTGCGTTGGATCGATTACGCCATTTGTAGATTTGATACTAAGACCCGAGATTGTTATCTGATCATTTTTGTTTTGTTTACCATTACTAGTTGATAGCTTTAAGGTAATTGTTCTCACACCCGCAGCATCCGAAGTATAAACAGGAGTTGGATCAAGAGTAACTTCTCCGTTAGCTAAAGTAACAGTAACACCAGTAGAGAAAACCCAACCGATAGGAGCCGTCAGCACAATACTATAAGAACTATTAGCCGCAAAGTCGTCACCAACAACATCTGTAACAACCACATTTGTGATTGGGGTATAAGTTGTAGTGGTAGCTAAATCAGCAGAAAGATTATATGTACCAGATCCTGTTATACTAATCCCCACAGCCGCCCGCAAATAAGCCGCCGAGGCAAGTATAACCAGGAGTATTAGTGTGCTTAAAACCAGCTTTTGCGAATGAACAAGCCTGGCAATGAACCTAGTAAAATTTTTATACATAACATTAAGGTTTGGGGTTGGGTGCAGCACTCGGAATAATATTTAAATCACTTTATATAGTAAATACCATATAAATTGCATCGCAAATGGGCGTAGTAGTTCCCTGATGTGATTTTCAGCCATGAAAAAAGCTGGCATCACATTATGAACTAGATGGCATAGTATTCAGGCAAGTTTTAGCACATACTATACTTATACTGAAGGGGGTGAGAGCTTTTCTACATCAGGTGATAAGTACAAACAGGACCTTTACACAAGTAAATTATGAAAGCATGTTATACTTTTAATTTTATAACAATATTTTATCTTTAATTAAGATTACATACAGCCTAAGATGATTTATGTTACATTATTAGATAAATTATTTATAAACATTAAGAATGCATTATATATAATAGAATATATATAATGCATTTCTGGTTTATTTAGCTTGTTTATAAAAAGCTGCAGTAGGAATATAAACCTTTCATGCTGCAGCTTTTTTCATGACTTGCTCCTTATCGCTACCTTAGGGCTTAAAAATTCGACTTGGAAACCCTACTCCACACAACAGAATTCATGCAGGTCTGCAGTTGCTTTTTCTGGGTAAAGAATTCCGGTTTTGGCTGGTTTAGCGCTCTTGGTAGCACACTTAAAAAAGTTGTTTATCAGCAGCCCGTTCTGCGAGCGAAACCGGCCACAAAGCACCTGCTCATGTTAATGCATTTAGTAATGTTGATCGGCTACATAAAACAAGTATAGCTGCCGCTGAACATTGTGGTTTTGTAAGCTACTTCCAGAGATAAAAGAGCATAACCCAAAGCATTTTTTGAGCTACGGAAAACAAGGCAGCACCTTGGCTTAGTATCCTGCTGCTTCTACGCATTGCCTGCTTAGCGGTTATAGCGCAAGCTCAAGGAAAAAAGATTTGGTACCATCTTGCTGAAGGATAATTCCAGCGATGCTATTCGGAGGCACTCAGGCCGTAAAAGCAGCCAAACATATACTATAAATCCAATTGATATTTTCTTATCCTTTTTTTGAACTGTCTTACATAAAGTGGGGTTAGTCACTCAAAAGCTTTTTTATATGCCTAACTATTGTATATTTGCTATACTTTGAAAGCCTTGTATCTTCCAAGTAAATTACAAATTTTATTAAACCGGTAAAGAACATAACAAAAATAAGAATCTGTTTTTTTGTTATGTTCAAGCATACCTGGGAAACGGCTGCCAGTTCGGTAGAAGTATACCGGCTATTACTGCTAGCAAGAAGAGTTTAGGTAATCAACCAATGTGGCAACCCTCCTTTAGTGGGAGTGAAAATTGAAGAATAACAGCGTGCAGCTATGAAACAACTTTTACTGGGAGCATTCCTTTTTCTTATGCCCTGCCTGGCTGCGCTGGCTCAACAACGGCCGCAGTATACGCAGTATGTGCAGAATAATTACCTGACGAACCCTGCAGTAGGTGGCATTGAAACATACACCGACCTGCGCCTGGGCTACCGTACCCAGTGGACGGGACTGGAAGGTGCCCCCACCAGCTTTTATGCCACCCTTCATGGCTCGCTGGGCTATAACGGAAATCATTCTCCCAAAGAAACAAAAGCAAGCCACGGTGGCTTTTCCAAGCAGAACAGCTTCAAGCGCTCAGTGCCACACCATGGCTTTGGCATGCTGGCCATGATGGACAAAGCCGGCCTTTTACGCACCTCTACCCTAAACCTGAGTTATTCCTACCACCAGCCTATCAGCCGCTATCTCACCCTGTCGAGTGGCATCTCCAGCGGTGTTTCCCAGTTCACTTTCAATTCGCAAAATGCGGTGGTTTATGACCCGGGCGATCCGTACCTGTCGGGTACCGTTCAAAATGCGTTGAAAGCCGATTTAGGCTTGGGTGTATGGCTCTACAGCCCGGATTTCTTTGCAGGCTTTTCGGGTGGGCAATTGTTGCGCAACAGCAGTGATGTGGAGAACGGCGGCGCTGCCGGACAGCCCCACATGCGCCAGCAACCCCACTATTATGGAACCGCCGGTATACGCCTGCAGCCGAGCCGCGACCTCTCGCTTGTCCCGTCCGTGATGATAAAGATGACAGAATCGGCAACTCCCGCGATTGATTTCAACCTCCGGGCTTTGTTTTCTCAGCGTGTGTGGGCTGGCGCATCCTACCGACATAATGATGCCATGGCCCTCATGGCAGGGGTTAACCTGAGCCCCCTGCTCGACATGAGCTATTCCTACGATCTGACAACCTCCAACCTCAACCAGGTGAGTGCCGGAAGCCATGAAGTGGTGATAGGTTTTAAGCTGCAAAACAGCCAGAAAGTCATCTGCCCTACCTGGGTCTGGTAAGTATAACGCAAATGCCTTTGCTACCTCGCCAGCTTTTTTACTACCGCCTGCGTGTTTGCTTCTTTTAAATTGCATCATCCCCGCTTATCTGATATCCTTGTTTATACTCTGCCCGGTCAGTATGAACTGATTTATTTATAATACTTGACAAAACGTTATAATTATACTTCAACAACTGGTTACCATCACAAGCTTTTCGATACTATTTTTCTCTCCCGGCTACTTTTCCAAAGCATCAAGCAAAGCATCAAATTTCTATATCTATCCATTTGAATAATCGTGCTTTTTGCATAAAATTGCATTATATAGCACAAGATCTATCAAAAAATAAATCAAATTTTATTTAGCCTGTTTTTTCAGGTCTGAATGAGCAAAATACAACAACCAAAAACATTATAGTGCAATTTATTACTTACATCATCCGGAAGCTTTCACTAGCTTTTAATTGTACTGATTCAAAGTAGAAAACAAATCTTATATGAAGATATTTTTACCCCTGCTCCTTTCCTTCTTTCTCTTTATCACCCAGACCGAGAAAGCCTTTGCCCAGAATTGCCCCACGCCTACAGTAACCATGTCCCCGGACAAGGGTTACTGCGGACCGCAAACCATCACGTTTACCAACGCAAACGGTAACCATCAGGTCTCCTATACAGGCACAAACCTTACATATTCCTGGTCGATTGATGGCGTTGTATCCGCTACAAACACTGCTTACCCCAGCTTCAGTTTTCAGGAAGGCCGTACGTACCGGGTAAGCGTTACCGTCTCAAATACTTGCGGTTCTGCTACTGCCAGCCAAGCCATTACAGTAGAGGCACGCCCTAACCCGCCCATTGTCGAAAATGGCGGTATGTGTACCGGAACGCAGGGAACTTTGTGGGTAACAAGCCCGAACCCAAATTATATCTACAAGTGGTATAACGTCGCCACAGGAGGCTCGCCCCTGGTATGGGGCACCACCTATACTACCGCTACCCCCGGCACGTATTACATTGAAGCAACCACACAGGCAGGCTGTACCAGTTCCACGCGCACCGCTGCATCGCTCACCGCCACCTCTCCAACGGGCAGTGGCGGCGGCATTAGCACAAGCACCCAACAGGTATGCAGCGGCGAAACACCCGGCTTGATATCGGGCAATGCTCCGAACTCGAGCTTTATGACCTACCAATGGTTCCAGAGCACTACCGGAGTGGATGCGGATTTCTTCCCTATTGCTTCTGCCCGTAACCGCGATTATACCCCGTCTCCTTTGTCACAGACCACGTGGTTTAAAAGAGTTGCCTACAACAACTATTGTGGGGAGGAATCGAATGTTCTTAAAATAACAGTAGTCCCACGGCCAGCTACCCCGGTGGTGAACGACGTGATTGTTTGTTCCGGAACGCAGGCCAGTTTCACAGTAGCCAACGCAGATCTGAACACGGTTTACAAGTGGTATGCCAACACAACCACCACTACCTCCATCGGTACCGGCCCTACTTTTACCTCCCCGCAGACACTTTCAGCAAACACCAGCTTTTATGTAGAGGCCTCCACGCCCGCTAACAGTTCGTGTAGCAGCACGACAGCCCGGGTGGAAGCAAAAGCAGTGGTTACCCCGCCGATCACCAACAACACCATTTCGGCCGATCAGTCGTTGTGCAGTGGGGGCACGCCTGCTGCTTTAACAGGAGTTGTTCCGCAGGGCGGCGGCGGCACTTATACTTACCAATGGCAACGTAGCGAGAACGGGGCGGACTTTTTCGATATACCTGGTGCGAATGCCCAGGATTTTGCTCCCGGCAGCCTCTCCACCACCACCTGGTACCGCCGCAAAGTAACCTCTACCAGTTCTTGTCCACCCACGATCAGTAATACGGTTCGCATTGGCGTGGCCCCACTGCCGGTTTCCATCAACATTACCGACCCGATGGCTTGCGCCGGTTCCGGCACTACGATCGTGATCAACAATGCCGACCCGGCCACTTATACTTACCGCTGGTATGATGTAGCCACCGGCGGCAGCGTTTTAGGCACAGGCAGCTCCTTTCCCACAGGGCCGCTTACTTCCAACAAAACGTATTATGTAGAAGCTACTACTTCGGCAGGCTGTATTTCCAACCGGCGCGCTGTAACGGTTACAGTTACCACCCCACCTGCACAGCCTGTTGCAAACGGTGTAACTGTTTGCGCCGGCAACAGCGCCACACTGGCCGTAAACCCCACCGATGCCACCCTCTTTTACAGGTGGTATAACAGCGAAGGAACGATCCTTTCCACGGGTGTCACCTACCCCACCGGGCCTCTTTCCGAGAACACCACGTTTTATGTAGAGGCCGTTACCAATGCTTCGCCAGGTTGTACCAGCCCCAAACGTGCCGTACTGGTTACGGTACTGCAGCCTGTCAGCAACAACACGATTACCGCTAACCAAATGCTCTGCCGGGGTGAAACGCCGGCGCAGCTGCAGGGCAACATACCGGATGGCGGCGGCGGAGGGTATACTTACCAGTGGCAGTACAGCGAGGATGGCACATATTTTACGAATATAAACGGCGCAACAGGCATCGACTATGCCCCGCAGGTACTTAGCACCACCACCTGGTTCCGGCGCATGGCCGGTACAAGCACTGCTACCTGCCCTGCCGTAGCCAGCAATGTGGTGAAAGTTGAGATCAACCAGTTGCCTGTCGTGGCCGTTATCCCCGGCAAAACCATCTGCACCGGCACTTCCGCTACCCTGCAGATCCCTTTCCCGGATGGCAGTCTCCGCTACAACTGGTATACAGCAGCTACCGGCGGCATGGCCATCGCCCTGAATGCCCCTACGCTTACTACCGAAGCATTAACATCTGACAAAACATACTATGTGGAGGCCGTAAGCGGCTTCGGTTGTATTAGTGCCACCCGCAGGGCTGTAACTGTAACGGTATCGCCGCTACCTGCTGTGCCCGTTGCCGATGATGTGACCATTTGCGCCGGCAACAAAGCCACCCTGACGGTGATGGCCCCAACGGCAGGACTGGAATACCAATGGTATGATGCGGCACAAGGCGGCAGCCTGCTTGCCTCCGGCACCACCTTCACCACTGCCAATGCCCTGGCCAGCACCACCACTTATTATGTGCAGGCTGTAAACAGCGCTGGTTGCGCCAGCGCCAGCCGCAAGGCAGTAGTCGTTTCTGTCATTGACCTGCCTGTTATTCCGGAAGTAACAGGCGCCACCATCTGCAGCGGCGGCAGCACCACCTTATACATCAGCAACCCTACTTCTGCCCTTGTATACCGCTGGTACAACAGCAGCGGCACGCTGCTCCAGACAGGCACCTCGCTGCCAACAGGGAACCTGGCAACCAGCGCCACCTATTATGTAGATGCCGTAACAAACAACGCAAGCGGCTGCGCAAGCCCCGGCCGCAGAACGGTGGTTGTAACCGTTATTCCACCTATCGCCAACAACACCATAACCGCCAGCCAGACCATCTGCAACGGCGACACGCCAGCCTTACTTAACGGCAGCGCAGCGACCGGTGGCAGCGGCATCCTGACTTACCAGTGGGAGAAAAGCGAAAATGGCACCACTTTTACCAACATCAGCAGTGCTACTGCCGAGAACTATAGCCCGGGCGCCCTTACCACTACTACCTGGTTCCGAAGACGCGTGAAAGGGGCTGACTCCTGCTCTGAAAGCTATAGCAACACTGTGCAGGTAACGGTAAATGCCCTTCCAGCCACCCCGGTAGCAGACGCACAAACAGTTTGTACCGGAACAGCGGCTACCCTAAGTATAAACGCCCCGGTAACCGGCATTACATACAAATGGTACAATGCCGCCACGGGCGGAAACGTACTCGGCACCGGCATCACTTACCCGACCGGCATCCTGGAAACCAACACGACCTTTTACGTGGAGGCAACCAATGGCAATGGCTGCATAAGCCCGCGCCAGGCAGTAACCGTATCAGTCAGAGCCCTTCCGGAAATGCCGATGGCTGCCGGCACTACCATCTGCTATGGCCAGAACACCACGTTGGCAGTGACCTCTCCGGCTGCCGGGCTCTCGTATAAATGGTACAACACTGCCGGGCAGTTGCTCTCCAGCCAGACGACCTTGCCCCTGACCAATGTGCAGGCCACCACCACATATTACCTGGAGGCCACCTATACTTCGAACCCTACCTGTGCAAGTCCGCGCCGCGAAGTAACTGTAATCGTAACGCCACTACCAGCCCTGCCTGTCGTAAATGATATCACCATCTGCGCTGGCGCCACCGGCCGACTGCAGGTACAGAATGCTGATCCAGCCCTCACCTACAAATGGTACACGGTTGCAACAGGCGGTACTTCTGTTAAAAACGAGCCTGTCTTTGATACACCTGCCCTGACATCGGATCGCACCTATTATGTGGAAGCGACAACTGCCGGTGGTTGCGCCAGTGGCCGTAAAGCCGTGAACGTACGGGTAACAGCACTCCCGGAAACACCGCTTGCGGCAGATGTCGCCATCTGCGCCGGCGAAACGGCCACTCTAATCGTCACCAGCCCGGATGATGCGCTTACCTATAACTGGTATACTTCCGCCACCGCCCTTAACCCCGTAGCTACCGGCCAGACGTATCCGACAGGAGCCTTGCAGGCTACCACCACGTATTACCTGGAAGCGATGACAGCCTCTGGCTGCGCAAGCGCCTCACGGCAGGCCGTGCAGGTAACCGTAACCCCGCTCCCGGCTGAGCCGATGGCAGAAGACAAAATAACCTGCGCCGGCGGGTATGTCATCCTATCAGTACAGAACCCGGATGCCTCGCTCCGGTATGTATGGTATAATGCCGATGACAGGCAGGTAGGCACCGGCATCTTCTACAACACCGGTTCGCTCAGCGAAAGCACCACCTATTACCTGGAAGCTATCACCGTAAATACGACGGCCTGTACCAGCGCCACCCGCAAAGCCGTAGCCGTAACCGTAACTCCCCTTATCACCAACAACACCATTACGGCCAGCCAGAGCATCTGCAGCGGCAGCACGCCGGCCCGCCTGGATGGCTCTGTTCCGGCTGGTGGCGGCACGGGGTATTTGTACCAATGGGAACAAAGCGCCGACGGCAGCAACTTTACAAGTATAACCGGCGAAACCGGCCAACACTACTCTCCGGGTGCGCTCAACACCACTACCTGGTTCCGCAGAAAAGTGACGGCAACAGGCCCCTGTGGTCCCAGCTACAGCCCGGCAGTGCAGATCACGACCATTGCGCCGCCGGCTACACCCCTTGCTGCCAATACCACTATCTGCGCAGGAACAACGGCCACACTACAAATACAGAATGTCACCCAAGGCTATACTTACCGCTGGTATGCAGCGGGAACAGGCGGTAACATACTCGATATCAATTCAACCTTTGTAACGCCTGAAATAAGCGCCACCACTACTTACTATGTGGAGGCCGTGAACGGCACAGGTTGTGTGAGCCCGCGCAGAGCTGTGACCGTAACCGTTACCCCTGTACCGGAACTGCCACAGGTGCCGGACAAATTTATTTGCCAGGGCCAAACCGCCACACTCACTGTTTCAGCGGCCGCGCAAAACCTGGTATATACCTGGTATGATAACGCCGGCACCCAGGTAGGCTCCGGCACCTCGTTTACAACACCGCAGCCCCTGAGCGCCAGCACGACCTTTTATGTGGAGGCAGCCACTACCACGACGCCTTCGTGCGTGAGTGCCCGTAAGGCCGTAGCCGTAACCGTCACCACAACGCCTAACCTGCCGGTAGCAGAAGACCTGACGATCTGCGCGGGCAGCACGGCGCGTCTTTCCGTACGTATTATCGATCCGGCCATCACTTACAAATGGTACACGGTAGCTACCGGCGGCACTTCCATCGCTGAGAGCCCGGCCTTCACCACGGCTGCCCTTACCTCTAACCGCACCTACTATGTGGAGGCTGTGAATGGCGCCGGCTGCACCAGCGGCCGCACTGCCGTAAGCGTCACCGTTACGCCGCTACCGGCCACGCCTGTTGCCGCCAGTCAGACCATCTGCTCCGGATCCACAGCTATACTTGCTGTTACCGGCGCTGATGCCAACCTGGTCTACAACTGGTATGATGCTGCTGTAGATGGCAACCTGCTGGCCTCGGGCGATATTTACACGACAGCTGCCCTTCAGAATAGTACTACCTATTACCTGGAAGCTGCTACCCGGAACGGTTGCACGAGCACCTCACGCAGCGCGGTAACCGTCACCGTGACGCCGCTGCCGGCCACTCCGGAAGTGAACAACCAGACTATTTGCGCAGGAGCAAGTATAACCCTCTGGGTTACAAATCAGACCAACGGCATCGTTTACAAGTGGTATAATAATGCAGGAGCCTACCTGGCAACCGGCACTTCCTATACGACCCCTGTTCTGGACGCCAGTACCACCTTTGCCGTAGAAGCCGTAACCAATACCCCAGCTGCCTGCGCCAGCGCACAACGCAAAGCAGTATTTGTTACTGTTGTAGCGCCCATTACCAACAACACCATCGGCACCGACCAGATGATCTGCATGGGTGCTGTTCCGTTTCCGCTGACCGGCTCCACGCCTGCCGGCGGAAACGGCACCTATACGTACCAGTGGGAGCGTAGCACCGACGGCGTGAATTATGGCAGCATCAGCGGGGCCGTCAGCAAAGACTATGCGCCTGGCGCCATTTCAACCACTACCTGGTTCAGGAGGCGCGTACAAGGGTCCAACTCCTGCCCCGAAAATAGCAGCGTGGCCGTTCAGATACGCGTAAATCCATTACCCATTACCCCGGTAGCCGATGCCAGTACGATATGCACCGGCACAGGCACTACCCTGCAGGTAAATGCCCCAGTTACCGGCATTACCTACAAATGGTATGGTGAGGCAAGCGGTGGAAACGTGCTAGGCACCGGAACGGCTTTCGAGACAGATATCCTCAGAACGACTACCACGTATTATGTGGACGCGACCAATGCCTCCGGCTGCGTGAGCGCCCGCCGACCTGTAACTGTTACGGTGCGGGAATTGCCTGAAATGCCGCTAGCCGAAAACAAAACGATCTGCGCCGGCCAGAACACCACCCTCTCAGTTAGCACGCCGGATCCTTCGTTTAGCTATACCTGGTATAATGCCGCCGGGCAGGTGCTTTCGAGCGTATCCTCGCTGAATGTAACGAATCTGCAGGCCACCACTACCTATTACCTGGAAGCTGCTTACAGCAATAACCCGACCTGCGCCAGCCCCAGAAGAGAAGTAACGGTAACGGTAACCCCGCTTCCCGGACAGCCGGTCTTAGCTGATATTACCGTTTGCGCCGGCGCCAAAGGCCTGTTGCAGGTGCAGAATCCGTCCACGCAGGTAACGTATAACTGGTATTCGCAGGCAACAGGCGGAAGTGCTCTCTTTACCGGAGAAGCTTTTGAAACACCTACCCTGACATCCGACAGAACCTATTATGCAGAGGCGGTAACCGCCTCGGGTTGCGCAAGTGGCAGAGTGCCGGTTACCGTGCATGTTGCCCCACTACCCGAAGCTCCTTTTGCCCCTAACATGGAGCTCTGTGCAGGAAGGCCGGCACTCCTGGCTGTTTCGGATGCGGATGAAACGTTAACTTATCGCTGGTATGCCAGCAGCACCGCTCCTGATCCGCTGGCCACCGGCAACACCTATAATACCGGAATACTACAGACCAGCACCACGTATTATGTCGAAGCCCTTTCAGGCAATGGTTGCGTAAGCCCCACACGCAGCGCCGTAACAGTAACTGTAACGCCGTTGCCCGCTACGCCGGTAGCAGAGGATGCCACGATCTGCGCGGGCGGGTTTGCGGTGCTTTCTGTTCAGAACCCTGCCTCTACGCTTCTTTATAAATGGTATAAGAGTGACGGCACGCACGTAGCCACCGGCCAGTACTACAACACTGGCACGTTAAACAACAATACCACCTATTACCTGGAAGCCGTAACCAACAACAGCACCGAGTGTGCCAGCGCTTCGCGCAGAACAGTTACGGTAACCGTTACCCCGGGCATCACCAACAACACGATTGCATCGGACCAGACGATCTGCCATGGCGCCACGCCAGCTGAGCTATCCGGTTCAATACCGGTTGGCGGCGGCACAAGCTATGCCTACCAGTGGGAGCAAAGCGCCGACGGCACCAACTTTACAGGTATAACCGGAGCTACTACCCAGCATTATACACCTGGAGCGCTCACGGCCACTACCTGGTTCCGACGAAGAGTGAGTGCGACCGGTCCTTGCACACCCGCTTACAGCGCACCAGTCCGGATAACGATCGTTGCGGCACCGGCCACGCCGCTTGCCAATAACCAAACAATTTGCGCCGGCACAACCGCTACGCTAAGTATAAGGGATGTTACCCCCGGCTATACTTATCGCTGGTATGCCACTGCCACGGGCGGAAACGCACTTAAGATCGATGACTCGTTTAATACACCTGAACTTAGCGCCACCACCACCTACTACGTAGAGGCCGTGAACGGCACAGGCTGTGTGAGCCCCCGCAGAGCCGTTACAGTGGTTGTTACCGACAAACCGGCTGTTCCTGCTGTGGCAGATGCGTTTATCTGTGCAGGACAGAAAGCCACCTTGGCGGTTTCTTCCTCCTCTCAGAACCTGGTATACTCGTGGTATGATCAGACGGGTACCCTTGTTGGAACCGGTACTTCCTACACGACGCAGGATCCGCTGCCTGCCAGCACGACGTTTTATGTAGAGGCGGCCACGATCTCTTCGCCGGCTTGTATAAGCGACCGTAGGGCTGTAGCTGTTTCCGTAACAGCCATACCTGCCATGCCTGAAGCAGCAGATGCCACCATCTGCGCGGGCAGCACGGCGCGGCTTTCCGTACGTATTATCGATCCGGCCATCACTTACAAATGGTACACGGTGGCTACCGGCGGCACTTCCATCGCTGAGAGCCCGGCCTTTACCACCGCAGCCCTCACCTCTAACCGCACTTACTATGTAGAGGCTGTAAATGGCGCCGGTTGCACTAGCGGCCGCACTGCCGTAAGCGTCACTATCACCCCGCTACCGGCCACGCCTGTTGCCGCCAGTCAAACCATCTGCTCCGGATCCACAGCTGTACTTGCTGTTACCGGCGCTGATGCCAACTTGGTCTACAACTGGTATGATGCTGCTGTAGATGGCAACCTGCTGGCCTCCGGCGATACTTACACGACAGCTGCCCTGCAAAGCAGCACCACCTATTACCTGGAAGCTGCTACCCGAAATGGCTGCGCGAGCACTTCCCGCAGCGCGGTAACTGTTACCGTGACGCCGCTGCCGGCCACTCCGGAAGTGAACAACCAGACCATTTGCGCAGGAGCAAGTATAACCCTCTGGGTTACAAACCCGGTAGCAGGACTGGCCTATAAATGGTACGACAATGCCGGTGGTTTCCTCTCCGCAGGCAACTCCTACACGACAGGCAATTTAGATGTTAGTGCCACGTATTATGTGGAAGCAGTAACTACTACAGCAACTGCCTGTGCCAGTGCCGTACGCAGAATGGTGCAGGTAACGGTTGTTCCTCCGATCACCAACAATTTCATCGGCACCGACCAGACGATCTGCACAGGTGCTGTTCCAGCTCCGCTGACCGGCTCCACGCCTGCGGGCGGTAATGGCACCTATACGTACCAGTGGGAGCGCAGCACCGATGGCATGAACTTCAGCGCCATCAGCGGGGCCACTAGCCAGCACTTTACACCAACGTCCACCTTTACAGCAGATGTCTGGTACCGCAGGAAAGTAACGGCCATTGGCAGCCCTTGTGCCGAGCAGACCAGCAACACGATCCATGTTACCGTAACCCCACTCCCAGCCACACCGGTAGCCAACGGCGCCACCAGCTGCGCCGGCTCTTCGGTTACGTTGCAGGTGAGCAACCCGGATAATGCCTTCACCTACCACTGGTACGCCACGGCCACCGGCGGAAACCCGCTTCGTTCGCTGCCTGCTTTTGAGACCGGTGAACTGAGCACCACGACAACCTTCTATGTTGAAGCCATGAACGCCACCGGCTGCATTAGTGCCCGCCGTGCGGTAACGGTTACCGTACGGCCGCTGCCGGAGGCACCCGTGGTGGAGAACAAAGCGATCTGCACCGGCCAGACGACCACTCTTGCTGTAACAAGCCCGGTTTCGGGTGTAAACTACAAGTGGTATACCCTGGATGGCACGCAGGTAGCTACCGGCACCTCATTCGCCACACCGGCACTGGACCAGACCACCATTTACCAGGTAGAAGCTTCTTACATCACGCCGCCGCAATGTGCCGCAAGCACCCGCACGACGGTGACAGTAGAAGTGGCGCCACAGCCTCAGTTGCCGCAGGCAGCAGGTGTTTCTACCTGCTCAGGCAGCACCGCTACTTTAGCCGTAAGCGTGGTTGATCCGAATGTGACTTATAAGTGGTATACAGCCCCAACGGGCGGAACAGCCGTCGCCAGCACGCCAGGCTTCACGACGCCGGTGCTTACCTCCGGCAGAACGTATTACGTAGAGGCGGTATCGGCAGCAGGTTGCGCCAGTGGCAGAACGGCCGTGGTGGTAGAAGTGGTGCCTTTGCCAGCGGTTCCGTTGGCAGCCAACATGAGCATCTGCGCAGGCCAGAAAGCGACGCTGCAGGTAACTGATCCGGATAATGCCCTCTCGTATGTATGGTATGATGCCGCCACAGAAGGCAGCCCGCTGGCAACCGGCGATACCTACACAACAGCCGTTTTAACTTCCGGCGCCACGTATTATGTAGCTGCCGTAACGGCAACCGGTTGTGTCAGCACCAGCCGCAGAGCGGTAACGGTAGATGTAACCCCGCTGCCTGCTACACCGGAGGCGGACAACGTAACTATCTGCGCCGGAAGCACCACCACTTTGTGGGTTCGCAACCAGGAGCCGAACGTAATTTACAACTGGTACAGCGGCGGCGCCCTGGCTGGAACCGGCGTATCGTTCACCACCGGTACCCTGAACAATAGCACGACGTATTACCTCGAAGCCGTAACAAACACCGGCACTGCCTGCAGCAGCCCGGTGCGCAGCAGCGTAGTGGTAACTGTAACGCCGGCTGTGGCCAACAACTTCATCAATGCCAGCCAGAGCATCTGCAGCGGCAGCACGCCGGCCACGCTCACGGGCTCCCTGCCTAACGGCGGGGGCGGCAACTACAGCTACCAGTGGGAGCGCTCCGAGGACGGCATCAACTTTACCAGCATTGCCAATGCCACCAACCAGCACTACACGCCCACAGCCCTGAACATTACCACCTGGTTCCGCAGGAAGGTAAGAGCGGTTGGCCCATGTGCTGAAAGTATAAGCAGTGCGGTGCAGATCACTATTACCCCGATTCCTGCTACGCCGATGGCAGCAAACGCCACCATCTGCCAGGGCGCTGCAACCACGCTAAGTATACAGGATGCCAACACCGCTTACACGTACCGCTGGTATACCAGCCCGGTAGGAGGCAGTGCCATACTTGCCGGCACTTCGTTCACCACGAATCCGTTGGAGAGCACCACAACGTTTTATGTGGAGGCAGTAAATAATAGCGGTTGTATTAGCCCGCGCCGCACGGTAACCGTATCGGTGCTGCCCTTGCCGGCAGCGCCACTGGCAGAAGCCCAGAACATTTGCGCCGGCGAGCAGGCCACCCTGGCCGTAACCAACCAGGAAGCCGGCCTGACCTACAGCTGGTATGATGGTAACAACACGCTGCTGGCTACCGGCACCACCTATACGACCGGTGTGCTGAACAGCAATACTGTGTTTTATGTAGAGGCAGCTACGGCCGCAACGCCAAGCTGCCTGAGCCCACGCACGGCAGTGGCAGTAAACGTGGCGACGCGGCCGGCCACTCCGGTTGTAAGCAACGTGAATGTCTGCACCGGCAGTGCCGCCGAGTTGGTGGTATCCGGTATCTTACCGGGCATTACCTATAGCTGGTACACGGTAGCTACCGGCGGTACCCCGATCCATACGGGCTCCAGGTATACTACTCCGGCTCTGACTACCGGCAGAACCTACTATGTGGAAGCGGCAACGGCATCGGGCTGCACCAGCAGCACCCGCCGTGCCGTGGCCGTGGGCGTGATTCCGGCACCGGCTACCCCGGTTGCCCCGGACAAAACCATCTGCGCCGGCCAACCGGTAACCCTGGCGGTAGCCAACCCGGATGCGACGCTGTTGTACCGCTGGTATGACCAGAACGGCACGCAGCTGGCCACCGGCAACACCTATACGACTCCTGCGCTTTCAACTGGCACCACATATTTTGTAGAAGCAGCCACCCAAACCTCGCCAAGTTGCAGCAGCCCGCGCGAAACAGTGAACGTCACCATCACGCCCCTGCCTGCAACGCCTGTTGTGGAAGATGCGACGATCTGTGCCGGTTCTACCGCCGTGCTCTGGATCAGCAACACAGTTCCGTCTGTCACTTATAAATGGTACAATGAACAGGATGAGCTGCTGGCTACGGGGCCGGGTTATACTACCCCGGTGTTACAGGCAAGCGCTACCTACTATGTCACGGCCGAAACGACGAATGGCTGTGCCAGCGCTACCCGCAAAACCGTTACCGTAACCGTGGCCCAGGCCATTGCCAACAACGTCATCCAGGCGGCCCAGACCATCTGTTACAACAGCACACCGGCTACGCTCACCGGCTCGCAGCCGGTTGGCGGCACGGGAGGCATCACCTTCCAGTGGGAGCGCTCCGAAGACGGCATCAACTTTACAAGTATAGCCAATGCCGCCGGCAGAGAGTACACACCCGAAGCTCTTACCGCTACCACCTGGTTCAGAAGAAAAGCGATGGCCGGCATCACCTGCCCGGCGCATACCAGCGCGGCAGTAGAGATTACGGTAGTACCATTGCCAGCCATGCCGAGGGCCGAGAATGTAACGGTTTGTGCCGGAAGCAACGCCACCTTACGCATCAGCACCGGCACCTCGGCACCTAGCGGCGAGCAGACTTACCGCTGGTATACCGTAGCCACCGGCGGCAGCAGCATCGCAACCGGCGCCTCGTTCACAGCAACCTCAATGGCTGCCACCACAACCTATTTTGTGGAGGCGGTGAATGCAAGTGGTTGTTACAGTGCCCGCCGTGCCGTAACGGTCTTTGTGACCCCACTGCCCGAGGCACCCGAAGCAGCAGATAAAGCGATCTGCGCAGGAGAGCAAACCACGCTTTCTGTTACATCGCCGGATTCCAAACTGCTTTACAACTGGTATGATGGCAACGGCATTCTGCAGCAGAGCGGCACCTCGTTCACCACGCCGGCGCTGAGCAGAACCACCGTATACTATGTGGAGGCCACCACAGCCTCGGCGCAGGCCTGCACCAGCAGCCGCCGCGCCGTTACCGTGAGCGTTACCCAGCAGCCGGCCAGGCCGCTGGCAGACAACGTAACGGTTTGCTCCGGCAGCTCGGCAAGTATAACGGTGAAGGATTTCAATGCGGCGCTGACGTATAAATGGTACACGGCAGCCGCAGGAGGAACAGCCCTGGCCACCGGCCCGACGTTCAATACCTCTCCCCTGTCCTCGAGCAGAACATACTATGTAGAAGCCAGCACGGCAAGCGGATGCATCAGCGAGCGAAAGGCCGTTCTGGTGGAAGTAACGCCGCTGCCAGCCCTGCCGGTAGTAACCAACCAAACGATCTGCGCCGGCCAGACGGCTACGCTGACGGTAGCAGACGAGCAGGCAAACCTGAGTTACCGCTGGTTTGATGCGCCGGTTGGTGGCAACCTGCTCACCACCGGAAGCACCTACACTACCCGCAACCTGACCAGCAGCAGCACTTATTATGTAGAGGCTGTTACGGCAAATGGTTGTGTGAGTATGTCGCGCAAGCCGGCAGTAGTAACTGTATTGCCGCTGCCGGCAGCACCGGCGGTAGAAAATGCCACTATTTGTGCCGGTGAGGCGGTAACGCTGTGGGTGAAGAACCCCGATCCAGCCCTGGAGTACAGGTGGTACAGTGATGCAACGGCTACCGACCAGATCGGCACCGGCCTTTCCTATACTTCCGGCGCTATACCTGCCAACAGAAGCTACTTTGTGGCGGCCGTAAATAGCGGCAACTGCGCAAGCGCTACGCTAAAGCAGGTTGATGTGACCGTGGTCGCTAAACCGGGCGTACCGCTGGTAAATGCCGCCACCGTGTGTACCGGCAGCTCTGCCACGCTAGCCATTACCGCCCCGGATCCGACCGTAGTATACAAGTGGTTTGATGTAAACGGCGCACTGCTGTACACCGGCACCAGCTATACCACCGAATCACTGACGGCCAATACTACCTACGCTGTAACAGCCTATGCTGCTTCGCGGCAGGCTTGCGCCAGTGCCAGCCAGACGGTAACTGTTACTGTTGTAGCGGCTATTACCGATAATGAGGTGAACGAGGAGCAAACGATCTGCTACGGCAGCGCACCAACTAAACTAACCGGCACCTTGCCGGCGGGGGGCGGCACCAACATGCTGTACCAGTGGGAGCGCAGCGCCGATGGCGTGAGCTTTACAAGTATAGCCGGCGGCAACGCCCAGGATTATACGCCCGGCGCCCTAACGGCTACTACCTGGTTCCGAAGAAAAGTGAAAACCGCAGGTCCTTGCCCGGAAAGCATCAGCAACGCCGTAAAAGTGACTGTGGTGCCACTGCCAGCCGCGCCGCTTGCCGACAATGTAACCACCTGCGCCGGCAGCAACGCCTCTCTCTCCGTGAAGAATGCCCAGTCGGGTATGACGTATAACTGGTACACGGCCAGTGTTGGCGGCACCTTCTTAGGTTCGGGCATTACCTTTACTTCAGATGCGCTTACAGCTAATACCACCTTCTATGTGGAGGCGGCCAATGGCTCGGGTTGCGTGAGCAGCACGCGGAAGGCCGTCGTTGTGTCGGTTGTGTCAGCGATCAGCAACAACACGATCAGCGCTGTACCGGCGATCTGCTACGGCGAAACGCCGGCCCGCATCACAGGCACAGTGCCGGGCGGAACGAACGGGGCCTATACTTACCAGTGGCAGCAAAGTGACAATGGGGTGCGGTTTACGGATGTGGCAGGCGCCACGGCCCAGAGCTACTCGCCAACGGGCGCTTATACCCGCACCACCTGGTTCCGCCGCAAAGTAACGGCCACAGGTCCTTGCCCGGAAAGCTACAGCAACCTGGTAAAAGTAGTGGTAGTGCCGTTACCGGCTGCCCCGGTAGCTGCCTCCCAGGAGATCTGCCCGGGCAACTCGGTGACCTTAACGGCCGCTGCCAATGGCAGCGAAACCCTGGAGTGGTACGATGCGCCGGTTGGCGGCAACCTGCTGCAGGTTGGCACCTCGTATGCCACGCCGCAGCTGGTGACCACGACCTCCTACTTTGTGCAGGCGGTTAACAGCACCGGATGCGTGAGCCCGGAGCGCCGCGAAGTGAAAGCGATCGTGGTAGCACCGGAAGCTATTGTAAGCGGGGATGTTTCCATCTTCTATGGCAAAGCTGTGAAGATCTCGGCCGAAGGCGGCGTTTCTTACAAGTGGTCGCCGGAAATCGGATTGTCGGACCCGACCATCGCCAGCCCGATGGCCAGCCCGAAAGTGACCACCACCTATACGGTGACCGTAACCACTGCTGGCGGCTGTATCGCTACCAACCAGGTAACCGTTACCGTATCGCCGAAGGTAGAGCCGGCCAACGTGATCACGCCGAATGGCGACGGGTACAATGATGTGTTCCAGATCAGGCACCTGGAAGGATACGAGAACTGCACAGTGCAGATCTTCAGCCGCTGGGGCGAGATGGTGTTTGAGACGCGGGGTTATACCACGCCATGGGATGGCACTAAAAACGGCCGTCCGCTTCCGGCAGGGGCCTACTACTACGTCATCCGCCTGAACGCCACGGAACCGCCTATATCGGGTAGCATTACCCTGATGAAGTAACTAGTTCAGTAAATCCTCTCTAAACCGGCCCTGCTTACGCAGGGCCGGTTTTTTTATACCTGCTCCGCTCAGTTGGTCCGGGCGCCTACAACTCTTTGGGCAGCCATGGTGTAAGAAAGTATAATCACGTACCTTTGCAGCCTTTAAGAATTTAACCCACAAGCGTATGAGTGCCCGAAGCTTTGAACTACTGATTGAATTCGCCTACGCCCCCGAAGCGCCGCAGGCATTGGAAGGCGGCACTGCCGCAGCCTACGAGCACCTGGAGCGGGCGCTCAAGGCCTCCCGTTTAAAAGGTGGCCAGCCATCAGAAGAGCTCAGCTTTTATTTTGAAATGGTGCGCCTGGGAGTTGCCCTAGCCTTCGTAAAAGCCTTCACGCGCCTTTCGGACAACGAAAAAAGCATTGAAGCCCTGGAAACGCTGCAGGAAGCCCTCAAAGCAAACAGCACGAAAGATATCGACAAGATCATCCAGAAAAAGATCGGCAGCTTTGACCACCTCTACCACGAGATCTTTGTGAACGAACACCGCGAGCTGCTCCTGGGTTTGTTTGAACGTACGCTGGATGCGGGCACCAAAGAGGAGCTGGACGAGCTAACCATGGAAGGGCTGGAACTGCTGGAAGACATTGACTGGGAAGCAGCCGCCCAGAACGATGAAGATGATGAGCCCCTGCCCCCACTGGACGAAGATTTCCTCAAGAACCTTTAGAGAGTTCCGAATTCCGAGTTACGAATTTGTAAACTCGTAACTCGGAACTCGGAACTCAGAACTTTTAAAGATGATTGACCCCAGAAAACTTGCGATAAAGGATTTTGTTTACGCCTTGCCCGACGAGCGCATTGCTAAATTTCCGTTGCCGGAACGCGACCAGTCGAAGCTGCTGTGCTACCGCAGTGGCCAGGTTTCGGATCATACCTTTACAGATCTACCTGCTTTGCTCCCGCCCCATACTTTGCTGGTATTTAACGATACCAAAGTGGTGCAGGCCCGCTTGCTGCTCCAGAAAGAGACCGGCGGCAGTGTGGAGATATTCTGCCTGGAGCCGGTAGCGCCGCACCGCGAGGTGCAGCTGGCCATGCAGCAAACCGGCAACGCCGTGTGGAAGTGCCTGGTGGGGAACAACAAGCGCTGGAAGAGCGGCCCCGTTAGTTTATACTTTGAAGGCGGCACGCTGCAGGCCACACGGGAGGCACAGCAGGAAGGGCATTTCCTAATCCGCTTTAACTGGGAGCCGGCTGAATTAACCTTTGCCGAGGTACTGGAGCGCTGCGGCCGCCTGCCCCTGCCTCCCTACCTCAACCGCGAGCTCACCCCCGACGACCATACCCGGTACCAAACCATTTACGCCAACCAGCAGGGTGCCGTGGCCGCCCCGACCGCGGGCCTGCATTTTACCGATCGGGTGCTGCATATGCTGCAGGCGCAAGGTATAAGCACAGCTTATTTAACACTGCATGTGGGCGCCGGCACTTTTAAACCAGTGAAGGCCGAGGTAATGGAAGCGCACGAAATGCACGCCGAGCAGCTCTATATCAGCAAGGAGTTAGTACTGCAATTACGCCAGCAGCTGGGGAACCCCATTATACCGGTGGGCACCACCAGCATGCGCTCCCTGGAAAGCTTATATTGGCTGGGCGCCATGCTGTTGCAGCACCCCGAGCTCCCCTCGCAAGATCTGCACGTTTCGCAGTGGCAGGCCTACGAAACAGAAAACCCACCCGCTCCTGCCGAGGCGCTGGATGCGCTGGTGAAGTATATGGACCGACAGGGCACCGGGTTCCTGCATGCCAGCACCCAGATCATTATTGCGCCGGGCTATACGTTTAGGCTCTGCAACGGGCTGGTCACAAATTTTCATCAGCCGGAGAGCACGCTGCTGCTGCTGGTTTCGGCCCTGATCGGGGAGGATTGGCGCACCGTATACCAGCATGCCCTGGACCACGATTACCGGTTTTTAAGCTACGGCGACAGCTCGCTGCTGCTGCCCTAAGTATAAAACAGACACGCCCAGGAGCGTTGTCTTTCCTTTAAAGTAAGAACGCCTGCTATAGATTTACCACAGCAGGCGTTCTTACTTTATGCTTCTGAAGATTATCTTCAAATCTTCAAATTTATCCCTTACAAGCCGTGCTCTAAGATCAGGTATACCAGTGAGGCCATAGCGGCAGCGCCCAGTTGCATTTCGCGGCGGTTCACATTCTCGAACGTATCGATGGGCGTGTGGTGATAATCGAAGTAGCGCTGCGAATCGGGCAGGTAACCAATGAGGGTAATATCGCCCTGGCCTTTCAGCGGGCCAATGTCGGAACCGCCATGGCCCTCCTCAAAATCGTTTAGGCCATAAGGGGCCAGCAGGGGCTTCCATACGGCCACTTTGGCTAACTGCGCCGGGGTACCTTCCACCCCAAAGCCGCGCGGCGTAAAGCCACCCGCATCCGACTCGATCGCAGCCACGTGCTTCTCCTTGTTCTGCTTGGCGAACTCGGCATACTTGGTGCCGCCGCGCAGGCCGTTCTCCTCGTTCATAAACATCACGGCACGAATAGTGCGTTTTGGTTTGATGCCCAGTTTCTTGATCAGGCGCAGCACCTCCATCGACTGCACGATGCCGGTACCATCGTCGTGGGCGCCTTCGGCCAAGTCCCAGGAGTCGAGGTGGCCGCCCACCACGATGATCTCCTCGGGTTTTTCGGAGCCTTTTATCTCGCCGATCACGTTGTATGATTTCACATCCGGCAAAGTTTCGCAGGTCATGCGCAGGTGGAATTTGAGCTTCGGATCGTTCTTGAGCATGCTGCTCAGCAGCTCGGCCCCGTTGGTGCTGATGGCTGCAGCGGGTATCTTTGTCACGTCATCTTTGTAGCGGGTACCGCCGGTATGCGGCACATCCTGCAGCTCGTTGGCCATGGAGCGTACAATTACGCCCACGGCTCCCAGTTTTGCAGCCGCCACCGGTCCCCCTCCGCGCTGGTCTACCGCGCCGCTATAAGCCTGCATGGTATAAACCAACCTGTTATCGAAGGGGCGGTTAAAGAAAACGATCTTGCCTTTCACATGCTTTTTGCCCAGTTTCTCGAGTTCCTCAAAGCTGTGCACTTCCACTACTTCGGCGCTCAAACCCTGCTTACCAGTCCCAACCGAGCCTCCCAGCGCACAAACCGGCACGTCTACCGCCCCGCGTTCTTTGGCAAATATCTGGCCTACTTCTTTGTCGCCACGCACCCAGTGGGGCACCATTACCTCCTGCAAATACACGCGGTCCAGGCCCATGGTATCCATCACCTGGCGGCTCCACTCTACGGCTGCCGCTGCCTGCGGAGAACCGGACAGGCGCCCGCCGATATTTTTAGTCAGATAGCGCAGGTTGTTATAGCTGTCGTAGCTGGTCAGGGCATTGTCGTAAAACTGGCGGATAACGGTAGAGTCGGCGGGTTGCTTTTGCTGTGCCATAGCCGGCAGCGCCAGGGCTGCAGCTGCAGCCGCAGCCACCGCCAGGGTGCGTACTTGAGAATTGAATCGCATGCGTTTCAGGGTGAAGTGTTTGTTTTAAGAGTTTCGTTTAGCGGCTATAAGGTAATAACTTTTCAGTTAGCATGTAAATGTTTAAACTTAGTTGGTGTGATGCTGAGTTCTGTTTTCTGCTATACTTGGTTGCTTCTTCTGATGCTCATTTCTACTTTCTGCTATAATAAGTAGTAACTGTTCTTCTAGTATAATTCGCCGCTATACATACTAGCCTAAGTTTGATGCTCAGTCTTATACTTGCCTTGTTTCATCTTATACTTTGGAGCGCTCCAAGCCCGCGGGGGCTCGTCCTTGCGTTTCGCGCTGTGGCGTGAAGCTGCCCTAACGGGCTGCCGCATGCGCGGCACCGCAACACACCAAGGCGCTCAACCCAAGGACTGGGATCATTCTCTATAGCTTAGGCTTTTACAACTCGCAACTCCTGTAGGGACAGGTCGCGACCTGTCCGGGCGATGGCAGCCGCTTTGAAAGTATAACCTGAGTATATGCCTTCTCTCTTTGCTTGTTTTTTGTCATCCTGAAAGTCGCAGATCCCGCACTTGTTGCGGGTGATCCTGGAGGAAGGGAGATGAAGCCTGATGAATGAGATACTGTTCCTCCTCCATCAGCCCAAAAGTCCCCCTTTAAAGGGGGTAGGGGGATGTTCTTCTTTCTCTAAAACTATACTTCTTATACTTTGGCTTAAGTATACTTGTGCGGTAACAGGTAAAATCTATCTGCAATTTGTCATTTCGACGCTAGGAGAAATCTGCTACAGGCTCCTGAAAGTATTTTATTCAGATCTCTCCTTGCGTCGAGATGACAACAGGGTGGACTCTTTACGCAACTGCATAGAACCAACAACGCTTATACCTAAGCTAAAGCGATTACAGACTCCCCTCCTTAAACAAGGAGGAGTTAGGGGGTGGTTGGACCAGGGACAGCCATACTTATACTTCAAAAAGAACTAACAGCAAAACTCAATCCCTGTTCTTAGAAGACTGCCGGACTATGCTAAACAAAAAGCCTCAGCGCCATTACTTCACCGTCATCAGCTTCGCCATGTTCTGCTTACTCACCGTCAGCAGGCCTACTTCGGGGAGGCGGCTGGTCAGTTCACGCCAGTTGCTGTCTTTTTTGTAGACTTCGCGTAGCAGTTTGGTGGCTTCTTCTATCTGGCCGTTATTAGCCAGCGTAATGGAGTGCCAGTATTTCATTTCCAGGTTGTTGGGGAACATGGCCTCGGCCGCACCATACTCCTGCATGGCCTGCTGCATCTGCCCTTTCTCCACGGCCAGGTCGCCGTTGTTCATGTGCTCGTAGGCCCGGTAGGTTTTCAATAGCCGGTCCAGTTCCTGCAGAGGCTGTTCGTTGTCATCTACCCGCAGGTCGATCAGGCGGTCGTTCCAAGGTTGGTCTGATGCTTTACCTTTTACCACCACCAGTGCCGCCGACTGTTTGCCCCGGATGTCGCCGCCAGCCTCCTGCCCCGCCTGCAGCGCTAGCAGCACGCGTTCGGCCAGCGGCTGGCCCTCACTCTTTTCAAAGGCTTTGGCCATGGCCGGCCATACTTTGTCGGTCAGCATCATGTTGGCCTGCACCGAGAAGTTTTTGCCTGTAATATCGCCGGCATAGCGGATGCACTGCTTGCCGGTATGCACCGCCACCCGCCCTTGCGCGTCTATAATGGCTACCTGCCGCACCTCGCGCCCCGCATCGTCGGCCAGCAGTATGGCCAGTGCTTCTTCCGGCGACTTTCCTTCTTTGAGCAGCGCCAGGCCTCTGGGCCCGAAGGATTTGTTGGTGAAAGACTGCGTGGCTACGGCACCCACGCCGGCCTCGGCCCAAGGCACGGCCGTGCCCACCGAGAACCAATGGCTCTGCACCCCTACGGCCATCTCGCCGGTTTTCGGGTCGCGGGCCACGATCGAGAATGTGTGCGCCAATGGTTCCTCGGCTTTAAATACCTGTGCCTTTGCCGTACCCAGCGAGGCCAAACAAGAAACTCCCATCGCTACCAATATTGTTTTAAACTTTTTCATAAAATTGATTTTTAGAACCACCCGATTTGCTGGCATTCCGGTACCTGTGTCCCGCTGTTCCCCGCCTTAATGCTTTACGGCAGCTGCAACGACACCCCGCTTTATTACGATGGGCGGGTTCCTTTTGCTACAGCAGGCCGGCGCTGCATGATGTATGAGCGGTTACCTGCCGTACGCAGCGATCATGAGCCACTATCGGATATAATGTTTACCTTGAGCGGCCTGGTGCTGCCAGCTTTAAAAAACGCGCCGGCCTGTCTTTATGCTTGCTTATACTTGTATATACCAGCGCTACTGCAGTTACACAAGTATACTGCATTCTTCTTAAACAATTATACCACTGAGCCGTTAGGGACCAAAGGCTGCTAAACCTCTGTTCAAAATCAAAGTATACAGAGTAGTCCTTACACCTCCAATCAACCCGGATGAGCACCTGCCCGGAAACACCCCTTATACATGAAAAACACTTCGCGTGATAAAAAATTAGGCCGTATGGCCATGCTGATCGATGGCGATAATGCCCAGCCCAGCCTGATTGTAAAACTACTGGCCGAGGCTGGCAAGTATGGCTCCCCTACCATCCGCCGCATTTACGGCGACTGGACCACTCCGCAGATGAACGGCTGGAAAGAGTGCCTGAACAACCATGCTATTCAGCCTATCCAGCAGTTCCGCTACACGGTGGGCAAAAACGCCACCGACAGTGCCCTGATCATCGATGCCATGGATTTGCTGCACTCCGAACTGGTAGATGGCTTCTGCATTGTATCTTCTGACAGCGATTATACCCGCTTGGCCACCCGCATACGCGAGGAAGGCATTTTTGTAATGGGCATCGGGCAGCGCAAAACGCCCAAGCCGTTTGTGAATGCCTGTAACGTCTTTATTTTTACTGAGAACCTGACCGATGACATTGATGATAACAAGATCTCGGAAGCCGGAAAAGAACCCGCAACCGGCCCCAATGCCGGCAGCCAGAGCCGCCCGAACCCAGTACCGTTGCTGAAAGAAGCCTTCACCATGTCGGCTGATGAAGATGGCTGGGCGCATTTGGGCACAATGGGCACGAACCTGCGCCAGCTCGACCCCAGCTTTGACCCCCGCACCTTTGGCTATGGCCAGCTTTCGCAGCTGATCAAAGCGCATAAGGATTTGTTCACCATCCGGCAGGAAGACGACAAAGGTCCTTCGGCCGTGTATGTAAAACGCAAGAGCAACCGCCGCAACGCCCGCCCTAAACAGGGCAAGCCTGAAAAAGAGGCCAACAAAGTATAGCACGGGCTGTTTATGCGTGGGGTTGCATCTTTTATACTTTAAAACCAAGCCTACGCCTTATGAAAAAACTGTTCCTGCTGCTGGCACTTTGCCTGCTAACCCTGCCGCTGGCCTTTGCCCAGAGCAAAATGGCCTGCTGCGCCAAACCCGCTGCTGCTAAAACAACGGAAATCACCAAAGCCACGGCCCGCTTTGCCCTGCTGAGCCAGGATAAGGCCTTTGTTCAGAAGCACGAAAACCCGCTGCCTTTTACGTTGCTACAGGCGACAGGCAGCATGATCACCTATCCCACGGCTGATGGCAAA
This sequence comes from Pontibacter liquoris, assembly GCF_022758235.1. Taxonomy (NCBI): domain Bacteria; kingdom Pseudomonadati; phylum Bacteroidota; class Cytophagia; order Cytophagales; family Hymenobacteraceae; genus Pontibacter; species Pontibacter liquoris. The sequence goes on from NZ_JALEBG010000003.1 coordinate 83,959, forward strand.
AAGGCCAATGCTTACCTGATAAAAGCCCCGCAGCAAACAACCCGGTATGTGCTGGTGGTGCATGAGTGGTGGGGCCTAAACAATTATATCAAAAAAGAAGCGGAGCAGCTGGCTACCGAACTAGGCAACGTGAACGTGCTGGCCCTGGACCTGTACGATGGCAAAGTAGCGACCACGCAGGAGCAGGCCGGCCAGTACATGCAGGCCACTTCAGAGGACCGGGCAAAGGCCATCATCAACGGGGCACTGGCCTATGCCGGAAAAGATGCGGAGATTGCTACCATTGGCTGGTGCTTTGGTGGGGGTTGGTCGTTGCAAACAGCTATTATGGCCGGCGACCAGGCCAAAGCGGCGGTGATGTTTTATGGCATGCCGGAGCAGAACCTGGAGCGTTTGAAACAACTGAAAGCCCCGGTATTAGGCATCTTTGCCAGCCAGGACGCCTGGATCACGCCCAAAGTAGTAGCGGAATTTGAGCAGAACCTGACCAAAGCCCACAAACAATTCACGATCAAAAGCTATAATGCCGATCATGCCTTTGCCAATCCCAGCAACCCCAAGTATAAAGCAGCCTATGCGCAGGAAGCACACAAGCTGGCAGTAGCGTTTATCAAAGAGCACCTAAAATAAGCCCTGAACAAGTATAAACAGAACTGAAAAGGTATAAAACAAAAAGCGGTGCCGGGTAGTCCCTGCGCCGCTTTTTTATTTATACCGGGGTATTCCCCTTTAAGGCTATACTATTAAAGGATCAGCATCACGTCGCCGTAGCTCAGGAAGCGGTATTTTTCTTTTACCGCCTGCTGGTAGGCTTCCATCACCAGGTCATAGCCTCCAAAAGCAGCCGCCATCATCAGCAGGGTGCTTTCGGGCATGTGGAAGTTCGTGATCAGGGCATTCGATATTTTGAAATCATACGGAGGGAAGATAAACCGGTCCGTCCAGCCTTCGTTTGGCTTCAGGCGACCATTGGCCGATACCGACGACTCCAGGGCGCGCATGGTTGTGGTGCCGATGGCACACACGCGCTTTTTGTTGTCTAGGGCTTTGTTTACAATATCGGCAGTAGCACCCGGCACCATAAAGTTCTCCGAGTCCATCTTGTGCTTGGTCAGGTCTTCCACATCCACCGGTCGGAAGGTGCCCAAGCCCACGTGCAGGGTAACCGGCGTTACATCCACACCTTTGATTTCGAGGCGCTTTAGCACTTCTTTTGTAAAGTGCAGGCCCGCTGTTGGGGCGGCCACAGCACCCACGTTTTTAGCATACACGGTCTGGTAGCGCTCGCGGTCGGCAGGCTCGGCCTCGCGTTTGATATACTTGGGTAGCGGCGTTTCGCCCAGGTCGTTGATCGTTTTATAGAATTCGTCGTCCGGTCCGTCAAACAAAAACTTGATCGTGCGGCCCCGTGAGGTAGTGTTGTCAATCACTTCAGCCACCAGATCGCTGTCGCCAAAGTATAGCTTGTTGCCTACCCGGATCTTACGAGCCGGATCAACCAACACATCCCACAGGTGGATGTCTTTGTTGAGCTCGCGGAGCAGGAACACTTCGATTTTGGCGCCGGTTTTCTCCTTGTTGCCATACAGGCGGGCCGGAAACACCTTGGTGTCGTTCACCACCATCACATCGCCGTCATCAAAATACTCCAGGATGTCCTTGAAAATGCGGTGCTCGATCTTGCCGGTGGCGCGGTGCAGCACCATCATCCGCGATTCATCGCGGGTTTCGGACGGATGCGTGGCTAAAAGGTTCTCGGGAAGCTCGAATTTAAATTCTGATAATTTCATAAATTAAATATTACGGTATTTAATGCCAAAAGAGTCATTTATACAGGCCTGGCAACCCTTAAAATTGCCGCCCGGGATAGAGGGGAATCCGCCCGCATTAAAAACAAAAAACAAGCCGCAAATTTACTTATTTTGCCTGAATAATTCTTACTTTTAAGAAAATTACTTTAAGGCTGTCTTAATCCCCCTCTCCCCCTGAAACTATGATATACCTGCGATTAATAGGAGAAAGCTTCCGCTTTGCATGGCAGGCACTCAAGGCCAATGTTTTCCGCACCATCCTTTCGTTGCTGGGCGTTACCATCGGCATCTTTGCCATCATTGCGGTGTTTACCCTGGTAGACTCGCTGGAGCGCAATGTGCGGGAAAGTATGAGCTTTATCGGCGACAAAGTAATTTATGTGCAGAAGTGGCCCTGGGCGTTCGGGGGCAGTTACCCGTGGTGGAAATACTTTCAGCGGCCCGAGCCTACCATACGCGAGTTCAGGCAACTGGAGCGCCACCTCACCAACGATGCCGGCTCCACGATTATGTCGAGCAATGGCGGTCTGACCTATAAATTCCGCAACAACAGCTTTTCCGATGCCACACTCTCGGGTGTGAGCTTTAACTATAACAAGGTGATGGATATTCCGCTGGCCCAGGGGCGCTACTTTGCCCCGCAGGAAGTGGAGGCCGCCCGCAATGTGATCATACTGGGTGATGAGATCGCCACTTCCCTGTTTCCGTTCGGCTCGGCAATCGGCCAGGAAGTAAAAGTGGCCGGGCAGAAATTCCGCATCATTGGCGTGCTCGAAAAGCAGGGCGAAAACATCTTCGGCTTCTCAGACTACGACAAAGAAGGCATTGTGCCGTATGGGGCCTTCAGCAAAATTTATGATGTCGGGCCCAGTGGCATCGGCTCCACCATTGCCATAAAAGGACGCGAAGAAGATGTGGGTTTGCTGGAGCTGGAGTACGAAATACGGGGCATAATGCGCAACGTGCGGGGCCTGCGCCCCCGCGACGAGGATAACTTTGCCATGAACCGCCCTGAGATGGCCACGCAGGCTGTAACCGGCTTTTTTGACGTAGTGGGGCTGGCCGGCTGGTTTATTGGCGGCCTGGCGCTGCTGGTAGGCGGTTTTGGTATTGCTAACATCATGTTTGTGTCTGTAAAAGAGCGCACCAATATTATCGGTATCCAAAAATCGCTGGGCGCCAAAAACTACTTCATCCTGTTCCAGTTCCTCTTCGAGTCGGTGTTTCTGAGCGTATTAGGCGGCGGCATCGGGATTCTGCTGGTTTTCCTGCTCACGCTCATTCCGCAGGACATGATGAAGGTGGTGCTCTCGGCCAGCAACATAATCCTGGGCTTTGGCGTATCGGCCGTGATAGGCATGCTTTCGGGCATCATTCCGGCTGTTCTGGCCTCCAATTTAGACCCTGTGATAGCAATCCGTTCCAAATAGGTATATTTGCAACCGCTAAGCAGCCGGCAACGTGTGCCTGCTGTTTTGGGTATTTTTTATGATGATGACGTGCGCCGCACACACTGGCGCACACAGGGCAGCCGCCTTGTGAAGAAGATGAAGAAGAATTAATTATGACAAAGCTTAGAAAGACAAGCAAAACAAAGCTTAACGACGAAAACATTAATACAGGCAGTGGCCAAACCATTCTGAAGCCTGATGCCAACGACCATAAAGCCAAAACCATTACGGACCTGCGCGAAAGCGGCCAATCGACGGCGGCCCCGGCCTCGGAAGAAGACCGCAAAATACGCCAGGCGTTTGTAGACAAAGACTGGAACGAGATCAAGATCGCTGACTCCTGGCAGATCTTCCGGGTGATGGCCGAATTTGTAGACGGCTTTGAGAAACTGGCCAAGATCGGGCCCTGCGTTTCTATTTTCGGTTCGGCCCGTACCAAAAACGATAACAAGTACTACCTGATGGCCGAAGAAATTGCCGCCAAACTGGTGCGCCATGGCTATGGCGTGATCACAGGCGGAGGGCCGGGCATTATGGAGGCCGGTAACAAAGGCGCGCACTCCGAAGGCGGAAAATCCGTGGGCCTGAACATACACCTGCCCTTTGAGCAGTTCAACAACATCTACATCGACTCAGATAAGCTCATCAACTTCGACTACTTCTTTGTGCGCAAAGTGATGTTTGTGAAGTATTCCCAAGGCTTTATCGGCATGCCGGGCGGTTTTGGTACCCTGGACGAACTGTTTGAAGCCATCACCCTGATCCAGACCAAGAAGATCGGCGCCTTCCCGATCGTGCTGGTAGGCCGCTCGTACTGGGAAGGCCTGTTTGAGTGGATCGAGAACGTGATGCTGAACGTGGAAAGCAACATCAACAAAGAAGATTTGGACCTGGTGCACATCGTGGATGATGCGACAGAGGCCGTAAAGATCATCGACGACTTCTACAGCAAATACCTGCTGTCTCCAAACTTCTAACGTATACTTGCCGAAAGTATACCTGGCAAAGCAGGCCTCCGCTCCGGGGCCTGCTTTTTTGTTTTGTAGGCAGGCGCCCCCTTTTGCAACACCTTGGCTGCCGGCTTGCGTACAATTTCGAATGAGCATCAGAGCATTACTATTCCGCAACAGGCACAAAGCCGTAAAGCAGGAGCTAAAGGCACAGGAGAAGCAGAATATCGAGATCCGCGACAGCCTGGCCATGGAACGCACCCGGCTTGCAAACGAGCGTACCTTTCTTGCTTACGGCCGTACAGCCATGGCGCTGGTTATTTCAGGACTTACTTTTATCAAATTTTTTGAGGACCCACTCTATAAGGTTCTGGGTGCTTTGTTCATACCGCTGGGGCTATTTGCAGGCTTTTTCGGCTACCGCAAATACATCCGCAAACAAGAGAAAATCGAAAATCATACCAGCGCCTATACGCCCACCAGCGCTGCCCACGCCGAGATCGCGGCCGAGCAAAAGAAAGACCCGGCCGCCAATGTATAAACCTGCCGGGCAATACGATAGTCACTGCCGTTGTCCCTTGCAAACCACGCCTGCTGTGGGCCTGACCTGTGGGTGCAAAACAGCCTGCCCGGTACACGCTTCTGCCGTAATGCCGTATACTTTTAGAAAGGAATATTTATGCTTAGCCCGGAGAAAGCTGAAATTAAAAAGCTGAAAAAGAAGCTGAAGCTGCAGGAGAAAAAGAATGCCGAGATCCGCGACCAGATGGCCACCCAGCGCACCATCTTCGCCAACGAGCGCACCCTGATGGCCTACCTGCGCACGGCCATGACGGTATGTGTGGGTGGTTTTGCAGCGATCAAACTTTCGGATGAGCTCTACCTGCATGCTATAGGTGGCATTCTGATCCCGATCGGTTTGCTGCTGGGCGTTTATAGTTTGCTCCGGTTCCGGAGCAAACAAAAACTTATCGAAGGCCACCACGAATCCTACACCCCTACCAGCCACGAGCATGAAAAGGTGCATGCGGCACAACATCCCTAGCAATCAACCTCGCAACAAACCTCATCCCTCCCTGTCGATTGGGCTGGTTGCCGCTGCGTGCCTATATTCGGAGCTTTGCTGCTAAGCACTTTCCAAAGAAAAAGCACGGACTTTCCGGCCTTTACCAACCTATACTATTTGCTAGGGCTGCCGTATATCTGACAAAAACCGCGGGATGGCTGATCCGGAAAAAGAAGCGATAAAGAAATTAAAAAAGAAACTAAAGCAGCAGGAGAAGAAGAATGCAGAGATCCGGGACCAGATGGCCATGCAACGCACGATCTTTGCAAACGAGCGTACCCTGATGGCCTACCTGCGCACGGCCATTGCCATTATTGGCGGCGGTTTTGCTGCCCTTAAGCTCTCCAGGCATAAGTATATGGCTATCCTGGGGATCGTCCTGATGGCGTCGGGATTTGCACTGATCGTCTATAGTTTTTACCGCTACTTCCGGAAACAGAAACTGATCAACAAACACAACAGCGAATATACCCATACCAGCCATGGTCACGCCGAACTGCATAACAAAGAAGCCTCCCTGTACGGCAACGTGGATTAGCAGGCCTATCACAGCAGTTATACTTGGGAATTAGTAAACCAATTGCCGGCGTACACTGTTAAGAAGGGTTAGTGTTTTGCGCTTATAAAACGCTGGCAATTTTGTACCTTTGCTATTTAAAATCAACGCATACTGCATGGCTTTTAACCAAGAGCAAGAAATTACTACCGGCACCTCTCAAGCTGCTGTTACGCACGCCCCAGCAATAGATGGCGACGCACAGCAGATCGAAGTATATGGCGCCCGCGAACATAATCTCAAAAACATTTCGATCAAGCTGCCGCGCTACAAGCTGGTGGTGTTTACGGGCATCAGCGGCTCAGGCAAATCGTCGCTGGCCTTCGATACCATATACGCCGAAGGGCAGCGCCGCTACATGGAGACCTTCTCGGCCTACGCCCGCTCGTTTATGGGTGGCCTGGAACGCCCTAGTGTCGATAAAATCGAAGGGCTTTCGCCGGTAATCGCTATCGAGCAGAAAACCACCAGCCGTAACCCACGCTCCACGGTAGGCACCATCACCGAGATCTACGACTTTATGCGCCTGTTGTGGGCCCGTACGGCCGAAGCGTTCAGCTATGTATCCGGCGATAAAATGGTGCGCCAGAGCGATGACCAGATCGTGCACCACATCCTGGAAAACTTCGATGGTAAGCGCCTGGTTATACTTGCCCCGGTGGTAAAAGGCCGTAAAGGCCATTACCGCGAGCTGTTTCAGCAGATCCGCAAAATGGGCTTTCTCCGGGCACGCGTAGATGGCGAGTTGGTAGAGATCACGCCCAAAATGCAGGTAGATAGGTATAAGATCCACGACATCGAAATAATGATCGATAAGATCGTGGTGAAGGAAGAGGACCGCTACCGTTTGTCCAGCTCGATCCAGAACGCGCTAACGCATGGCAAAGGCATGGTGCTGGTGCTGGATGCGGACACAAATAAAACGCATTTCTTCTCGCGCCACCTCATGGACCCGGCCACCGGTATTGCCTACGACGATCCGGCGCCGAATTCCTTCTCGTTTAACTCACCTTACGGCGCCTGCCCCGTATGCAACGGTCTGGGCGAAATACAGGAGATCACGGAAGAATCGGTTATCCCGGACAAGAGCTTAAGTATACGCCGCGGCGGTATTGCCCCCCTGGGCGAGTACCGCGATATCTGGATCTTCAAGCAGATCGAAGCGCTGTTCAAGCATTTTAAAGTATCGGTGTCTACGCCGCTCAAGGATCTGCCGGAAGAAGTGCTGAAGGTGCTGCTCTATGGCCTGGAAGAAGACCTGGAAGTGAACACCAAAAAAGGCAATTACACGGTAGAGTTCGAGGGCATCATCAACTTTCTGAAAGGGCAGATGGAATCGGACTCCGACAACATCCGCGCCTGGGTAGAGGACTTTACGCAAACGAGTACCTGCCCCGAATGCAAGGGCTATCGTCTCAAAAAAGAGTCGCTGCACTTTAAGATCGCAGATAAAAATATTGGCGAGCTTTCGGTGCTGGACATAAACAAGCTAGCGGCCTGGTTCGAAGGGTTGGAGGAGCGGCTCAGCGAGCGCCAGAACATGATTGCCCGCGAGCTGCTGAAAGAGATCCGCAAGCGCATCGGCTTTTTGCTGGATGTGGGCCTGGATTACCTGAGTCTCCACCGCCCGGTGCGCACGCTGTCGGGCGGCGAAAGCCAGCGCATCCGCCTGGCCACGCAGATCGGCACGCAGCTGGTAGGTGTTCTATACATCATGGACGAACCGAGCATCGGCCTGCACCAGCGCGACAACGAGCGCCTGATCAACGCGCTCAAAGACCTCCGCGACCTGGGCAACTCCATTATTGTGGTGGAGCACGACAAGGACATGATCCTGCAGTCGGATTACGTGGTGGATGTGGGCCCGGGCGCCGGCATACATGGCGGCCAGGTAGTAACCGCCGGCACGCCGGAGGAAATAAAAAATGCGGGCACCACTACCGCTGACTTCCTGAGCAACCGCCGCGGCATTGCGGTACCACGCGTAAAGCGGCCAGGCACCGGCGATGTGCTTAAACTGAAAGGCGCTACCGGCCACAACCTGAAAAACGTAACGCTGGAGCTTCCACTGGGCAAGATGATCTGCGTAACGGGCGTATCGGGCAGCGGCAAGTCCTCGCTCATCCACGATACGCTGTACCCGATCCTGAACACACACTTTTTCCGGGCCAAACGCGAACCGCTGCCATACAAGAGCATCGAAGGACTGGAGAAGATCGACAAAGTGATCGAAGTGGACCAGTCGCCGATCGGCCGCACGCCGCGCTCTAATCCGGCCACTTATACCGGCGTGTTTACTGATATCCGCACACTGTTTGCGCAGTTGCCAGAAGCCAAGATCCGGGGCTACTCGCCGGGCCGTTTCTCTTTTAACGTAAAAGGGGGCCGCTGCGAAGCCTGCGAAGGAGCCGGTATGCGCACTATTGAGATGAACTTTTTGCCGGACGTATACGTGCCCTGCGAAGTATGCAAAGGCAAGCGCTACAACCGCGAAACGCTGGAGGTGCGCTATAAAGGCAAGAGCATTACGGATGTGCTGGATATGACCGTAGAAGCTGCCGTGGAGTTCTTTGAAAATCAGCCCCGCATACTGCGCAGAATACAAACCCTGCACGAAGTGGGCCTGGGCTATATTACGCTTGGGCAGCAGGCCACCACCCTGTCGGGCGGCGAGGCGCAACGGGTGAAGCTGGCTACGGAGCTATCGAAGAAAGATACCGGCCAGACTTTTTATATCCTCGATGAGCCTACTACCGGGCTGCATTTCCAGGATATTGAGCACCTCTCGGACGTGCTGCACAAGCTGACCAACAAAGGCAATACGGTGCTTATCATCGAGCACAACCTGGACCTGATCAAGGTAGCCGACTGGATCATTGATATCGGGCCGGAAGGCGGAGAAGCAGGCGGTATGATCGTGGCGCAGGGCACACCCGAAAAAGTAGCGGCTTCCGGCAAAGGCTATACTTCCAGATTCCTGAAAGAAGAGCTGAAAACAAGCCATTATCACGAAAATGGCGAAGCATAAGAAAGTATAAAACAAAAGGGCTGCTAAAGTATAGCAGCCCTTTTGTTTTATACTTTATACTTAACTGGCATCATCCACCACCTCTTCCAGTTTGGTGGCTTTCTGCAGGTGCATCTGCAGGAGGGGCAACTGCCTGGCAGCATATTGCTTTACTTCCATACTGACGCCATTCTTGGCCATATCTTCGTAACGCTGCGTCAGGCGGTCGTGCTGTTCCTCCATGGCTTTGATGTAGGCCAGGTCAAACGCAATGCCTGATTTCTCATTGATGGCGTCAAACACGTCTTTGTCGGCTTTGCCCAGCGACGCAGGCAACACCAGATGCGTCTGGCTGCCCAGCGTCTCCAGTTCGTCCTCCATCTGCCGGTGGTCGTTGGCCAGCTGCTCGGCCAGCGCTTTCACTTCCGGGCTAACCGCTTTTTCAAGTGCCGTCTGCCCCAATTTTATCTGTAACAGGTTACTGGAAGCTGCTTCGGCGGCAAACAGGGCATCATTCTCCATGTTTGTGATGCCGGCCGCTTCGAGCTGTTGTACGCTTTGCTCTTTCGCCTGCCGCACAGGATCGTCGGTGGTGCAGCCGGCAAGCAGGCTGCCTGCGGCAAGCAAACTGATAAGTATGGTTTTCTTCATGTGTAAAAGCTATTCAAAATATAAAGCATCTGCAAGTATCTAATCCTGCAGATGCTTTATGGCCCTTAAGGATGGCCAGACGTGCGCCTGAGCCAGATTATTATTTTACCTTATCATTTACGATTTTGGCACGATCCAGGTGCTTTTGCAGCACAGGCACTGTTTTAGAAGCAAAGGCTTTCACGTCAGGGTCCTGCTCGTTTTGTGCAGCATTCTTAAACAGGTCAATGTCTTCCTCGTGGTCGTCTACCATCAGCGACATATAATCTTTGTCAAACTCAGCGCCTTTTTTATTACGCAGGTTGTTCACATGGTCCATCATACTCTGGTCCATACTGTCGGGCAGTGTAATGTTCTTTTGCTGCGCCAGGGTTTTGAGCTCAGTGTTCGCTTTGGTATGATCGGTCACCATCATCTTGCCAAAGTCTTTTACATCCTGCGAGCTGGCGTTCTGCTGCGCCAGATTGCCTAATTCCACTTCCATCATGCCGCCGCTGGCCGCTTTGGTCATAAATTCAGACTGGTCTTCTTTGGTATCTTCAGCTGCAGTGTCGTCAAACTTTTGTTCATTTGTTTCCTGCGCTTCCTCTACGGTATCCTTTTTCTGATTACAGGCTACGGTACCGAATAACATAGCGGCTACCATGAGTCCTGTTGATGCAAATTTTTTCATAATTTTAGCGTTGGTTAGTTTCAAATATATAGTATAAACCCGTTTTATATACGCCCTAAGCGCTAAGTAGTTATGGAATTCGGGAAGGAGAATTTTCTGCAGGCCCACAGCCACCGGCGGCGGGCATAATGCAAACCCAAAAAGGGAACCTACAAGTATAAGCTTTGCTGATAAGCCGCCCTTGCAACTGCCTGATGCTCCGTGCAGAAGTGCACCAAACACGTACTTTCATATTTCTATTGCTGCACCATGCTAAGCGAGATCAGCATCGTTAAGGTAACCTTATTGCAGGTGTTCCTGCTACTGCCATTTAGCACCGCGCTGGCCCGGCAAAAAGACCCGCTGCCCGATAAGGAGCCTGCGGAAGCAGGTAACCGCAAGTATAAAAAACGTAAAATGAGCTATACTAATGGGGCGGGCCCGTATCCGAATACTATTCCAGGATTAAATGGAGCCGGCCGTTTATACTTTAACAGTATACCTCGTGATACCCTGGCACCTCCAAACATGTTCCATACTTAACATCAAAATAGCTTTCATGACAACGCTACCACTTACCACCTGCCAGAAGGATGCTCCTTTGCCGGCCACTTCGCCAACACCTGCATCTAAGGCCCCCCATACCTATCTTGCCCTCGGCGATTCCTATACTATTGGGGAGAGCGTGCCCAAAACAGCACAGTGGGGAAGGCAACTAACAGACCTGCTCCGGCAGCAGGGGGTGGCCGTGGCAGCCCCCGTAACCATTGCCCGCACCGGCTGGACCACAACGGAGCTGGCAAGTGCCATCCAAGAGGCCGACCTGGCCCCCAGGTATGATTTGGTATCGCTGCTGATCGGGGTAAACGACCAGTACCAGGGCCTGCCTGTTTCCGCTTACCGCGCCGGGTTCACGGAGTTGCTGCAAACATCTGTCAGGCTTGCCGGCGGTGATCCTGCCCGCGTGCTGGTTTTATCTATTCCGGATTGGGGCGCCACACCTTTTGCGGAAGGACGCGACCGCCAGCTGATAGCCCGAGAGATAGATGCTTTTAATGCCGTGGCCAAAGAAGAAACAGAAAAAGCCGGCATCGCTTTCCTCGACATCACCCCACTAACCCGCACATATGGCAATGATGCAGCCTACCTGGCAGAAGACAACCTGCACTACTCCGGCAACATGCACCGGGAATGGGCCCTGCTCGCGCTGCCGCTGGCCCAGAAAATAGTAGCGTAACCTCCCGGCTTATGCCCCCCTAAAGCAGCAGTGCGGTGTTGCATGTTCCCGGGGAACCCGGCGGCGGCAACACCCCGCTGCCGCTGTTTCGTTTTGCAGTTTCCGAAACCCCTCCTCCTACGCAGCAGTAAGAAGTATAAAGTGCTTGCCGAAATATTGGCGCATTGGTGGTAGGCATTGTGGCTCAAGTCAGACAAAAGCGAAAATACATATTGCCATCGTGACATATTGACATATAAAAAGGCCTTGAAATGCCTTGGCACATGGCTTGTTATACTAGAGTCAACTAGAAAAAGGAATTTAGAAACTGATAAATAAAACTATAGAATGGGAAAAATAATAGGCATTGACTTAGGTACTACCAACTCTTGTGTTGCCGTAATGGAAGGCAACGAACCCGTGGTTATACCTAACAGCGAAGGTCGCAGAACAACACCGTCTATCGTTGCTTTTTTAGATAACGGTAACGGCGAGCGCAAAGTAGGAGATCCTGCCAAGCGCCAGGCAATCACCAACCCGCAAAACACCATCGCTTCCATCAAGCGCTTTATGGGCCACAGCTACAACGAAGTAAGCGAAGAGTCTAAGCAGGTATCCTATAAAGTAGTGCAGGGCGGCAACAACACAGTACGTGTAAAGATCGGCGACAGAGAATATACGCCTCAGGAGATCTCGGCCATGATCCTTCAGAAAATGAAGGCCACTGCAGAAGACTACCTCGGTACAACGGTTACTGAAGCGGTTATTACCGTACCGGCTTACTTTAACGATGCACAGCGCCAGGCTACCAAAGAAGCCGGCCAGATTGCAGGCCTGGAAGTAAAGCGTATCATTAACGAGCCAACGGCAGCTGCACTGGCCTACGGTTTGGATAAGAAGCACAAGGACCAGAAGATCGCGGTATTCGACTTAGGTGGCGGTACATTCGATATTTCTATCCTGGAACTGGGCGACGGCGTGTTCGAAGTACTTTCTACCAACGGTGATACCCACCTGGGTGGTGATGACTTTGACCAGGTGATCATTAACTGGCTGGCCGACGAGTTTAAGAACGACGAAGGCATCGACCTGCGCAAAGACCCAATGGCGCTGCAGCGTTTGAAAGAAGCTGCCGAAAAAGCAAAAATCGAGCTTTCTTCTTCAAACGAAACAGAGATCAACCTGCCCTACATTATGCCGGTTGATGGTGTGCCGAAACACCTGGTGCGCAAACTAACTCGCGCCAAGTTCGAGCAGCTGTCTGACAGCCTTATCCGCCGCTCTATGGAGCCTTGTAAGCAAGCCCTGAAAGATGCAGGTTTATCTACTTCTGATATTGATGAGGTGATCCTGGTAGGTGGTTCTACCCGTATCCCGCGAGTGCAGGAAGAAGTAGAGAAATTCTTCGGCAAGAAGCCTTCCAAAGGTGTGAACCCGGATGAGGTAGTAGCCATTGGTGCTGCCATCCAGGGTGGTGTATTGACAGGGGAAGTAAAAGACGTGCTCCTGCTGGACGTAACGCCACTTTCGCTGGGTATTGAGACTATGGGTGGTGTAATGACCAAACTGATCGAATCGAACACCACGATCCCGACGAAGAAGTCTGAGACCTTCTCTACCGCTTCGGACAACCAGCCGTCTGTGGAGATCCACGTGCTGCAGGGCGAGCGCCCGATGGCCAAGGATAACCGTACGATCGGCCGCTTCCACCTGGCTGATATTCCGCCGGCTCCACGTGGCGTACCGCAGATCGAAGTTATTTTCGACATCGATGCAAACGGTATCCTGCACGTAACGGCAAAAGACAAAGCCACTGGCAAAGAGCAGAAGATCCGCATCGAAGCTTCTTCGGGCTTAACCGAGCAGGAAATTGAAAAGATGCGCCGCGAAGCCGAAGCCAACGCTGAGGCTGATAAAAAGGCCAAAGAAGAAATTGAGAAGCTCAACACAGCCGACTCAATGATCTTTCAAACCGAGAAACAGTTGAAGGAGTATGGTGAGAAGCTTTCTGCCGGTAACAAGTCGAACATCGAAAATGCACTGGGCGAGTTGAAAACCGCTCACGGCGCCAAAGATGTAGCCGGCATCGACAGAGCAGTTGAGAACCTGAACAATGCCTGGAGCGCTGCCTCGCAAGAGATGTATGCCGCCACGCAGGACCAGGGTGCGCCGGGTGGCAATGGCCAGAGCGGCAACGGCCAGCCTGGCGGGGGCGCACAGGGCGCAGCTGCCGACGGCGGTGTGACCGATGTAGATTATGAAGAAGTAGACGGCAACAAGTAAGCCGGCTAAAGTATAAGTATAGTATAAAATCCCCTGCCGGTTTCGGCAGGGGATTTTTTGTTTTATATAAATTTAAGTATATAGCACTTAAATCATATGGATCTATCATGCAAAAACTTATACTTTTAATTTGCAGCACTTTCATACTGGCACAAACGCATGCACAGGTCCGGGAGCATTCTTTTTTTGTAACAGCCAGTGGCGGTGCAACGATCCAGAAAGAAGATGCATCAAACAAATCTCAAGCGCTCTTGCTAAGCACAAGTATAAACTACCGGTTAAACAACAGCTGGTCTATTGGTTTAGTGGCAGAACACACCAGAACAACCGCACAGTCTGCCCAGACACTCTTGCCTGTAAATGGCGGCTCAGGCTATAGCGGCTTCTATAGCGCTTCTGAGTTAAAACGGCGGTCATGGTTCCTCGGGCCACAGGCGCGTTACTACTGGTCTGTTAACGATAGGTTGTCAGCTTTTGGAGAGGCACAGGCGGGCCTATACTTTGAATCTGCGGAGGTAGAAAGCAATTCCCAGTTGTATTACTACCACAGTCCCGACAGTCCCTATAATTTGGAGAACGGCACGCCTGCCGCGACAAGCTATAGTACGTCCAAAACAAGTGCGGTTTCGGTCCGTGCTGTGGCGTCTCCGGGTATAATATATTTTATCAAGCCACGATTGGGCCTTGAGCTGAAGACAAGTATACTGCAATATGACCATGGCCTGGAAAACAGCAGATTTCCGGAAGGACAAGAGCAGTCACAGGGGTTTACTGTTGATCTCAGCCTGGCGAATTCCAGGCTCGGGGTAAATTTCTATTTTTAAGGCCCCCCACGCATTCCAAATAAACCAGCTTCTGCCAAAACAGCAAGGACTGTTGTCACTGCATATTTATATAGGGGTAAAACTACGGCATACCCGCTCTCAAAACCCTGTTCCCTGTTTTAACACCTCATACTTCGTATTAAGCGGTCATTTCTGATCCCATACTACATCAATAAAAAGACCGTTGTTATCTAAGTTGGGCCGTGTATAACGACCGGATTGCACGGGCGTGCCTTTCTTTTTGATGCCTTTATTTACTGCAGCGGGCATATAGCAAATTTTTCTGCCTGTAGGTATAACTTTTTCCTAAAGGATAGGTAAAAGCCTATATCTGGAACTAAGAAGAAGAGTTTCGTGCAATTTCATTTGTCTTCCATGAAGCCTGCGGAGAACCCTGCACAATAAAGCTAACAGCTTTTGTCCGTGTTTAGCTATCAACATTAATCTGTTTTATCTGAACTGCCCTGCAAGGCAAGGACCGCTGCTATGCCGGGAAATATCCGCCATTTAAATTAACCTGTATAAGTAAAGTATGCCAGAGAGCAAAAAAACCTGGGATTGGGAAATAACGAGTAAAACAAGTTACTGGGGCTGGAGCGGTACGGAACTTTGGGCCTACCGGCACCTGCTGGGTAGCCTGGTGCGGCGTGACTTTTTGCTGAATTACCAGCAAACGGTGCTGGGCCCGATCTGGATCCTGTTGCAGCCGCTCATGACGCTGGCAACCTATGTGGTGGTGTTTGGCAAGTTGGTGGGCGTTTCGACAGGTTCGCTGCCGCCGGTGCTGTTCTATTTTTCGGGCATCGTGCTCTGGAACTTCTTTAGCGACAGCTTTAGTGGCACCTCAAACACCTTCCGCGACAATGCGCAGGTGTTCAGCAAAGTGTACTTCCCGCGTATCATCGTCCCCATGGCGGTGACTAGCACGCAGTTTTTACGATTCCTGATTCAGTTTGCCATGCTGCTGCTGCTGATCGGCTATTACTGGGCGTTCCGCGATCTGCCAGTTCCCTTTTCCGTAACTACGCTGGCCTTTCCGTTTGCCATTGTCTGCATTGGCGGCATTGGCCTGGGCCTGGGGCTCTTTTTTTCCGTAATCACGGCCAAGTACCGCGACATTGGTGGCTTTGTGAGCCTGGGTATCCGCTTACTGATGTATGTAACCCCGGTCATTTACCCGCTCAAGTCGCTGCCGGAAAACCTGCGCTGGATTGTAGAGCTAAATCCTTTAACGCCCCTTTTCGAGCTGGGCCGCTTGTCGCTGCTGGGCGAAGGCACCGTTACACCTGTGCAATTACTGTATAGCCTTACTTTTATGATTGTGATACTATCCGGAGCAATGCTCGTATTTAATAAACAAGGTGATAAACTGATTGATGTAGTATAGGTAGTATGGGAGAAGTAGTAATATCAGTAGAAAACCTTTCTAAAGTATACCGCCTGGGCACCATCGGCACCGGATCCTTGCGCCGCGATGTGCAGCGCTGGTGGACGACCTCCGTGCTCAAGCGACAGGACCCTTATTTCCAGATGCAGGGAGGCGATGCCATTTCGGCCGACCGGGATTTTTTGTGGGCGCTGCAGAACATCGACTTTGATGTGAAATGCGGTGAGGTATTGGGCATCATCGGCAGCAATGGCTCGGGCAAATCCACCTTGCTCAAGATCATTTCGCGCATTGTGCGCCCTACCCACGGAGCCGTGCGGGGCCGTGGCACCGTCAGCAGTTTGCTGGAAGTGGGCACAGGCTTTCACCAAGAGCTCACCGGCCGCGAGAACATTTATATCAGCGGCTACATTCTGGGCATGAGCAAAGAAGAGATCCGCAAGAAATTTGACGAGATCGTGGCTTTCTCCGGCGTAGAGAGCTTTATCGACACGCCCGTGAAACGCTATTCTTCCGGCATGTATGTGCGCCTGGCTTTTGCCGTGGCGGCCCACCTGGAACCCGACATCCTGATTGTGGATGAGGTACTGGCGGTAGGAGACGCCGACTTTCAGAAAAAATGCCTGGGTAAAATGCGCGAAGCCTCGCACACCGACGGCCGTACCATCCTTTTCGTGAGCCACAGCATGCAGGCGGTAAATAACCTCTGCGACAAAGCGCTGTGGCTGAGCCAGGGAAAAATGAAGGAAATGGGCGATGTCTCAACTGTGGTGAACAAGTATATCACGGGCACGCAGCAGTTTAAACTCAAGCAGGAATGGGCTACCCCGGAAGAGGCACCCGGCAACGACCTGATCCGCTTCAAGTCTGTTGAGATTGTACCGCATCGGCTTCATCCCGGCGCCCCGATCGATATCCGCACCCCGCTTACCGTCAAGTTCCAGTTCTGGAACATGACTGATGACGTGCTGTTGAGCACCGGCCTGCACCTGTTCACCTATAGCGACGAGTGCATCTTTGATGTGCCCTCCAGCGCCACGCGTTGCGATAAAGGCCTGGTAGAGGGCGAGTGTACCATTCCGGGCAACTTCCTCAACGATGGCTCCTACTACTTTTCCATTATTGTCGTGAAGGATACTTCTGTCGAGCTCTTTTACCTGCAGGAGTGCCTCTCGTTCGACATGGAAGATTACCGCGGCAATATCCAGTGGTATGGCAAATGGTGGGGAGCGGTACGTCCTAAATTTCCTTTCCGGCTCAAACAGAACGAATTGATATTGCAGCAGTAATGACACCGCCCCTCATGAATCACCCGCTTTACCTGATCACGCATATTTACCTCGACAAACAGCAGGCGCCGCCTGAATTAGACTTCAGCGACCAGGGCCATTACCTGGTCTTCTGGTGGAAGAATATTGCCTTGGGGCACCTGTTCCTGCAAAAGGGCAGTGAGATCACGCTAAAAGAATATTACAACAAACTGGTGGCAGCCATACGGCCGGCCGTCGAGCTATATGCCAAAGGGCACCTGACCTCCGCGGGGGACTGGCAGCAGTGGTTGCCGGAACAAAATTTCTGTGCCTGGTCTAACTGGATGAACAGCGTCTTTGCCAGCCGTGCCTCGGCCGAAGTGCCGGCTACCGTGCCGGTGTCCGTTATTGTGTGCACCCGCAACCGGGCCGTGCAGTTGGCCAAGTGCCTGCACATGCTGACCACCCTGACCTGCCGCCCCGCCGAGATCATCGTGGTCGACAATCTCTCTTCCGATAAATCGACGAAAGAGGTTGTGCAGAAATTCAAAGGGGTAACTTATGTCCGCGAACCACATTTAGGGCTTGATATTGCCCGCAATACCGGCCTGATCTATGCCAAATCGCCGGTGGTCGCTTATGTGGATGACGATGTGACCGTGCACCCGCTCTGGCTCTACAGGGTATGGGAAACGTTCCAGGACCCGGCTGTAGCCGCTATGACCGGCCTTGTGATCGCCTCGGAGCTGCAAACCGAAGCACAGTATACGTTTGAGAAACACTGGAGCTTTAACCGCGGCTATGTAGACAAAACCTACGACAGCAATTACTTTAACGCGACCCTAACCAAGGGCCCGCCGGTGTGGGAAATTGGGGCCGGGGCCAACATGGCGTTCCGCAAGGCCGTGTTTGAAGAGGTGGGCTGCTTTAACGAACTGCTGGACGTGGGCGCAGCAGGCTGTAACGGCGATTCGGAAATGTGGTACCGCATCCTGGCCCATGGCCATACGATTAAGTATAACCCACGGGCTGTTGTGTTCCATGAGCACCGCAAAGAGTTTGAAGGCCTCAAGAAGCAGATCTTTTACTACATGCGTGGCTTCACGACCGCGGCGCTCATGCAACAGAAACAGCACGAGCAGGCGGGCTATAAACGGCATATCTTCCGGGTACTGCCCAAATATTACGGGCAGCTGGTACTGCGCGGCTTCCCGCATTATCCTTCCCGCTACAGCACGTTGTGGGTCGAGATCAAAGGGGTGCTATCCGGGCTGGCTTTCTATTTTATCAACCGGAAGCATCATACTAACCCTATGCGCTAATTTATGGCTGAAGCGTCTCTTACCGATCTTCCGCTGGTTTCTGTTATCATCCCCTGCTACAACCATGGCGCTTACCTGCCCGAGGCATTTGAGAGCATCTGGCAACAGAAGTATCCCGCTGTGGAAGTGATCGTGGTCGATGACGGGTCGACGGACGATACCCGGACGATAACCGAAAAGTATGCCGGGGTTACGTATATCTACCAGAAGAACCAGGGCCTTTCTGCTGCCCGCAATACCGGCATTCGGCACAGCACCGGCGAGCTGCTGGTATTTCTGGATGCAGATGACTGGCTCTTGCCCGGCGGCATACAGGCCAACGTGCGTTACCTGCAGCAACACCCGGCGCTGGCATTCGTATCAGGGGCGCACGACAAGGTGTTTGTGGATGAGGGCCTGGTGCGGGAAGAAGTCTACGAAGTGACAGGCAACCATTACCAGCAGCTGCTGCAGGGCAACTATATTGGCATGCATGCCACGGTGATGTACCGCCGGTGGGTGTTTGATGCACTGCAGTATGATGTTTCGCTTAAGTTCTGCGAAGACTACGATCTCTACCTGAACATTGCCCGTAAGTACCCGGTGGCGCATCATACGCATAAAATTGCAGCCTACCGGCTGCATACCACCAACATGTCGGCTAATATCCCGCGGATGCTGGCCACCGTGCTGCAGGTGCTCGACCGGCAGAAAAACCGCCTGCAATCGCCGGCAGAAGAGCGGGCCTTTGCGGCAGGACACCAGGTCTGGAAAGATTATTACAGCAAAGAACTCTACCAAAAGCTTCGGCGCGGGAAGATCCCCGCAACGGGCAAAGCATTGATAACACTTTTAAAAACCAAACCATCCTTATTCGTTAAGTATATGGCAAGCCAAAGCTCCCCCACGTTAAAATCACTCGTAAAAAAGAACACGCCCGCTTTCGGCTTGAAGTTGCTGCAAAAGATGGGACTACAAAAACGAGGCAAACCGGCCATAGGCCAGGTAGCACTCGGCGACTTTGCCCGCACCTCACCGTTCAGCACGCAGTTTGGCTACGACCGTGGTGGCCCGGTAGACCGCTACTACATCGAGAACTTTCTGCGGGCAGAAGGCGAAAGTATAAAAGGTCGTGCCCTGGAGATCGGCGATAACGAGTATACGCTGCTTTTTGGCGGCCCACGCATCACGCAAAGCGACATTCTGCACGTGGATGCCACCAACCCCAAAGCCACCTTTGTTGGCGACATCAGCGATGCCCCGCAGCTACCTTCCAATACCTTCGACACGATTGTGCTGACCCAGACACTACACCTGATCTATGATTTCAGGGCGGCCCTGGCTACCTGCCACCGCATCCTGAAACCAGGTGGCACGCTGCTGCTCACCGTGCCGGGCATCACCCCGATCGACCATGGTGAATGGAAGGAAACCTGGTACTGGGCCTTTACTGATAAAGCCATGCGCCGCTTAATGGCCGATGCTTTTCCGCAGGGCAATATTGCCGTAGAAACCTACGGCAACGTGTTTGCAGCCACTGCCTTTTTGTATGGCATGGGTTTGCCCGAGGTGCCCAAAGTCAAGCTCGACCACCATGACCCGCATTTCCAGGTGATCATCACTGTTAAAGCCGTAAAAGCATCGTAACTGTGAAAACCGCGTTGCGCGCTTTCCTCAAAAAGCACTTTGAGCACCGGGCGCTGGTGTTGATGTACCATCGTGTGTCGGCCTCCGAGTCGGATATATGGGACATTGCCGTAAGCCCCGAAAACTTTGAACAGCAGCTGCAGGTGCTCCGGAGAACCAAAAATGTGATCCCGTTGCAGGAGCTGGCCGAAGGGATAAAGCAGGGCAAAGTCCCCAAAAACAGCGTGGCCATTACGTTCGATGACGGGTATGTGGACAACTTTCTGGTGGCAAAGCCGCTGCTGGAGAAATACTGGTTACCGGCTACCTTCTTTATCACGTCCGTTAACATCGGCAAAACAGCTGAGTTCTGGTGGGATGAGCTGGAATACCTGCTCCTGTTCTCGGAACACCTGCCCCAGCAGTTGGATATGACGCTTAACGGCAACAGGATCGTATTCGACTTGCTGCAGGAAACAGCGCTGAACGAGCTACTCCGACAGCAGAACAACCGCTGGAAGGCCTGTGATGAGGCGCCACCCACCCGGCGCAGCGAGCTGTTCTATACTTTGTGGGAAGCCATTAAACCACTGCCTGACCAAAACCAGCAGGAGGTGATGGCGCATATCCGGCAATGGGCCGGCGCCACCCCGGCCGCACGGCCGGAATACCAAAGTATGTCGGAAGCGCAGCTGCTGGAGCTGCACAAGAGCCCGCTGCTGACGGTGGGAGCACACACGGCATCGCACCCGGCGCTGGCCTTCCATGCGCCTGCCTACCAGCAACAAGAGCTGCTGCGCAACACCCAGTACCTGCAAAAGCTAACCGGCCGGCAGCCTAACCTGCTGGCCTACCCTTATGGCAACTATAACAAAGACACCATAGCGGTAGCAGCCGAAATGAACTTCCTGGCTGCCTTTACTACCGAAGAAAAACCTGTAACCCACCGCACGCCGCTTTATAGCCTTGGCCGGGTGCAGGCAAAAAACTGGGATGCCACGGCCTTTTCGGCCATGCTAAACCAATGGAAATAATATAACACGAACCCATGTCTGCCCATACCTTACCCCTTGTATCCGTTGTGCTTGCTTTTCTGAATGAGGAGCGGTTTTTGGAAGAAGCCATTGAAAGTGTGCTGCACCAGGAATATCAAAACTGGGAACTGCTGCTAGTCGATGATGGCTCTTCGGACAGAAGCACGGCAATCGCGCAAAAATATGCTGCCAGTTACCCAGCGCAAATAATTTATTGCGAGCATGCCGGCCATGTGAACAAAGGGTTAAGCGCCAGCCGCAACGAGGGGATACGCCAGGCCAAAGGAGCGCTTATTGCCTGCCTGGATGCCGATGATGTATGGCTGCCCGCCAAACTGGCGCAGCAGGTCGCTATTTTTCAGCGCCACCCCGGTATAGCTATGGTAGCAGAAGCATCCACCTACTGGTATAGCTGGGCCGATGCCACCAAAAAGGACGTTCCCATTTCGGTGGGCGCTCCCCAGGACAAAGTATACGGGCCTGCAGAGCTGTTCAGCCACCTCTACCCCTTGAGCAGCGGTGCGGCCCCCTGCCCTTCCGGGCTGATGCTCACAAAGGACGCCATTGCCCGTGTGGGTGGTTTTGAGGAGTCTTTTACTAAAAAGTATGCCTTGTACGAAGACCAGGCCTTTCTGAACAAAGTATACCTGAAGGAGAGCGTCTATATTTCTTCGGCCTGTAATAACCTGTACCGGCAGCGCGAAGGCTCTATTGTGCAATGGGTGCACGCCGATGGACAGTATCATGCCGTGCGCCGGTTTTTCCTGGAGTGGTTTGCAGCCTACCTGCAGCAGCAACAGGCAACAGACCCGGGCCTTGAAAAGCTCCTGCGCAAGGCGCTGCATCCTTATCATCATCCCCGGCTGCATTACCTGACCAACACGCTACCTGCCCGACTGAGGCGCATCCTCAAACAAAGCATTTAGAGCCGATGGAGAAAGCAACAACACCCCGCATTACGGTGCTGATGCCGGTTTATGACGCCGCCAAATTCCTGCGCGAGGCCATTGACAGCATGCTGCAGCAGACCTTCACGGATTTTGAGCTGCTGATACTGGATGATGGTTCCCGGGATGAGAGCGTTGCCATTGTGCAATCGTACACCGATCCCCGCATCCGCTTTTACCAGAACGAGCAGAACCTGGGCATTAGCCCGACGCTGAACAAAGGCATCGAACTGGCGGCAGCGCCATACATTGCCCGCATGGATGCCGATGATATCAGCTACCCTGACCGGCTGCAAAAGCAGTATGATTACCTGCTGGCTCACCCCGACTGCGCGATGGTTTCGAGCCTGGTGCGGGTAATTTCAGAAGATGGCAAATTTATCCGCCAGGACGTATTCGAAAGCGCATATTATTACTACAACCTCACCTTTATCTGCTGGATCTATCACCCCACGGTGATGTACCGCAAGGATGCCGTGCAGGAGGTGGGCATGTATACGGCGGCTTATTCCGAAGACTTCGAGTTGTTCTGGCAGCTCTCACGCAAGTATAAGATCTATAACCTGCCCGAGGTATTGCTCGATTACCGTGTAACGGACCAAAGCCTGCACCAGGTGCTTCGCAAAGAGGAATACGCGCAGGCGCAGCAGGAGCAATTGCTGCGTAACTTCCGCTACTATGCCGGCGAGCAGTATACTTTGCCGGAAAGTTACGTGGAGTGCCTGCAACATAATTTTGCGCCATTGCTGGCAGAGCAAAGTATAAGCAGCGTGCTGGCCTGCATACGCGAACTCGACCGCTTGACCGGGTATATGCTTGCGAAAGAAAACGTGAACCGGGATGTCGCAGCCATGAAAATGGCTGCCATGTATAAACGCCGCTTCATTGCCCGTTACTTTCTCGAGAATCTGCCGCCGCACAAGGGTATTCCCCTATTTATTAAGCTAGGCTATTCCAAATACCTGCTGAAGAAACTGAAGAAAAAACTCCTCTCCTAACGCCGCTCCAGCATCAACCAGCTGTGTCATAAAGCAGACCGGCGCCCCTTATACTTTTAAAGTGCTAAGGGGCGCCAGTCTGCTTTATGTGCATTTTATCTAATCAGTAGCTGATATTTAGGCAGCCTTGCAACCGGCGGAACGCGCGGGTCACAAGGCTGCTTTCCTCCTACGGCTAGCTGCAAGTATAGCCTACTGCTTTGCAGGTACCACACGCTCTTGCATCTCAGCTGGCACGGAGCTGCTACTAACCAGTGCTGGCTGCGCCACGGCCGGAACTGCTTTCTTGGAGGAAGTATAGATAAAGAAGCGCTTTAAGTTATTGATCGGCTTCTCGAGCAGATACCAGGAAGCAATGGCAAAACCAATAGAAAGCGCCACATAGATAGGGAAGCAAACCCAGGGCTGTACCAGAAATTCAACGATCCGAGACATACGGATGCCGGCTACCCTGTGTATATCCTGCGTTATGAAATCAAACGCTTGCCAGAACAGGTATACTGCCAGGATGTGGTAGAGGTAAATGCCATAGCTGATCTTGCCCAGGTATAGCACCACAGGGTGCTCCAGCACGCGGCCAAAGAAGTTCTTATAGCCTATGTTAGCTCCCTCAATGATGAACATGGCAAACAGCGAAATAAACACCCGGTCGTATACAATCGAAATGGCAGGATTTTTCAAAAATACCGTGGCTACCCAGACCGCCAGCGCCACGAGAAACACCTTCCGCCAGATGCGCCTGATCGAGCTACCGTAATAATAATGCTGGTAGGCCAGCAGGGCGCCAAAGCCGAAGCCATCGAGGCAGGTAGGGGTGAGCACCAACAATGTCACGTTTTCAGTGGCAGGTGCATCCAGCACGTTGTAAAGGATGATGCGCGACAGGATGCCACAGGCAATGATCACGTACAGCACCTTGGGCAGGTGGCGCTTTGGTGTTAACAGGATGACCCAGGGCCAGATAATATAAAACTGCTCCTCCACGGCCAGCGTCCAAATATGCGCTGTCAATTCGCCCCACTGCTGCGAGAAAAAGATCTCGTAATTTGATACGTAAAGAAAATAGGTGCCGGCATTTTCGCGCACATAATCCGCTGCCGGGATGAGCAACAGAATGCAAAGGTAAAAGTAGTATGCCGGGAAAATCCGGATGGTCCGGCGCATCAAAAACACCAGCCCGATCTTCGCTTTTCCATAGCCCGCTGCCAGCCCTTTGTCTTTGCCGGTAAGCAGTATTTTGGTGATCAGGTAACTGCTCAGCACAAAAAAGAAAACCAGCAGCACCCCGATATCCAGCAACTGGCCAATGAGCTGGTACATGGGCAGGAAGTGGTAGAAAAGCACGGTAAGCACAGCAAAAAACCGGAGTCCGTCCAATTGGGGCTTATACTCAAGTATAGTGGAGGGTTGTGTAGGAGATAAAGTGGGCATATAACGTATGGGTCCTGTCTAAATCAAGTTTCGCATCAGGTATAAACATTTACTTATTTTATACATATAGGTTTTAAAAATCCAGCTATAATTAACTAAAACCAGCTATATACCGATA
The DNA here is from genome assembly GCF_022758235.1 of Pontibacter liquoris. Lineage (NCBI taxonomy): Bacteria > Pseudomonadati > Bacteroidota > Cytophagia > Cytophagales > Hymenobacteraceae > Pontibacter > Pontibacter liquoris. The sequence goes on from NZ_JALEBG010000003.1 coordinate 108,518, forward strand.
TTAAAGTATAAATTCATCTGTTCCTCCGGTCCTGCCGTGCATTGCTGGCCGTATACCTGGCCGGCGGGCTTTATGAAAATATAACAATCAAACGCCTGCCGGGCATGTTGCTTATACCGTTGCAACCAAGATGGCCGTTAAATTTGTTATATCTTTCCGACCGTTTTCACGTTAAAACCTGCTGCAATTACCGTTTACATGCACGACATCCCTTCCGCACCCCCTGTTATCAGGCCGCTACCCGACGGCGAAGAACGCCCGCTCTGGTCTGTTATGATCCCGGTTTACAACTGCTCCGAGTACTTGCCCGAAACGCTGGAAAGCGTTCTGCAACAGGCCCTCGCGCGCCCGGATATGCAGATAGAAGTGGTAGACGACGCCAGCAGCGATGCCGACGTCGCAGCCCTGGTAAGCCGCATTGGGCAGGGACGGATCACCTACTTCCGGCAACCCCGGAACGTGGGGAGCCTGCGGAACTTTGAAGCCTGCCTGAACCGTGCCCGCGGCAAACTGGTGCACCTGCTGCACGGCGATGACAAAGTAAGGCCGGGCTATTACGAGAAGATCGGCGCGCTGCTGGAAACGTATCCGGAAGCCGGCGCCGCCTTCTGCCGGTTCAATACCTTCGACAAAGAGCGGGATATTTACCTGCCCAAACCTGAAATGCCTGAAGCCGGGATATTAGCTAACTGGCTCCTGCGTATTGGCGAGCACCAGCGTATACAGTATGCAGCCATGACCGTGCGCCGCGAAGTATACGAAAAGCTGGGGGCCTTTTATGGTATGACGTACGCCGAAGACTGGGAGATGTGGGTACGCATTGCGCGGCATTACCCTGTGGCTTACACGCCCGAGGTGCTGGCCGATTACCGCAGGCATACGACCTCTATTTCGGGGAAGATGTTTGTAACCGGGCAATACCTGCAGGATCTGACACGAGCCATGAAAATGGTGGAAGCGCATTTGCCGGCAGCTCACCGGAAAGCGGTGCTTCAGAAATCCCGCACCTACTATGCCAACTATGGCCTTAAAATAGCCAAGCGCCTCTGGAATGCCTCCCGTAATTTCAGCCATGTGCAGGCTAACGTGAAGCAGGTGCTCAAAATGCACCGCAGCCCCCGGCTTTACGCCAAAATCGGGCTGCTATACCTGGCCATCACCTTCAAAAAGCAAGTCTGAAAAGAAAGGCTTAATAATGCGCTTCCAGGTAGCGGAATACGTCGGCTTCTGTTTTGGCATGCAGCACGTTGGCGCCCGACAGGGCCGGGAAAATAGAGGAAAACTCTTTGAAATAATGCTCGATGCCGCGCTTTGAAAAGACAATGTTTGTGCCACCAAAATAACTTGCCAGGGCCGCCGTGCCGCCGTGCACCGACACAAAATGGCTGCAGTTGGCATACACCAGCAGCTGCAGGTGGTTAAAGCTGTTTACCTTCTCCTTATACGCTTTAAACAGGTCGCTCATCAGCAGCACCTCCGGGTGGTCCTGCCGGATAGCAGCGTGTTCTTTCATGTCCAGTATCTCGCTGTTATCCAGCACAATATGGTCCGGCTCGGGCCTGTTGTAAATGATTTGGTACCTGTCTTTATAAGTGGAGATGATCTTATAAAGCGTGGGGTAGTCAAAAAAATTGATGGGTGCGCCATCCCACTCCACGTTATACTTGTTGGCGATCACCAGGATGGGCTTTTCAAATAGGAAAATATCGTTTGTAAAATGCTCCTTTAGCGGCACCCGCGCCCACTTTTTAAAGCTAAACGTATAGGAGTGCGCCATGTTGGGCACCGCATACGGATTATCCTCGGACTTCCACACCCTGTAGGTATACCGTTCTTCGTGGTCTTCACTAAAGAAATAAAAGTCTTTGGTATCTGCACAGGAAATAGTCTTTTTCAAGGTCCCGTTCAGATGGTGCCAGTAAGCAAAAGGCAGCACAAATGTAAGTTCCTGCTGGAATTCCTGCCGGAACTCAATCACCTTATACTTCTTCTTTATATAATAGTCCTGAATGCAATACCTGATCTGATATAACCTGCTATAATAATTATCCCGGATATAACGCTGCAGCTTACCATGCATAGAAGGGTATTTGATAGCTGTAAAAACATACAATATCCTTAAAAATAACCTCTGCATAAAAGCCTTGTTTTTGATGACATTAAGGTGAACCAGTTTAAAGATGAATATTTATTTTCAAGTATATATACATCAATTAAAATATATTAATAGAAAAGAATAGCTTTCCATTAATCGTACCCATTTACTCTCACCAACGCAGCAAGGTTATACAAATTTTACAGGAAGTTTACCCACGCCCAGATTACAGGCTTGCATTCAGCTATTTACTTTAAAACCGGCTATAACCCGATGGCACCCGGGCACAGCTTATTAGTCCAGATCCCTGTCGCCGCGACGGAGCTCGTCTACTGCGCGCATTACCTTTTCTTTCAGACCTGTTTTATACTTCTCCAGCCTGTCTGCTACCACGGCATTGCTTGTACCCAGGATCTGGGCAGCCAAGATGCCGGCATTCTGGGCACCGTTCAGCGCAACCGTGGCGACGGGAATACCGCCCGGCATCTGCAAAATCGACAAGACCGAATCCCACCCATCGATGGAGTTGCTTGATTTTACCGGCACACCGATAACGGGCAAGGTAGTGAGCGAGGCCACCATACCCGGCAAATGCGCGGCTCCGCCGGCGCCGGCAATGATCACTTTCAGGCCTTTTTTACGGGCAGTTTCCGCATACTCGATCATGCGGTGGGGGGTGCGGTGCGCCGACACAATGGTCAGCTCATAGGGTACGCCCAGGGTGTCCAGAATTTCGGCAGCAGCCTCCATCACAGGCAAATCAGACTGGCTGCCCATGATAATGCCCACCTGGGGCTGGGGTGCAGTTGTGGTTTCTTCGGCCATTCGTTTTTATGCTTTTACTTTGATCACATTTTTTACCGACGCAGCACGTTGCTGCGCCTCTTCCAGGGTCTGTCCCAGCACGGTGATATGTCCCATTTTGCGGGCCGGCCGGGTAAACTTTTTACCATACAGGTGGATGTATACGCCCGGTACGGCCAGCGCCTCCTGCAGGCCCTCATACGTTGCCTCGCCATCATAACCCGGCTCTCCCAGCAGGTTCAGCATCACGGCGGCACACTGGATCTCGGTGGAGCCCAGCGGCAGGCCGGTTATCGCGCGCAGGTGCTGCTCGTATTGCGAGGTATAGTTTGCTTTGATCGTGTGGTGACCGCTGTTGTGTGGCCGCGGGGCCACTTCATTTACCAGGATGGCGCCGTCCTTTGTCAGAAACATTTCCACGGCAAGTATTCCTACCATCCCAAAGGCTTCGATCACACGAGTGGCAATTTCGATGGCATGACGCTGGAGTTTGTACGGGATATTGGCCGGTGCAAAAAGCGAGTCTACCAGGTTGTGCTCGGGATGGAAGCTGAGTTCCACCACCGGAAAAGCGGTTACTTCGCCGCTGGGGTTGCGGGCCACGATCACGGAAAGCTCTTTTTCAAAATCCACGAGTTTCTCCAGCACTGACGGTTCTTCGAAGGCTTTTCCAAAGTCTGCGTTATTTGTTAAGCGGGTTACGCCCCGGCCATCATACCCTTCGCGGCGCAACTTCTGAAAAGCGGGCAGAAAGGCTTGCTGTTCTGTTAGCTCGGTCTTATCCGCTACAAGTATAAAATCAGCGGTTGGTATGTTGTGTTTGTGGAAAAACTCTTTTTGCAGGCCTTTGTCCTGTATGGTGCGCACCGTGCGGGCATCAGGGTAAACCTTTACGCCTTCCAGCTCCAGCTGTTGCAGGGCATCACAGTTCACGTGCTCGATCTCGATGGTGAGCACGTCGCAGTTTTTGCCGAATTCATAGACGGTGTCGTAATCGCGGAAACTGCCCACGAAGAACTCGTTGCAAAGGTCTTTGCAGGGGGCATTCTCGTCGGGGTCCAACACCAGGGTATAGAGGTTAAAATCCAGTCCGGCCTGCAGCAGCATGCGGCCCAGCTGCCCGCCGCCCAGTATGCCCAGCTTTACTTCTCCTTTCATGTATGGTAATGCTTTTGGGTGATTGTTTCTCAAAAATACGCATAAAGAGCAGAGACAAAAGACAAAATACGACAGGCACGCTATTTTTATGCCCCTTGCCTGAAGATATTCTCCTTAGCGCCCCGCAACTAAACACCCGAAAGCACAAAATAGTATGTGCTAACAAGAAGTTCCCCCTAACACCTTCCGTCACGGAAATGTAACCTTTCAGGCTATTCTGCAGAAAAAGCTTTTGCATTGCATCACAATTCACCTAATTTTAAGATCAACCCTTTGCCTACTGTTCGCTTGCCCATGGAAATCATACTTGCCACGTTCTCGGCCCTGTTCTCTGTTGTAAATCCTTTCGGCGCCATGCCGGTATTTCTTACGCTTACCCAGGACGACACTCCCCTGCAACGCAACCAGCAGGCCCTCAAGGCATGTTTATACATGGTGGGCATTCTGGCGGTGTTTTTCCTGGCGGGCCAGTATGTGCTAAACTTTTTCGGCATCCGCATCCACGACCTGCGCATAGCCGGCGGCCTGATGATCATGCGCGCGGGGTTTGATTTACTTACCCCCGGTGCCAGCAAGAAGAAGATCTCGTCGGATGTGGTGGAAGAAGGGCAGCAGAAAGAAGATATTTCGTTCACCCCGCTGGCCATGCCCATGCTTTCCGGTCCCGGCGCCATTGCGGTAAGTATCGCCATGTATACCACGTCGCTCTCTTACCTGGACATGACGCTGATCCTGGTGGCGATCGTGCTGCTGGCAATTGTTTCCTACATCATCCTGCGCTTCTCGCACCAGCTTACCCGTTACATGGGCAAGTCCGGGCTGGCAGCCCTTTCCCGCATCATGGGCTTTATCGTACTCTCTATTGGCGTTAACTTCATCGTATCGGCTATTTATGCCTTGTTCTTTACCGGACGGTAGGTAGTTTGAAGATGGGAAGATGATTTAATAGCCTGCAACTTGAAACATTGCTAAAGCATCTATCTGAGCTTCCTTCAATCTTAACCACCTAAAGCAGTTTGCTGCCAGGGTTTCGGTTAGCGACTATGGGGCATTTCCAAATTTACTCATCTTAAAATTTTCAAATCTAATTTCCTTATCTTTGCGCCATGCAACTGAAAAACGATCTGCTTATAAGAGCCGCCAAAGGCGAGGTGGTGGAGCGTACCCCGGTCTGGCTCATGCGCCAGGCGGGCCGCATTTTACCGGAATACAGGGCTGTGCGCAACAGCCTGAGTGGTTTTAAAGAGCTGGTAGAAACGCCCGAGCTGGCTGCCGAGGTCACTATCCAACCAGTGGATATCCTGGATGTGGACGCTGCCATTATCTTCTCTGATATTCTGGTAGTGCCGGAAGCAATGGGCTGCACATACGAGATGGTGGAAAAGCGGGGGCCATACTTTCCTAAAACCATCCGCACCGAAGAAGACCTTAAACACCTGCGTATTGCCGACCCGCACGAGCACTTGCATTATGTGCTGGAAGCTATCCGGGTTACCAAGCGTGCCCTGAACGGCCGTGTGCCGCTGATCGGGTTTGCCGGGGCTCCCTGGACGATCCTGGCGTATATGGTGGAAGGCAGCGGCTCTAAAACATTTTCGCATGCGCGCGGCATGTTGTATACTAACCCTGCGCTGGCGCATCAGTTGCTGCGCATGATCACCGACACGACTATTGCCTACCTGAAAGCACAGGTAGAGGCCGGTGCCAACCTGATCCAGGTGTTCGATTCCTGGGCGGGCATTCTTTCGCCGGCGCACTACCGTACCTTTGCCCTGCCTTACATTGCCGAGATCTGCAATGCTATCCGCAATGTGCCGGTCACGATATTTGCCAAAGGCGCCTTTTTTGCCCTCGAGGATTTTGCACAGCTTAACTGCGAGACCATTGGCCTGGACTGGAATATGGAACCCGCAAAGGTTCGGCAGCTGGTAGGCCCGAACAAAACCCTGCAGGGCAACATGGACCCTTGCCTGCTTTACAGCTCTTTCGACACCATCCAGCACGACACGATCCGGATGCTGAAGGAGTTCGGGCCGCATCGCCACATTGCCAACCTTGGGCACGGCGTGTACCCGGATACCGACCCGGAAAAAGTGAAATGCTTTGTGCAAACGGTAAAGGAATATGGCAGCCTGCGTAATCACTGATCATACCCTGAAAGCGAATAGTATATAAAAAAGGCCTGCTTTTACGAGCAGGCCTTTTTGTTTTATAATTGCATAGGTATACTAACCCGTTTGCCCCTATTTTCAGTTAACTTTCTAATTTTCTAACTCTCTGATTTTCTAACTTCAAGCTCTCTGACTTTCTAACTTCAAGCTCTCTGACTTTCTAACTTCAAGGCCTTTAGCCTACCACCAGGTGTGTTTCCGGGTATTTATAACTGGTCGATTTCGTTCGGGTACTTAAGGCCACGGCCAGCGTAATGGTCCCCACCCGGCCAATAAACATCGACAGGATAATGACCGTTTTACCCACATCCGATAAGCCGGCTGTTATACCTGTGCTCAGGCCCACGGTTGCAAAAGCGGATACCTGCTCCATCGCCAGCTTTATAACATCATACTGCGCATCTGAAATGGTAAGTATAAACAGGAAAACCATGTTCAGGAGCACGGCAAATGTAAAGACCGAAAACGCTTTATAAGCAACCGAGTGCGGAACAGTGCGCCGGCCTATTTCCAGGTGCCGCTTGTTGCGGATGGTGGTGGACACGGCCAGCAGGATGACAGCAAAAGTAGTGGTCTTGATGCCGCCCGCCGTGGAACCAGGAGAACCACCGATGAACATCAGGAAAATAAAAAGCAGCATGGTGGGCACAGTGAGCGCCGAGATATCCACGGTGTTGAAACCGGCCGTACGGGTGGTGGTAGACTGAAAAAAGGAGGTGACCAGCGCCTCGGCCAGGTTTTTGTCTGACAGGGTGTTATAATACTCCAGAAAGAAAAACCCGACAGTTCCCAGGGCCAGCAGCGCAGCCGATACGTAAATGGTTATCCGCGAGAGCATCTTCCATTCCTTCCAGGGCGATGCGAGCCGCTCGCGCATGGCTTTCGGGGAAAACACATCCACAATGGTCGGGAAGCCCAGGCCGCCGAAGATGATGAGCATGGCTATAACCAGGTGCAGCACATACGAATAGCGGATGGGCTCGGTGTAAAGCCCCTGCGGGTAAAGGGAAAAACCGGCGTTACAGAACGCGGAAACCGAATGGAAAACCGAGAAGAAGATTTTGCTGCCCAGGTCGGTAAACTGCGCCTGTGGCCCCCAGGTCAGGAAGACGGCAACAGCCCCCAGCCCTTCGATAGCAAACGTAAGTAAAACCAGGTTGCGGAACATGTGCTTGCTCGTAATCAGCGACTCACTTTCCAGTATCTCGTGCATGGCCACGTGCTGTTTAATCCCTACTCCCTGCCGCATCAGCGAAATAAAAAAGGTGGTGAACGTAAGTATACCAAGGCCGCCCATCTGGATCAGCAGCAACAGCACCACCTGCCCCGAAAAGGTGAAGTAAGTGCCGGGGTCTACTACGGCCAGGCCCGTAACGCAGGAGGCGCTTGTGGACATAAACAGCGCATCGATAAAGCGTATGCCGTTCGGTACATTCGTCATCCGGGGAAGCATGAGGATCCCCGCTCCTGCAAAAATCAGGAAGATAAAGCTCAGGATGAAAACAAACGATGGCTTGAGCTGAATGGTTTTCAGGTAGATCCTTGTCTCCACTAGTTCCACGACCAGCAGCACCAGCATGTAAAGCGATACGGCCGCCCGGTACAGTTCCACTGAAAGGGGAATGCCTATACTTTCGAAAACATTGTAGATAAGCGGAATGCCCAGCACATAGGTGCAAAACTGGTTAAGGAAGATGATGCCCATCAACAGGCCCTCAAACCAGGTGCGCCGCAGGAACTTGACGCGCTCAAAGGTATACAGGATCCGCAGGAAGTATATCACCACGAATACCGCCAGGATGCCATCAATGATATAATACAGCTGCTGCAGCTCTTTGGGGTCTTCTACCACGCCATGCGCATACAACAGCAACCCAACCGAAAGAATGGTAAGCACATACGTTGTTTTGCGCATAATGGAATACGCCAACAACTTGGTATCGTATAAGCGTCTGTTAAGCGACTCTGTGTTCATGGGTTTCAAATAGCCTGATACGGCGGGCTTCCTCCAGCAGGCGCTGCCTGTTTATGGGTACTACGCCTACCTGCTCGCAAACCAGACCACCGCCCAGGTTACTCAGGCCAGCCATAAAGGGCAGCGACGTTTTAAGGGCCATGCACAGGGCAGCGATGCTGATCACCGTATCGCCGGCACCCGACACATCCGAGATGGCGCGGCGGTGCGCTTCGATATAGGTCTTGGTGGCGCCCTCGGCTACAAAAACGCCCCGCTCCGACAGCGTGACCAGCACCTGGCTGGTTTGCAGGCGGTCCTGCAGCTGCACCACAGCCTGTTCAAAATCAGCCTGGTCCTCGTCTGCAAAGTCCAGCTTTAAGCCTTCCTTCAGTTCTTTCAGGTTTGGCTTAAAGAGCGTGCAACCCACATAACTCAGGAAGTTCTTCTTTTTAGGATCTACCACGGTGGCAATGGCGCGCGCCTTGGCCAGCGAAATAAACCGCTGGATGTTTTGGGCAGAAAAAACGCCTTTGTCATAATCCTCGAAGATCACCACGTCCGCCTTTTCAAGCAGCTGCAGAAAGCGTGCCTCCAGCTGCTGCTCTTCCTTTTCCGACAGGTTGTGCTCTATCTCCGAATCGATGCGCAGCAATTGCTGGGCCCCGGCAATGACCCGGTGCTTGATCGTGGTCACCCGCTCGGGGCTCTGCACAATGCCCTCGGTAGGCAGGCCTTTCTCGGCCATCAGGCGCAGGTAATCTGCCCCGTCCTGGTCGTTGCCAATAACCGAGCAAAGCAGGGGCATGGCGCCCATAGCCTGCACGTTCAGAGCTACGTTGGCCGCGCCGCCCAGGCGTTGCTCGCGCTTCACCAGGTTCACGATCGGCACCGGCGCTTCCGGCGAGATACGCGTAGATTTGCCCCATAGGTAGGAGTCGATCATCACGTCGCCCACTACTAGCACACGTAGCCTGTTAAATGCCGAAAAGATATCTTCTAAACTTGTAATCTGATTCATTATTGAAGCTTTGCCAGGCTGTTTTTAATGCGCCGCAAGGCCTCCACCAATTTATCGTCGGAGGTAGCGTAAGAGAAGCGGATGCACTGCGGCGCACCGAATGCTTCGCCACTTACCAGCGCCACGTGGGCATCGCTCAGCAGGTACATACTTAAATCCAGGGCAGAAGCAATGGTTATATCTTCGTATTGTTTGCCAAAGTAATAGCTCACGTCCGGGAAGATATAAAACGCGCCGCTGGGCACATAGGTCTTAAAGCCCGGGATATCGGCCATCAGGTCCAGCACCAGGTCACGGCGGCGGCGGTATGCTTCCGTCATTTCCAGCGAGGAGGCGCTTCCGCCCAGCAGGGCTGCAGTGGCTGCTTTCTGGGCAATGGAGTTAGTGCCGGACGTGATCTGGCTTTGCATTTTATCACAGGCCGAAGCTATTTCCTTTGTGGCGGCCAGGTAACCTACCCGCCAGCCCGTCATGGCATAACCTTTTGAAAAGCCATTCACCGTGATTACCCGGTCGCGGATAAAGTCGATGCTGGCCATGCTGGCGTGGTGCCCTTCAAAATTGATGTATTCGTAGATCTCGTCGGCAATAACATGTACCTGCGGATGCTTCTGCAGCACCGTGGCCATAGCCAGCAGCTCTTCGGCACTGAACACGGCACCGGTAGGGTTGCAGGGCGAAGAATACATGACCAGCTTGGTGTTGGACGTGATGGCGTTTTCCAGCTGCTCTGCCGTTACTTTATAGTCATTTTCCAGTCGTCCCTGCACCGGCACAGGCACGCCCTCTGCCAGCTTCACGATCTCTTCGTAAGAAACCCAGTAAGGTGAAAGGATGATCACTTCGTCGCCGGGGTTTACCAGGCACAGCACCGCGTTGGCTATACTTTGCTTGGCGCCGGTCGAAACCACAATATTCTCGGGCTTATACGTTAAGTTGTTATCGCGCAGAAACTTATCAGCAATAGCCTGCCGCAACTCCGGAATACCGGCCACAGGCGTGTAAAAGGTGAACCCTTCGTCGATGGCCTGCTTGGCGGCCTCTTTTATATAGTCTGGTGTCTGGAAGTCAGGCTCCCCGAAACTCAGGTTAATTACATCATACCCTTGTGCCGCCAGTTCGCGGCCTTTTTTGGCCATTGCAATCGTCTGTGATTCTGCCAGCGCAGTAATTCGGTCCGATAATACAGGGCGTACCTCTTCTTGTTCGTACATTTGGTTGATCGTTTAGCGGGCAATTTACTGATTATGCAACAGACATGCCAGTTGTGCCGGCGGGAATATCGAGATAGGTGAGCCTCTGAGCAGCTTATACTTGCTCAGAGGCTCACCTATCGGTTGTTTAAGGTGAAGACAAAATAAAGCGCGGCCGGGAACTCCGGATTACCACAGGTTGGAAGGGCAGAATACTTTTCGCTTGTTCAGCAGCCGGATACCCACCACTACTTCGTGGCTGCCGCTGTTCACCCCGTTCTGTCCGCTCATACCCGTGTCGTAAGAGTAACCCACATCAAAGGTAGAGCTCAGGTTTACGCCGGCCAGTGCGGCAAAGCTCCCGTTCTCGCGGTAAGAGCCGCCTACCCAGAAGCGGTTGTCGTATACGCCCCGCAAATTAAAATCAATGGAGCCTGGCAGGGGTTGCACCCACATGGCCATCACCGAAGGAATCAGGCTGAGCCTGTCGGTCAGCTCGAACTTATAGGCGCCCGTTACAAAATAATGGCGCGACTGGTGGTTACGGTCATCTATTGTATCATCGAAATGCACATCGTTGGCAAACAACTGAGCACCCGATACGCCCACATAAAAGTTGCTGCTGTACAGCCAGAGGCCCATGTTCAGATTAGGCTTCACAGCATTCCAGTCCACGTCCGTCGGGTCCGCGGGGTCGAAGAACTCCAGTTTGCTGGCACTCACGCTTTCCTGTATAATGCCTGCCGAGGCTCCGGCTGCCAGCTTAATTTCTTTGCTCAGCAACAGGTGGTAAGCATAGGCAAAGCTGGCTTCGGTTCTGGAAAATGCCCCGATCTCATCATGCACCACCATCAGGCCGATGCCATGGTGCGGCTTGGGTTTGATCATCGGGTTGTTCCGCAGGCTGCTGAACGAAGGGGCCTGTTGCACATTGCGGTCGTTGTGGCCATACGAGGTATAACCAAGCGGCATATGGGCACTCACATATTGGGTAGAGGGCGCGCCGTCTACGCCGGTGAACTGCTGCCGGGCGCCTATTCTCACATCCACATACTCCTCTATGCCCGCAATAGCGGGGTTAAGCAAGTAGTTGTTGATCACGTACTGGTTATACTGCGGCTTTTGCTGCCCCATCGCTGCCAGCGACACAACCATCCATAACAGAAAGGGTAGGATTGTTTTCAGTTGCGGTCTTTTCATACTATTGGACAAGGTTCACGTAGCCGGTAATCTGCCGTTTGCTCGGTAGTGTAAAAATGTACATGTAGGTATTTTCGGGTAAGCGGCTACCCCGGTAGGTACCGTCCCACTCGTTCTGATACGAATCACTTTCAAATATCTTATTTCCCCAGCGGGTAAACACTTCCAGCTTCACGCCCGGGAACTCGGTTATGCCGCCCACATGCCAGGTATCATTCACGCCATCGCCGTTTGGCGAGAACGCGTTGGGAATCTTCAGGGCTTTTTCTACCAGCACTACCACAGAGGCGGTATCCTGGCAGCCTGCTTCGTTTGTAACCGTCAGGTGGTAGGTGATCGTCTCCTGCGGGCTGGCAATCGGGTTGGCAATGTTGGGGTTGCTCAGGCCGGTGGCCGGCTCCCAATGATACTGCACACCGCCGCTTCCCTGCAACTCGGCGCCCTTCCCCTGCTCGATCACCACGGTTTTGCCGGCATTTGCTTTCGGAGGCGTGGTGATGATCGCCTCTACTGGTACGCGCTCACTCTCGCACCCGTCCTTTACCACCGACACATAGTAAGTATGGGACTTTTCGAGTCTGGGGGTTACGAACGTGGCCCCTGTAGCGTTGGGGATCGGATCGGCACTTACCGGGTTTTCATACCATCGATAGCCGTTCACATCACCGCCGAAAGCAAGCAGGGTAAGGCTGGCAGGCTCACAGGAACCATCGTTTTGCACCGTTGGCGGCGTTACCACTTTCCGTATCTCTACTGTTACCGGTTTAGAGGATGCTCTGGCTCCGCAAAGGTTGCTGAACTCCAGAGAGTAAGTGCCGCTCTCTGCGGCGTAGTACACGCTGTCTTGTGCATTGGGGATGATCTTGCCATCCTTTTTCCATTGGTAAATGGCGCCCGCAATCTTCTGGCCGGCTAGCCGGACAACCTCCCCGTTACAAACCGAAAGGGCGCCGGTATACGTAATAGCTGGCTGAGGCGGGATCTCTTCCACTTTAGCCTCTACGGGTGTCCGGAAGCTATCGCAGCTGCCGTTGCTAATGGCCACATAGTACGTATAGCTCTCGCGCAGCGGAGGAGTCACAAAAGTATCGTTCACAGCGCCCTTAATGGGGGTTCCGCCAAACTCACTGGTATACCAACGGTACATGCCGTTTGTGCCGCCGCTGGCCTTAAGTGTTATCGGGGAATCTTTGCAACCGCCGCCGCCGGTTGTTTTTGGCGGAACAGGCGCCGGCAGGATGGCAGCCGTCAATTTGTTGTTGCTGACAAATACGCCACAGGTGTTTACCAGTTCTACCGTATAAGTACCGGCCTCTTTTATGGCCTGCTCCTGCAAGCTATCCCCGAATGCTACGCCATCTTTTTTCCAGACATACGTGGCGTTCGGAACATCGGGCGCATAAAGCATCACACTGTCGCCGGGGCAGAACTGCAGCGGGCCGTCTGCGATGACAGAAAAAGATGGTACGGGATGGTCAATGATAAAGTCAACTTTATTCCGGCTGTATACCGGTCCGCAGGGGTTGGTTTCCAAGATTGTGTATTCGCCTGGCTCTGTTACCACAATGCTATTCACGCCTTTGGCAAAGGTTACGCCATCCTTTTTCCATTCGTAAGAGGCGCCGGTAATTGCCGGCACCGACAAGGTTACGCTGCCCACCTCGCACACCGAAGTAGGCCCTGAGGCCTCAATTGTCGGGCGCTTCAGCGTTTTACTTTGTGTTACCTCTATTATATTGGAGGTACCCGTACAGCCATTCTCGTCTGTCACGATCACAGAATATTTTCCGGCCTTGGTCACGTTGATGCGATCCACGCCAGTGGTGCCGTTGCTCCAGGTATACTTTAAACCCGGGCGGGGAGCCGGATCCACTACTTTCAGGATCAGGCTACCGCCGGTACAGATGGTGTTAGTCGTGCCTTCCGTCTGGATGACCGGCGCCGTGGGCATGGTACATTGTGCCCAGGCACACTGGTATGAAATGGCCAGGAGCAGCCAGGTAAATAGAAGCTTGTATAGAAATCCGTTTATATTTAAAGGGGACATAGAAAGACGCGGGAAGCAGGGTGCATTCAGATGTATGGATAGAAATCAATGCTTTAATACATGATTTATCTAAAAAAGTTATGCCTTCATCTTTTTTCAGGATACTGCCGGACGGCGCTTTTGGATACAAGCTTCTCGTATCACATTAGTACATAGCGATAAATCTATTCTTAACGCACAAAATACCGGCTGCAACGCTGAAAAAAAATAAAAAAGCCCGGGCGTTTACCCAGGCTCTTAAAACGTGACTTGCAGCAAAAATATTTTAAACCCTGCCGTAAGCGGTGCGCTCTACTATACTTCTACCCAATGTTATTTCGTCGGTATACTCCAGTTCCCCACCTACCGGCACGCCGCGGGCAATGGTGGTAATGCGGACCGCACTGTCGCGTAGCTTCCGCGTCAGGTAAAAGGCGGTGGTATCCCCTTCCATGGTCGGGCTAATGGCCAGCAGCACTTCCTTGACTTCGGAAGCAGGCAGTCGCTCAAGCAGCGAGTCGATGTGCAGATCGGATGGCCCCACACCTTCGAGCGGTGAAATAACGCCGCCCAGCACGTGGTAAAGCCCTTTGTACTGCGACGTATTCTCAATGGCAATCACATCGCGGATGTCGCTCACCACGCACAGCAGGCTGCGGTCGCGGAGCGGGTTGGCGCAGATGTTACAGATCTCGGTATCCGAAATGTTGTGGCACTCTTTGCAGTGCTTTACTTCGGTGCGCATCTTCACAAGTGCCTCGGCCAGCGAAAACGACTCCTCCGACTCTTCTTTGAGCAGATGCAGCGCCAGGCGCAGAGCTGTTTTCCTGCCGATGCCGGGCAGCTTTGCCAGCTCTTCCACGGCATTCTCAATCAGTTTGGACGGAAAATTCATGAACCTCCCGCTTTATTCGATGTTGGCCGAAAGCGATTTGTCGTGCAGGGCGGTGCATTTGCCCTCCAACTCCTCGTAAGAGCCCACTTTAACCGTACATTTACCTTTGTAGTGGATGAGTAGCGTGCACTGCTCGGCCTGCTCGGCAGTATGGCCGCATACTTTGATCAGTGTCTCGATCACGTGATCGAAGGTGTTCACATCATCGTTGTATACTACTAGGTTGCGCAGGTCGGTGCTTTCCTCCAGCACCACCACATCCTCTTTATGTAAAATTTCTGTCTCCCAATTCATAGTCCAAAATTACTAAAAAATAAGCACTTTAAGAAGCCCCCGGCCAAGTATAAGCCTGCCCGGAATCACTTCGGTCGCCTTCTGAATGCGGCATAGTTTTAAACACCGCAGGCGGGCGTATAATTCCGGCAGCGCCACAATTCTACTGCTTGGCGTAGGGCTGCAAAAGGGCTTCTTTTTTGCTCCCTACCGATAATCCTGCTTTCTTGCAGGATCATTTACTTACGCGAACATCAACCGCTAAACCTTTGTGATCATGCTTATACCTTCTACTTTTAAACGGCTGCTTTGGCTGTTTGTGCTGATGGCCGCCTCCGGGCAGCTGCAGGCGCAAACCAAAATGCTCAGCATGCAGGATGCCATCATCAACCCGGCCCTGCAACCCGAAAACCTGCCCCAGCTCACGTGGGTGGCGGGCTCCAGCGACTTTACGTATCTGCAAGGCAAAAACGAGGCGCAGGTGCTGGTGCGCGGCACGGCAGCCTCCTCCAAAACCAGCCAGGTACTGACGCTGGCAAAGCTGAGCAGCGCCCTGCAGGCAGCCGGCGGCCAGCAGCTGAAAAGCTTCCCGGCCATACAGTGGGCAGACGCTAACAGTTTTGTGGCCGTTACGCAAAACAAAGTATACCGCTACAACTTCACCACCGGCCAGGCGCAGGTAGTAACCTCCTTTTCCGACTCGGCAGAGACCACTGACCTGGACCCTACCAAGCAGCGCGTGGCTTATACCAAAGGCAACAACCTGTACGTGTCTGCTCCGGGCGCACCCGATGTAGCGGTTAGCCATGAGGCCAACGCGGGTATTGTGTATGGTCAGGCGGCGCACCGCTCGGAGTTCGGCATCACCAAGGGCACCTTCTGGGCTCCTAGCGGCCGCCAACTTGCCTTCTACCGCATGGACCAGACCATGGTAACCGATTACCCTCTTGTGGACATCAACCCGCGCCCAGCCCAGGTACGGAACATAAAGTATCCTATGGCAGGCGATAAAAGCCACCAGGCAACCGTCGGCATCTATAATTTGGCCACCAAAAACACGCTGTACCTGAAAACCGGCGAGCCGGCCGAGCAGTACCTGACCAACATAACCTGGAGCCCCGACGAAAAGTACGTCTACATTGCCGTGCTGAACCGCAATCAGAACTACCTGAAGCTAAACCAGTATGACGCTGCCACCGGTGCTTTCGTGAAAACGCTTTTCGAGGAGAAAAACGACAAGTATGTGGAGCCCGAGCACGGCTTATACTTTGTGCCCGGCAAAAACGATCAGTTTGTGTGGGTGAGCGAGCGCAGCGGCTACGATCATTTATACCTCTACAACACCGCCGGCAAACTGCTGCGCCAGCTCACCAGTGGCAACTGGATGGTAACCAACCTGCTGGGCTTTGACAAAAAAGGGCGCGAGCTATACTATACTTCTACCAAACAAAGCCCGCTGGAGCGCCATCTCTACAAGGTAAGCCTGCACAACGGCAAATCAGAGAAGCTCTCTAATGCCAGCGGCATGCATATGGCCACACTCAGCCCCGATGGCAAATACCTGTTGGACGAGTATAGCAGCACCGAAGTGCCCCGCAACATTGTGGTGCTCGGCAACGACGGAAAAGTACAGCAAACCCTGCTGAAGGCAAAAAATCCGCTCACAGCTTATACCCTGGGCACCACCACGGTTTTCCCACTCAAAGCCGACGACGGCACGGTGCTCTACAGCCGCATGATCACACCGCCTAACATGGACAAGAGCAAGAAATACCCGGTGGTGGTATACCTCTACGGCGGCCCGCATGTGCAGCTGGTTACCAATAGCTGGCTGGCGGGTTCTAACCTGTGGATGCAGCTGATGGCCCAGAAAGGGTACATTGTCTTTACCATTGACTCGCGGGGTTCCGGCGACCGCGGCCTGGCTTTTGAGCAAGCCACTTTCCGCCAGCTGGGCACCGTGGAGATGGCCGACCAGTTAAAAGGAGTGGAATATCTCAAATCGCTGCCTTATGTAGATGCGGACCGGTTGGGTATACACGGCTGGAGCTTTGGCGGCTTTATGACCACTTCGCTGATGACGCGCACGCCCGGCGTGTTTAAAGTAGGCGTGGCCGGCGGGCCGGTGATAGACTGGAGACTCTATGAGATCATGTATACCGAGCGCTATATGGACACGCCCCAGCAAAACCCCGAAGGCTACGATAAAGCCAACCTGCTCAACTATGTGAAAGACCTGAAAGGCAAGCTGCTGCTGATACACGGCACGGTAGACGATGTGGTAGTATGGCAGCATAGTTTATCGTACCTCAAAAAGGCCGTAGACGAGGGCATCCAGCTCGACTACTTTGTATACCCAGGCCATCCGCATAATGTGCGGGGCAAAGACCGCGTGCACCTGATGCAGAAGGTGACCAATTATTTTGACGATAACCTTTAAAATTTTTACTTTCGTATATGGCGGCTACACAAGTGGTCGCCATATACATTTATAGTCTTTTACACCCGGATAAAACCGCCCGTATACCTTATATGCCAACTGTCTCACCCTCCTTCCGCAAAGCCGTAAAGCAGCTGAGCGACAAAGAAAAAGAAGCCATTATTCTGAAGGCGGTACGGCGCGATGCGGAGCTTTACGATCTGCTGCGCTATGAGCTGGAAGAACTTACGCTGGAGGAGCTGTTTGAGCAAAGTAAAGACACCATTCACGAGCTGCTGCTCACGGCCAGTGGCCGCAGCCTGGCCAAGGCGCTGGCCAAAGCCCTGCGCAAAGCCGTAAAGGAAATTGCCCGGTTTAAACGCATCACCAAAGATCCCAAAGCCGAAGCAGACCTCCACCTCTATACCCTGCACCTGATCTTCGACAACTTTACCGGCCAGTTCGACAGCTATTACAAAAGCTTTTTTACCGCTACCACGCGCCTGCTGCTGCGCACCACGCAGCTTGTCCGTAAAAACCTGCACGAAGACTACCACCTGGAGTATAAACCGGAGCTGGATACGATGCTCGAGCACATACACAGCCGTAACAAACCCGTGCCTGCCGGCTTGCCCCGCTCCTTTGAAGTGGCATAAGAAGTATAATGATAGTATGATTGGCTTGCCTGCCCTGTGGCTTGCCGAAAATGCAACAGCAATCCTGCTTTACGCGACAGCCCCTTCCAAAACTCCTACTCACAAGTAGAAGCCCGAGCCCGAAAATTTTAGTTGAGCGGCTTTACGCTTATGTTTTCCAGGTTTGTTTCAGTTACTTTCACCAGCTTGCCGGCTTCGTAGGCGCGGGCATAATTCTCCAGCGGAAGCGGTTCTTTGGCAACATACACCTGATAATCCTGAAAGCGGATGCCCTCCATTTGGCGGGCGTTTACCGCTACCCCAAAGTATGGCTGGCCGGCCTCCCCTTCTGCAACAGCGCGGCTGGCTACATAATCCAGGGTATGGCGCTGCTGATGCAGCCAGAACAGGTACTCCTGGGCCGGATGCAGGCCAGCGGCCTGCGTTGTTACCAGCACCTTGTAGTAGGGCTCCCCGTGCAGGGTGGCCTCGCCCAAGTATGCTTTTTCTGTTTCCGGGTTCTGGGGCAGGTAGGGCAGCATAGCCATTTGAATGGTGGCTAAAACAGCGCTGCCGGCAGCCTGTGTTTCCTGCTGCGGCAAAAGTACTTCTTCCTCGTTTCGTTTGCGGGTAAAGCCGCTGTTGCGCAGCACCTCGTACACGCGCTGGCCGGTTGTGTCGGTATAGGTGCGGCTATACACAAAAGCGCCGCTGTCGTTTAGGGCCCGGTATTGCTTGTTATCCAGCGAAAAAGAGAGGATGCGTTGGTTATACTTCTGGCCTCCCTGTGCCTGCACGGCCTGGCTGATGAGTTGCCGGGCATCCGGTTGATCGGCTCCGCCGCAACTGCTCAAAATCAGCAGCAGCACAGTGCCAAGTATAGCCGGCAGCCTGAAAAATGTCGCGGAGTTTTTCATCTTCAGAAGTATCACCTTAATCAAATAAGTATAGGGCCAATAAGTATAGCGCAGGCAAAGGTAGGGCATTCAAGGCGAAAAGCCACAAACGAAAACCGCTCCGGCCTATTGCTAAGCCGGAGCGGAAAATCAAAACTATAAGAAAGGATGATTACTGCTTGGCAGTAAGGTTGATCGATACCACGAAATCATCGTAGATCGCCTTATCGCCCAGGCTACCAAAGAAGCTTTCGGAACCGTAACGCACGTCATACTTGGCGCGGTTTACGGTTATATCGGCTTTCGCGTTGGCAACGCCTTTGTTCACTGTAACAGTGGCCGGGAAGCTAACAGGGTTAGTCGTTCCTTTGATGGTCAGATCGCCTGTAACTGTATAGTTAGGCTTTCCGGCAGCGGCGTTGGCAATCGGCTTCACGTTTGTTACTTTAAAAGTAGCTGTCGGGAATTTCTCCACGCCAAAGAAGTCATCTGACTTCAGGTGGCCCTCCAGTTTGCCTTTGTACTCTGCATCCTGGATGTCGGTGTTGGAGATAGAGGTCATATCTATCACAAACTCACCGCCTGCCAGTTTGTTGTTGGCAATGTTAAGCGCGCCGCTTTTCAGCTTAAAGTTACCGAAGTGCTCGCCGGTTACTTTTTTGCCATGCCATTTTAGTTCGCTTTTATCAGCTACTACGCTGTAGGCTTTTCCTTTAGCAGGAGCAGCTACTTCAGTGGTTGCCGAAGCAGGCGTTGAAACTTTTGATGTGCCGGCATTTGCTGTAAAGAACAGCGTGGCAGCTAAAGAGGCTAAAATTGTAATTTTCTTCATTTTATAAGTATATGATTGCGTTTTTATTGTGATTCTTTATTTGTGTTTAATCCCGGATCTTATCTAGCAAACGGTTCAGTTCCTGGGCTTCCTGCTCAGTCAGGTTCCGGATGCCGGTTCTTGTGCCGCCCTCCAGGCCGTTCATTTGCTCGAGCAAGGCCAGCCCTTTGTCCGTGATCAGCACATCAACCGTGCGGCGGTCTTCGGGGCACTGCTTGCGCGTTACCAGGCCTTTGGCTTCCAGTTTGTCTACAATGCGCGAGGCGTTGGAGGTTTTATCCAGCATCCGCTCAATCAGCAGGCTAACGGTGGCGGGTTTCGGGTACTGCCCCCGCAGGATGCGCAGGATGTTAAATTGCGGCAATGTGAGCCCATAAGGCTTAAAAAGTGCCGCCTGCTCCTGCCCCAGCCAACCCGAAGTATACACAAGATTGATATAAGCTTTCTGGTACTCGCTCTGGAAAGCACTTTGCTTTATTTCCTCCTCTATCTTCATAGCCATGCGCATTGGTGATACAAATATATGTACATACATTTAATGTACAAACATATCAACACAAATTTTTTAAAAAAGTTTCACAAATAACTGAATATCATACGGCATCATACCCGCTACAGCAAAAATGTAACCGGGACCGCCTCGGATCTGACATTTATTCGCTAGGCGGCTTATACTTACTTCAGATACAAGGCGCCTTCCTGTTCGTGCACCAGGCCGAAGGGCTCCTGCTCCAGCACCATAAAGCTGTCCAGGTCCGCAAAATCAAAGCTTTGGCTCAGTTGCATGGCCGACCAGATGCCTAGCGTGGTTTCCACCATGCAGCCGATCATGGTGGAGAGGTGATGCTGGCGGGCTAACTGCAACAAGCGTACCGCATTTAAGTAGCCGCCCGCTTTCATCAGTTTTATGTTGATGCCGTGAAACTGCTCGCGCAGCAATGCAAAATCAGCCGCATCGGTCACCGACTCGTCGGCTATCACCGGAAAAGGACTCAGGGGTTTGAGGTGCGCGTACGCGGCGGCACAGGAAGCGGGCATGGGCTGCTCTATAAACAACACCCGCTCGCGGTCCAGCTGCGAGAGGAAGGCAAGCAGCTCATCGGGCTCCTGCCAGCTCTCGTTGCCATCCACCACCACCGGCCTGTCCGTCACGCGCAGCACCTCCTGCACCAGGTCGGTAGCCAGCTCGTGATTTACCTTCACCTTCAGGCTGCTGAAGCGGTTAAGCTGATACTTGGTGATAAAGGCCTGCACCTGGCCGGGTTCCATAATGGGCACCGTGTAGCAGGTGGGTTGCGGCCGGGGCGGCGCCTGCCCCAGCATCTGGTGCACGGCAAGGCCTTTGTGCTGGCAGTAATAATGCAGGTAAGCCGATTCCACAGCAAAGCGCAGCGCATTAGCCGGAGCGTATTCCTGCAGCAGCTGCAGCAGGTCTTCCATACTTTTAACATTGGGTAGCCCCGCGGCCAGCAGCACCTGGTACTGCTGCAGCAACAGCTCCGGGGTTTCGCCATAGCGCACGTTGGGCGCCGCCTCGCCAAAACCGTTGAAGGTGCCATCAGTTACCTGCACCAGGAAATTCACTTTTTCATCGGAGGCATTGCGGGCAATCTTCCAGGTATATTTCAGCTTGAGATGCAGGGCTTCTATCCGCCAGTTCAACATAAGTCAGTTTTTTGGTTTTAAAGTTTCAGGTAGTGTCAAGTTGCATTATTCTGTTTAAACTACCTAATGCTTTTGCTTTCTGCCCGCTGCCGCAGCACCTGCCTGTTGCCGAATTCATTGTGCGTTCCCCTTTGCCCATGTGCCCAAAAATCTTATATTTGCTACGTTTTTATACCCATACCACCGGGCCGAAGGCACTACGAAGACCTTGCCTTGCCCAGAAATCACTTGTTTCCGCGCGCTGCGTTCCTGTTTACCTACTTGTATGAAGAAGTCTTTTTTACCGCTTATCACACTGCTTAGCATCAGCATTGCCCTTATTCTAAGTGTGCTGGACCATTATGCTTTTCTTTCCATCTCGGATGATGCCTTGCGTATCGTACGCTGGGTCTGCATTGGCTTTTTGCTGGTTTATGGTGTGCAGAAGCGTTCGCTTACTACCTGGATTCTGGTAAGTATGGTACTGGGGGCCGAGATCGGCTACGACTTTCCGAAAGTTGCCCAGGATCTGAGCGTGCTCAGCAAGGTTTTCCTCAAGCTGATCAAAACCATCATTGCACCGCTTATTTTTGCTACCCTGGTCGTGGGCATTGCGGGCCACTCTAACCTGAAACAGGTGGGCAGCATGGGCTGGAAAGCCATTTTATACTTTGAGGTCGTAACCACGTTAGCTCTTTTTATCGGACTGGCTGCTATCAACATCAGCAAGGCCGGCGAGGGCATCGACATGAAACTGGCCGCCAGCCACGAAGAGATCGTAGCGCCTCCCAAGCAAACGGCAGCCGACATCATCCTGCACGTGTTTCCGGAGAACGTCGCCAAATCGGTAGCGGAAGGCCAGGTATTGCAGATCGTTGTCTTCAGTGTGCTGTTTGCCATCGGCCTGGCCATGGTGAGCGAAGAAAAGCGCAAGCCAATGCTGGCTTTCTGCGAGAGCCTCTCCGAAACCATGTTCAAGTTCACGAACATCATCATGTACTTTGCCCCGGTGGGTGTGGGCGCAGCCATTGCGTACACAGTAGGCCACATGGGCTTTGGCATCCTGCTGAACCTGTTCCAGCTGCTGGCCACGCTCTATGTAGCCCTTCTGGCTTTTGCCGTGCTGGTGCTGCTGCCGGTAGCGCTTATTGCCCGCGTGCCGATCAAGCGCTTTTTAAAGGCGATTTCGGGCCCGGTATCGATTGCTTTCGCTACTACCAGTTCCGAAGCCGCTCTGCCCCGCGCTATGGAGGAAATGGAAAAACTAGGCGTACCACGCCGCATTGTAGCCTTCGTAATGCCTACGGGCTATAGCTTTAACCTGGATGGTACGACCTTATACTTGTCGCTGGCCTCAGTGTTTGTGGCGCAGGCGGCCGGCATTCCCATGAGTTGGGAGCAGCAACTGGTGATGGTCTTTACGCTCATGCTTACCAGCAAAGGCGTAGCCGGCGTGCCGCGTGCCTCGCTGGTCATTCTGCTCGGAACGGTGGCTTCATTTAACCTGCCTGTATGGCCGGTGTTTGCCATTCTGGGCATTGATGAACTGATGGATATGGCCCGCACCTCTGTTAACGTGACCGGTAACTGCCTGGCTACGGCTGTGGTAGCCCGCTGGGAAGGCGATTTCCATCCGGAAGCCGAAGTTGGCCTGGTAGAAACCACCAACCCGGAAATTGCGCTGGCACCGGAAGACGAAACGGCCCGGGTTATCTAAAGGCACACCTTTCAACTGAAAAATAAAAAGCACTACGGCCTGGCAGATATGTCAGGCCGTAGTGCTTTTTAGGTTATGCTTTCACTGTCATATAAAAGCTACTTAACCAAGTATATTTTTAAGAGGGAAGCAGCCGTTCGCCGCAGATCATCAGGCACCAGGTGCTTCCTGCTCTACAAAATCGATCCCGTATTGCTTTAGCTCTTCCAGTACCGGTTCGTAGAGTTCTGGGTAGATGGGGATCACCACGCCGCAGCGCAAGATTTTGCCCTGCAGCAGGCGTTTGGCAAGTATGGCTACGGGCAGGCCCACGGTTTTCGCCATAGCTGTGTGCACCTCATCATCGCCGGTTGCTACCAGCGTGGCGCTTACCTGGTGGGCTTCGCCGCCCTTTTGATACGCAAACAGGTGCTGCATCACGATCATATCTTTATCGCCAGGCGCCAGGGTCCATTTTTCTTTCAGGATCTTTTCGAGCACCTGTGCCGGGGTAGCTCCTGCCAGCTCCACCGGGGTATCGGTAAACAGATCGAGCCAGGCCAGTTGCTGCATTACCTCGCCCTCCGGCGGCAGGCCTAAATATAAACCAAGGCGTGTTTCCAGCGATTGCTCGGGGCTGGTGGCGGCCGGCAAAAAGGCTTCTACAAAACTGCGGTAGGTCATCGTTTCCGAGTTTTCCAGGGTATAGCTGTCGTCGGTAAGGCCCAGTTGTACGAAGACGTCCCAGGCCTGGCAATACCCTTGACGGCGCAACGTGCCGCGCAGCATCGTAGGGATTTCCTGCAGGCCATACGGCTCCCGGTAACTCAGCGAATCGCGGTTGGCATAGCCTTCAAAAGTACCGTAGCCCTCCACATACAATTTCTCGGTGTGCCTGAACAGCTGGTGATAAGGGATATACTTGTACACGCCGTCTTTGATATACTTAGCTGTTCCCTGCCCAGCCAGTACCACGTTGCGGGGGTTCCAGGTAAATTTGTAGCGCCAGGGATTGGTATCGTACGCGGGGGCCACCAGGCCCCCGGTATAAGATTTAAAGGACGTAAGCGTGCCGCCCTCCTGCTTAATGCGGCTGATCACGGCCATTGCCGACATGTGATCGATGCCCGGGTCCAGGCCGCACTCCATCAGAATGGTTAGGTTCTTTTGCTGCGCCTCTTCATGTAGGGCCAGAAAGGCAGGCGTTACATAACTGGCCGTGATCAGGTGCTTTTCCTGCAGGAGGCACTCGCGCGCCACCTCAATGTGGAAAATTGCCGGCAAAAGGGATATCACCAAGTCGGCCTGCTTCACTTCTTCTGCCCGCTGGGCCGCGTTGTGCACATCAAACGGAATGGCCCGGGCAAAAGGCAGCGAGGCCACCAGCGGCTGCAGGTGATCCACCACCATATCGCCAATCGTGATTTGCCAGTTTTCAGCAACAGCATGGTCGAAGAGGTACTTTATCAGCGAAGAGGCCGAACGGCCCGCGCCCAGCAGCAGGATATGTTTCATAGTAAAGCAAGTGGGTAGAGCCTTAAATTACGCATTACACCAGGCATCGCCAACCACAAGCATTGTTTTACCAGAATATTAGTTAAATTTATAGCCCTTTTCTAATTTTTAGACCTATTCGACAAGAAATGGCAAGTGAACTGAAGTTACAAATCAGCGTGGATGTGCTGGAACTCTCCGAATTGAGTACGGCAGAATGCCAGGCCATGGAACTGGCCCGGCAGGCGGCAAACGACGCTTATGCGCCTTATTCCAACTTCCTGGTAGGTGCGGCCCTGCTGCTGGAAGATGGCAGCCTGTTTAAAGGCAGCAACCAGGAAAATGCCGCCTATCCTTCGGGACTCTGCGCTGAGCGCACCGCCCTGTTTGCCCTAAGCGCCAATCATCCAAATAAAAAGATAAGCCTGCTGGCCGTTACAGCCCGCCGCCGTCACGAGCACGAGTACCTGGCAGCCATGCCTTGTGGTGCCTGCCGCCAGGTAATGGCCGAATACGAGTATAAACAACAGGAGCAAATTCCGGTTTTGCTGCAGGGCCCTGAAGGCAAATTTTACCGCTTTAAAACCGTGTCTGACCTGCTACCTTTCCAGTTCACCAAAGAAAACCTTTAGGGGAATTACGAATTAAAAATTACGAATAACGAATCGGTAATTCGTAACGGAGATGGGCAGCTGGGACTTTATAGTAAAAGCTGAGGACACAATTTGCCCGGAGATTTAGAGGAACGTAGAGTACGTAAGTAAACCGGCAAGTATAAACTTAGATAGCCTCCAACAGGCTTATTGATTAAAGTAGCATACGCTTTAGGAGTAATCATCCCCCTACCCCCTTCAAAGGGGGACTTTTTCTTTGCTTAGATTTTTACTTTACTTACCTGGGTAAATAACACGTGAATAAGTATGTATCATACTTCGCTTGCTGGCGCGGGTTTGTAACCCGTGTCTTACTTATCCTGCCGGATTTGTAGTCCGACCAGGGCAGCGGCTCAAAGTATAACCACTCACAAGTAGGAGTGCCTGCGAAACGCGACCGTATTTAACAGAATGAAATGGCTCTGCCTTTGTAGGGGATGACTATCCCTGTGAAATCAAAACAGCCTCTAAAAGTATAATCTAACCCATGCAGGAAAATAAGCTGACCATTCCGCGCACTGCCCGCTATTATACCCTCGGAACACCCTCTCCACAGATAAAGCAGCTCTGGCTCGTATGCCACGGGTATGGGCAGCTGGCGCGTTTTTTCCTGCGGCATTTTAACGTGCTCAACAACGGCCAGACGCTGCTGGTAGCGCCGGAGGCCCTGTCGCGGTTTTACCTGGACGGCTTTTCGGGAAGAGTGGGTGCTACCTGGATGACGAAGGAAGACCGCCTGGCTGAAATAGATGATTACGTTGCGTACCTGGACCTGCTGATAAAAGAGCAGCGCAAACAACTACCCGCTGATGTGAGGGTTACGGTACTGGGATTTTCGCAGGGTGCGGTCACGGTCTCGCGGTGGGTGGCAGCCGGCAAGGCCCGTTGCCACCGGCTTATACTTTGGGCAGGCGCCTTTCCGGAGGATGTGGACTTTGCTGCCGGTCGCGAAGCTTTCGCCCACTTGCCGGTTACGCTGGTATACGGCACGCAGGATGCCCTAATTAAAGAAGACATGCTGGTACGGCATCAGCAGGTAATGGCGCAGCTCGGCATTACGCCGGCTATACTATCCTATGAAGGTGGCCATACCCTGCACGCCGAAACCCTGCTACTGCTGCATAAGGCCGAAAATTCGTAATTCGTAATTCGTAATTCGTAATTCGTAATTCGTAATTCGTAATTCGTAATTATTTTCCCCTCTCCCACATGCCAGCCATCACCACTTCTAGCAGGTGCTGGTCGGGGTCACGGAAATAGAAGGACAGAAAACCACCTCCCCAGTCATACTCCTGCTCGATGGGGATCTGCTGTGCCATCACTTCGGCTTTGCGCGTTTCATAGGCATCTTTCGCCACCTCAAACGCCAGGTGCAGCTGTCCGGCGCCACCGTGCGGCGGCAAATGTCCGCCCTGCCCCGAAGCTTCGGCTATAAAGCAAAGCAACACCGACTCGCCGGCCCGGAAGAACACATGGCGGCCCGGCACTTCGCCAATAACTGCTAAGCCCAGTTTGCCCTGGTAAAAGGCTTTGCTGCGCTCCAGGCTTTGCACATACAGGCACGTTTCCTTTATTTTCCTGAATTCCATCAAGTTAAATTTTTATATCTGCAAGAAACAGGCCTGCAGGCGCTTGTTTTCTGCGTAGTAGGTAAACGTCAGCGATGCTGTTCACGTTAAATTAAAAGCCCTGATTTGCCCCGGGCACCTGCTAAACCCAAACTATGAAGCTCATGATCAAAGTTATTTTCGTATTTCTGGCAGCTATTGCCCTGATGTTTTATGTCACGCGCAATGAAGCTCCCAGCGGCCACACCACTTCGTCGGAGCCAAAGGATGCCGTAGCCGGTAAGTTACAGCGGCTGGCGCCCCTGCCTGACGAGGTGCATGAAAGTTCCGGCATTGTGGCGCTTCCGCAAAAAGACCACTTCCTGACGCACAATGATGCCGGCAACCAGCCCTTCCTCTACGAGATCAACGCCGCGGGCAAGCTGCTGAAGTCCATCCCAATACAGGAGCCGAACAAGGACTGGGAAGATCTGACCAAAGACGATAAAGGGAATATTTACATTGCGGATACCGGCAATAACAACAACAAACGCAAAGACCTGACAGTGTACAAAATGTCGCTGAACAACCCGGAGAAAGTGGCTGCCATTCATTTTACTTACGAGGATCAGTATGATTTTCCGCCAAAGAAGAAAGACATGAACTTCGATAGCGAAGCGCTCTTCTGGTATGATGGCCATTTATACCTGATCACCAAGGACAGGGGCCGTAAGGAAACAGCCAACGTATACGAACTGCCCGATAGCCCCGGCACCTACAAGGCAAAGAAGACCGGCAGCGTTCCGATGAGTGATTTGGTAACAGGCGCCGATATCAGCCCGGATAAGAAAATGGTGGCACTGCTGAGCGAAGGCAAGCTGCACCTGTTCAGGAACCTGAATAACCCTGCCGCCTTTTACAAGGAAAATTATGAGAACCTGCCTCTTCCGGAAGCTGGACAAACCGAAGGCGTGGCTTTTGAAGACGACAACACCCTGGTTATTACCAGCGAAGGCGGAAACATTTACAGGTATCGTGTTCAGTAACGCAGGTATAAAACAGGTATAAGAAAGGCCCGGGCTACTCACCCGGGCCTTTCTTTTATACATTGCTTTTCTCTTTTTTAGAAGTGGTTTCGGGCAGATGGCCGCCGGGCAGTGCCGGCGTTGGCTTCAGCCATACTTTGATCAGGATGGCCACACCCACCAGGATCAGCGGTATACTTAAGATCTGCCCCATGTTCAGGGCCATCTGGTCTTCGAAGGCTTCCTGGTTCTCTTTCAGGAACTCGACCAGGAAACGGAAGGTAAACAGAGACGTAACAAAAATGCCGAACAGCAAGCCCCGCGGAAGGGCGGTTTTATACTTGGCCCATAACCAGTAGAGCAGCACAAACAGCAGGAACACGCTCAGCGACTCGTACAACTGCGTAGGGTGGCGCGGCACATGCGAGTACTCGGTGCTGCGCTCAAAGATAAAGCCCCAGGGCAGGTTGGTCGGGTGGCCAAATATCTCGGAGTTCATCAGGTTACCGAGTCGAATCAGAGCGCCTCCCAAGGCTACCACGATCACGATGCGGTCCAGCACCCACACATAGTCGAATTTATACTTGCGGCTAAAAAGCCACAGCGAAAGCAGAATGCCTACGGTAGCACCGTGGCTAGCCAGGCCTCCTTCCCAGATCTTGAGGATCTCGATGGGGTGGCTCAGGTAGTAATCAGGGGCATAAAGCAAGGTATGTCCAAGCCGCGCGCCAATCACCGTGCCGATGATCATGTAGAGCGTGATCACGTCCACATCGCCTTCGGTACGCCCTTCCGCCACATAGATCTTGGTCAGGATGCGTTGCCCGATCACGAAGCCAAGGGCAAACAACAGCCCGTACCAACGGATGCTTAAGGGGCCAATGTGGAAGATCTCCGGATCAACGTTCCAGGTAATATAGTTGAGGATGCTGTTCATAAGGGTGCAGTGTTGCTGCCAAAGTTACGATAATTAGGCTACCGAAAAAACGTTATCCCCACGCTTGCTATTGCCTGCTTCCACGGTTTGCCGCCGGCTATACCCTGTGAATCAGGATTTCGCCTTTAAATCCACCAGCTCTTCCCGGAAGCCGCCGCTCAGAATAGGGAATCGCAGCCAGCTGCGCGGGTCCAGGTTATAGTCGTCCAGGTGAAAGGAGGGCGCGTAGCGGTCACGTTTCCATTGGTTGCGGGCCCACAAAGTATAAAATTTCGTGATCCAGGCCTGCAGTATTTCGGGGGCGGCCACCTCCAACCCCACCAGCCTGTCGTATACCTGCTGCGGCGAAAGGCGGTCATAAAAAGCAAGCCGCTCAATCTGGTTCAACACCTCGTAGGGCATCAGGTCTTTTTCGTCGGTCTGCGCCTCTTTGGCAGGGCGCAACTCGGCACTAGGTTGCAGGTTATTTACATACTGCAGCCCCACGTAGCCAAGCTGCTGCTGCGCCCAGATCAGGAACTGGCGGATAAATGCTTTATCGATGCCCGCAATAGGCGCGATACTGCCGGCTGTGTCGCCATCCATGGTGGCATAGCCTACAGCAGCCTCGCTGCGGTTAGAGGTAGCCAGCAACAGTGCCTTGTTGATATTGGCCAGCATCCAGATACCGGGCGCGCGGACACGGGCCTGTATGTTCTGCAGCGTGATATCGTCGTGCTCCCAGGTCAGCGGCCGGTCCAGGGCGTGCTCTATCTTCGACACGTATCCTTTCACCTCGTCGTCCATAGTCCAGTTGTAAAAGACAGCGCCAATAGAGTCGGCCAGTCCTTTGGCTGAGTTGTAAGTATCGTCAGAAGAGTTTATCGTGCCTTGATAGGCGCAGGTGAGCAGGCGTTTTACCAGTTCCGGCTGCACCTGGTCTGCCGGAAGCTTATCAAAATAGTCGGCCTCCTTTATACTGAACATCCGGGTTTTGGCTACAAAATTGAGCACGCCCAGGCTCTCCACGCCCCGGCGCACCATCTCGGCCACGGCCACGGCGCACAGCGATGAGTCGGCGCCGCCACTCAAAGACAGCACAAAACCACGGCTATGACTCTTGCGCATATAATCGAACAGGGCTAGGCTCAGGGCCGCAATCAGCTCCTTGTTCTCGTCAATGGGGGGCAGGTACTCAATCACCTCGGCAATCTGTGGATTATCCGAAAAGCATACTTCGGCCACCTCCATATCCACATTCTTAAAGCAGAGCAGGTCGTTGCGGCGGATGAGTTTGCCGTTCTGGGCAATCAGCACCTCGCCGTCATAGATCATACGGCCCGCCTCGTTACCGAGCAGGTTGGCATACAGGTACGCGCACTGGTATTTTTTGGAGGCATCCACCACCAAGCGGTAGCGCACATCAGTCTTGCTCAGGGCAAAGTGGCTGGCGCTTGGGTTCAGGATCAGTTGCACGCCTTTGCCCATGTGCCGCTCGGCAGGGCGGTTTGGCCGCCAGGCATCCTCGCAAATCTCGAAGGCATACTTCACGCCCTGCTCCTCGTAAATAATATCCCCGATGCGGTACTGCTGGCCGAACATGGTAAACTCCTGCACCTGGTTGGCAGGCCAGGGCTTAAACCAGCGCGTTTCGTAATGCACACCGTCGTTGGCCAGGAACTGCTTTGCCGTAAAGCCAACGATCTGCTTATTTTTTATGACACAGGCCGTATTGTAAACAGCCCCCTCCAACACCACCGGCAGGCCTACGGCTACGGTTAGCCCGTCGCACCACTCCTTTACTTCGAGCAGTTTCCGGAATGCTTCTTCTGCCAGCCAATGGCTTAGGTACAAGTCCTCGCAACCGTAGCCCGTAATGCACAGCTCCGGCAACAGCAGCAGGTCTACTTTATTTTTTTTGGCTTCGGTAATCGCTTCTTGTATGTTCTGAAGGTTGCCTTCCCAATCAATCGGGGTTTGATTGAGTGCGGCGCCTGCTAAGATTAGTCTGGTTTCTTCCATGAGGTTGTTAAACGCATGTTTGAGCAGGCAAGTTAAATCTAATTGTTGGATTGGTAAATTGTGGGATTGCTGATCTCTGAAAAGGGAGCGCTTGACAAGTATAGATCATCAAACCTGGTCAAGCTTCATAGCTATAGCATAAAAAAAGGCTGAGAAGTATACCCCCAGCCAACTAAAGAATTCAACAAAGTAACTTTAAGCGATCTTCAGGAAGACGAGGCTTTTTTCGGCGGCCGCCTGGTCGGCTTTTTTCTTGGACAGGCCAACACCCACGGCAATAGGTTTATCGTCGATGTATACTTCGGAGGTGAACTCGGTGGTGTTGCCTTGCTGCTTGCGTTTCACGATCTCGAAGCGGATGTCGAGGTTGCGGCTTTGTGCCCACTCGATTAACTTGCTCTTGAAGTTTGACGTGGTATTTACCAGCTGGTGCATGTCCACGTACGGCTTTACGAGCTTGTTCAGGATAAAGCGCCGGGTGGTCTCATATCCTTTGTCCAGGTATACAGCCCCAACCAGGGCTTCCAGGGCATTCCCGTTCACCGATTTGTGGCGCATACTTTGGTTTGAAGTATCGACGCGCACCAGCAGGTTGAGCCCGATCTTCAGGGCAATATGATTCAGCGACTCGCGGTTAACAATGCGCGAGCGGATCTCGGTGAGGAATCCTTCGTCCTCGTAAGGAAATTTCTTAAAAAGGTACTCGGCTACCACCGACCCAAGTATGGCATCTCCCAGAAACTCCAGACGCTCGTTGGTCTCGTTCTTGCTGTCGGGCGTTTGCCGCACAAACGACGTATGGGTAAGGGCAAGCTTATAGAGGCGGACATTATCTGGCGTAGTGCCCGTAATGCCGGCTACAGCACGTACTAATTCCTTATCCTGGGTAAATACTCTGTGATAGAAGCGCCGTACCGGTTTAAGAGGACCGAACACTAGTCGTTAAATTGACGGAATATAACAGAGGTATTGTGGCCGCCAAATCCAAACGTATTGCTCAGGGCAATGGTCACTTCGCGCTCCTGGGCCTTGTTGAACGTAAAGTTCAGGCGTGGATCAAAGTTCTCATCGTCTGTGAAATGGTTGATGGTTGGTGGTACCACGTTGTTCTGGATGGCCAGAATAGCGGCAATGGCTTCAATAGCACCGGCAGCACCCAGCAGGTGGCCGGTCATCGACTTGGTAGAGCTGATGTTCAGGTTGTAGGCATGCTCGCCAAATACCGTCTCGATCGCTTTTACCTCGCTGATATCGCCAAGCGGCGTAGAAGTGCCATGCACGTTAATGTAATCCACCTCTTCCGGTCTGATATTGGCATCGCGCAGCACGTTTTTCATCACGTTCAGGGCGCCCAGTCCTTCGGGGTGCGGGGCCGTAATATGGTAGGCGTCGGCAGACATGCCGGCACCAATTATTTCGGCATAAATTTTTGCGCCGCGCGCTTTGGCATGCTCGTACTCCTCAATGATGAGGGCACCGGCGCCTTCGCCCAGCACAAAACCATCGCGGTCCACGTCAAACGGACGGGAAGCCGTTTCCGGCGAATCGTTGCGCTCTGAAAGGGCTTTCAGGGCGTTAAAGCCTCCAATGCCGGCTTCCGTTACGGCAGCCTCCGAGCCCCCGCTCACCACCACATCGGCCATACCCAGGCGGATATAGTTGTAAGAGTCGATGATGGCGTTGGTAGCTGAAGCACAGGCGGATACGGTTACGAAGTTCGGGCCGCGGAAACCATACTTGATAGAGATCTGACCGGCACTGATGTCGGCGATCATCTTAGGGATAAAGAACGGGTTGAAGCGTGGGGTACCATCGCCGTTGGCGAAGTTCACGCATTCTTCCTGAAAAGTGCGAAGACCGCCGATGCCTGAGCCCCAGATCACGCCAATGCGGTCCGGGTCCAGGTTATCTTCCAGTAGCCGGGCATCTTTTACGGCCTCATCGGCCACCACCATGGCAAACTGCGTAAAAAGGTCCATTTTGCGGGCCTCTTTCCGGTCAAAATACTTTTCTGCATCATACCCTTTTACTTCACAGGCAAATTGGGTTTTAAATTTAGCAGCATCAAAGCGTGTAATAGGTGCAGCGCCACTCACGCCATTGACCAGCCCGTTCCAGTATTCTGAAACAGTATTGCCAATTGGCGTGAGTGCGCCAAGCCCAGTAACTACGACTCTCTTAAGCTCCATAAGCTGTTAGTAGAGGGGATAGACAGTAGATAATGTAATCTTTAACTTGAGATAAAGGCGGGATATTATTTCGCGTGCTCTTCCAGGTAGCTCACTGCTTGCCCTACAGTAGAGATGTTTTCAGCTTGATCATCCGGAATAGATACGTTGAATTCTTTTTCGAATTCCATAATAAGCTCTACCGTATCCAATGAATCAGCGCCCAGGTCGTTTGTGAAACTCGCCTCTGGAGTAACCTCTGACTCTTCAACGCCCAGCTTATCGATGATGATAGCTTTTACTTTTTCTGCGATTTCTGACATTTTTCTTATAGTTTATTAAAACACTGTGCAAAGAAATATATTTCAGCAGACATTATCAAAAAAAATTACTCTATTCGTCTATTTGCAAAAGTTTTATACTTTGCCTGCTGTTTTGCATTTCCTGGTTCTTATTTTTGAAAACCTGAAACAAGGCTTCCAAAAACAGGCCACAGGAATACAGAGTACAATTACGACTTTCAGCAAAAGGAGTTGGTTTTGCTCGTAAAGGAACTTAAGTTAGCACAATTATTTTAACGCCTGCAGCAAAGCCCGGTGCAAAAAGCTGCAAAAGCAGGACCTGTGTTTAAAGCAGATAGCCAAAGGTGAGCTAAATATTTCTACCTTTGAGTACAACAGAGTGCCCGGCCGGCGTGGCTGCGCTGTCAAAAGCAGGCAACTGAAAAAGGAGCCGCCAGCCCCGGAAATAAACAAAGGCTGCTTCCGCTATAAATAAGGAAGCAGCACAAGCAGGCGCTGCAGCAAACAGCCCTGTATAGTAGCATACATTAGATCCGCATATACTTTAAGTTTAAGGAGAACCTGATTTTAGACATGGAAATATCTTTTAACAACACCAAGATCCTGGCCACTGTAGGCCCTGCCAGTAATTCTTTTGAGCGCCTGCAGGCACTTGTAAAAGAAGGCGTGAACGCTTTCCGCCTTAATTTTTCGCACGGCGAATATTCCGAACATCTGGAAGTAATTAACCGCGTGCGCGATATCAACCGTCAGTTCAATACCAGCATTTGCCTGGTACAAGACCTGCAGGGACCAAAGATCAGGTTAGGAGATGTAGTAGGTGGTGGCGTAGAGATCAAGGAAGGGCAGCGCATCCAACTGGTGTGCGATGGCTCGGTGAGCACGCAAAACAGGCTTTCGACCATCTATGAAGGGCTGGCCAACGACGTGAACCCCGGCGATATGATCCTGCTGGACGACGGAAAGCTCGAACTTAAAGTGATCTCTACCGACAAGCACATGACGGTAGAAGCGGAAGTTGTGTATGGCGGCATCGTGAAGCCCCGCAAAGGCATCAACCTGCCAGACTCGAATGTATCAGCTCCTTCGATGACGGAGAAAGATATTCAGGACCTGCACTTTGGCCTGGACAACGATGTGGAGTGGGTGGCCTTATCTTTTGTGCGCCGCTTGGAGGACATCAATGAGATCAAGCGCATCATTAAAGAGCGCGGCAAAGACACGCGCGTGATCGCCAAGATCGAAAAGCCTGAAGCCATCACTAATATTGATGAAATCATTGCCGCCACCGACGCTATTATGGTGGCCCGTGGCGACCTGGGCGTGGAAGTAGGCATGGAAAAAGTGCCTATGATCCAGAAAATGCTGGTAGAGAAAAGCAACAAGGCCGGCAAACCCGTAATTGTGGCTACCCAGATGA
Organism: Pontibacter liquoris; assembly: GCF_022758235.1. Lineage (NCBI taxonomy): Bacteria > Pseudomonadati > Bacteroidota > Cytophagia > Cytophagales > Hymenobacteraceae > Pontibacter > Pontibacter liquoris. The sequence goes on from NZ_JALEBG010000003.1 coordinate 142,977, forward strand.
TGGAAAGTATGATCGTGAACCCCCGCCCTACCCGCGCGGAGACCAACGACGTGGCCAACGCGGTGATTGACGGCGCGGATTGCCTGATGCTGAGTGCTGAGACCGCGGTAGGTGCCTACCCGATCGAGACCATCCGCAGCATGAGCCTTACGATCCGAATGGTGGAAACAAACGCCGACATCTTTAACAAGTCGTATGTGCTTAACCCGCATTCCAACACGTTCTATAACGATAGCTTAGTGGCAAGCGCCTGCTACCTGGCCCGCGATACGAACGCGCACGCCATCATTGGCATGACCAAGTCCGGCTACACGGCGTTTCAGCTGGCCAAGCACCGCCCTAAATCTAATGTGTTTATTTTTACGGAAAACGAGCGGCTCTTAACCACCCTGAACCTGGTGTGGGGCGTACGTGGCTTCTACTACAATAAGTTCGAGTCGACGGACGCCACTATCACCGACATCAAAGAAACGCTGCTGGAAGCCGGCTTCATCAAAAAAGGCGATGTGTTCATCAACACGGCCAGCATGCCGATGGGCGAGCAGAAGCGCACCAACATGATCAAGCTAAGTATAGCCTAAGTTTTATAACACATAAAAAAAGCCCGGCGCGAGAAATCGTTCCGGGCTTTTTTTATGCCTGTAATGCCGGCTTTATCCTGCATGTCCGCAGCTGCCGCTACCAATACAGCGCCACAAGTATAGGTATAAGTATACCTGAAAGGATACATGAGACTGCTTGCTCCTGAAAAAAGCTGCTATGCTTTGCTACAGCGCTGCTCCTGGTTTACTGCTTTCATACCTGGGTTGCTGCGCCATTTCGGCGGAACGGCACACGTATGAAGAAACGCCGGAAAGGGATAGTATTTCCTGTAGCCTGATTTTGAGAGGTATGTCTGGAGTGTCTGCCTTTCAGCGAGGATTTATAAAGTATAACAGGCGCAAACACAAAAAGCCTTGTACAAAAGTACAAGGCTTCAGAGGTTATTCCGGCAAAAATTAAGCAGCTACAGCCAGGCCGTTAACAAATTTGGCAAGCTTCGATTTGTTGTTAGCAGCTTTGTTTTTGTGGATGATGTTTTTCTTAGCCAGGCGGTCAAGCATAGAAGATACCGTCTTGTACAGTTCTTGCGCCTCGGCTTGATCAGTTGTTCCCTTCAATCTCTTGATAAACGTACGAGTCGTTTTCGCCTGGTACTTGTTACGAAGACGTTTAGCGTTATTCGCTCTGATTCTCTTTAATGCCGACTTGTGGTTAGCCATGTTATTTTATAATAATTATAAACCTTGGATTCTATTCCTGAATGAGTTTGCAAAGATAAAGGCTTTCCATTTAATTTCCAAAGCATGCTTCTGATAAAATCCTTAGAAATATTTCGGGCGTAAGGCCGGCAGCCACAGCGCTTTCGGCGTGCTGCCGGCTTGCGAACGCCCTGTAGCCACAAGCTAGCTTTCCCCGCTCCTGCCAGCGCAAACAAGTATGCCCGCTGCCATTCAAGCCCCCACAAGCCATACCTGCTACTTATCATCCTCCTGCCCGCGTTATGGCCTGCCGCTGTGGCTGCCGCCAAAACCTGTGCTATACTTCGCTGGTTAGGCGGTAACAGTAAGCGGAAAATGAATGGATTTACCTGTGGTATAATCCTGCATCAGAATGAAATTTTAAGCTCGCTTTAAATGTTTTATCTGCGTGAGCAGGTTGCTTCTTAACAGGAGAAAGTAGCTCCAAAATAATATCGGTATATATACGCCTCGGAATTGATTAAATTTGAACCGGTATCGTAAAAAGGATAAGTATAGCTTACATATCATGCCTCTTTTAGCATCCAAATATAAACCACCTTTCTATTTATTTAACGGCCACCTGCAAACCATCATTCCCAGCCTGTTCAGGCAAGTGGAGGGAGTGCATTATGAGCGGGAACGACTGCTTACACCCGACGATGATTTCCTGGATGTGGACTGGTCGCGGGTAGGCGCTAATGAGCTGGTGGTGCTCTCGCACGGGCTGGAAGGCGACTCGGGCCGCCCCTACATACAAGGCATGGTAAAAGCCTTTAATGAACATGGCGTAGACGCCATTGCCTGGAATTACCGCAGCTGCAGCGGCGAGCCCAACAAGCTGCTCCGCTCCTACCACCTGGGCGCTTCCGACGACCTGGACCTTGTGTTGCGCCATGCCCTGACAAGCGGCCACTACAACACGGTATACCTGGTTGGTTTTAGCGCTGGCGGCAATATTACCTTAAAATACCTCGGCGAAGCCCCAGACCAGGTGCCACCCCAGGTAGCAGGAGCTGTGGCCTTCTCGGTGCCTGTTGATCTGAAAACATCGGCCCAGCGCATTTCGAAAGTATATACGCAGCGGTTTCTGAAAACCCTTGGCGAAAAACTGGAGCAAAAGCGCCTGATGTATCCTGATGCGGTAGATATGAGCGACTACAGCGTGCTCTGGTCCTTCCCCGAATTTGACGACAAGTTCACAGCGCCGCTGCATGGCTTCAAAAACGCCGAAGATTACTATGCCTGCGTCAGCTGCAGGCAGTTTCTCCAAAACATTCAGGTGCCTACGCTGCTGGTAAATGCCAAAAACGATCCTTTTCTTTCGGAGCAGTGCTACCCGGTGCAGGAGGCACAGGCAAATCCTAACTTTTACCTGGAAGTACCGGAGGAAGGTGGCCACGTGGGTTTCCCTGAAGCCCTGATGAAGAACAGGTATTATTCCGAAGAACGCGCTGTGTCGTTTTTACTGGCAGGAGAATAACAGGGAGGGGTAAGTGCCGTTAGACTTATTTTATACTTTGTAAGAGGCTGTTTTCCCGACGTTCTGCTTTCAGTTATACTTACCATTCTTACTCAGTTTATACTTCTGCTATACTAGGTAGCACCTGTATTGCTCAGTTTTATACTTTAGTTATACTTGGTTGCTGCAGTTTGATGCTCCTTTATACTTCCGGCTATACTTACTAGCTACCGGTCTTCCTCAGTCTTATACTTGCATTGTTTCATCTTATACTTTGCAGCGCTCCAAGCCCGCGGGGGCTCGTCCTTGCGTTTCGCGCTGCTTTCATTTCCTGCCCTCGTACCTCGGGCTGCCTCACTATCGTTCGCCACCGGAAATTCTCGAGGCGCTCAACCCAAGGACTGGGATCATCTTCGATAGCTACTGTCTATTACTATGCTAACCCCCTGTAGGGACAGGTCGCGACCTGTCCGCGATGGCAGTTGCCATGAAACTTTAGCCTAAGTATAGCAATAGCCCAAGTCCCCCTTTGAAGGGGGTAGGGGGATGTTCTTCTTTTACATAGACTAGACTGTTCATACTTCAGCAAACTATCATTTCGAACAACGTGAGAAATCTGATATAGACGCATGAAGAAATTTCAACCAGATCTCTCCTTGCGTCGAGATGACAACATGAAAGAGCGTGACACTTTTCGCAATAGCCCTAACTCACAAAGCTTACGCTTACCTGCAGCTATTAGAGACTCCCCTCCTTAAACAAGGAAGGGCCAGGGGGATGGACCGGTCCTGTAACGTTTGTACTTGGCAAGGAAAGAGCCTCCTCTACTACTTGAGCGGCACGTATACGACCTTTTTGGTATCAAAAAACTCCTCGTTGAAGTAGTTCTTCAGATCATATACTTCTGCGATCAGCCCGGATTCGGCAATCTCTTCGGCCAGGTCACCGCCTTTTAAATAATACAGGCCTTTATTGGACAGATCGCTTCTTTTAAAACTATTAGCAATCCAGGGGTAGAAATTGGCCAAGCGGGTCACGGCGCGGCTCACCACAAAATCAAACTTCTCGCGCACCTGCTCGGCCCGCACCTGCGTGGCCGTTACATTGGGCAGGTGCAACTCGCGGGCAATTTCCTGCACCACGTGTATCTTTTTGCCGATCGAGTCGATAAGGTGAAACTTTACCTCCGGAAACAGCACGGCCAGCGGCAAACCCGGCAAGCCGCCACCAGTGCCCACATCCAGCACCGCGGAATGCTGCGGAAAAGCTACCACCTTGGCTATGCCCAGCGAATGCAGGATATGATGCACGCCGATCTGGTCCATGTCCTTGCGCGAGATCACGTTTATCTTCTGGTTCCACTCCTGGTACAAATCCCCCATCTGCTCAAACTTCCGGAGCTGGTCTTCGGTGAGTTCCGGGAAATAACCGGACAGCAAGGTGTGGATTGCGGTGTTATGCGGCATGTGTTACGTTAGGAAATTTAAGCGTTAAATTTAGAAAGTTAAAGCGGCATAACCTTATACATCAGGCCACTACAAAGTATAAAACAACGGCAACAATTCCGACAACCGCTACTACGGCCAGGGCCATCAGCAGGTCGAAGAGCAGCACCAGGCCCGCATTTTTATACTTGCCTTCATACTTCTGCTGCAACTCGCGCTCTACCAGCGTTGGGTTGCGCAAGCGCAGGTATAAATAGCGCCTTCCTATTCCTTCAAGTATGGCATCGGCTCTGGCAGGCATCTTATTATTACACTTAATCAGGAAAAGTATGGTGTCTTACTACTTGTGTCTTTATGGCTGCAAAAGTATAAAATAAGTCCGGGATGTGTGCAAAAGAACGAAGCCCCAGCTGCACAAAGGCAACAGGGGCTTCTAACGTAATCAATATAATCAACCTTAATTCAATACTTTTTTAGTCTTTCTGCTGATACAACAAGCAACAATTAGATCAGGTGCTTCTTGTTTTTCACCATGTCATAGAGCAGCTCGCGGGCGCGGTGCAACTGGGCTTTTACCGTACCCAGCGGCGCGTTCAGTTCAGTAGCGATCTCCTCGTAGCTTAGCTCATTAAAGTAGCGCAGCGTAACCAGGCGCTGGTATTTATCAGGCAGCTTGGCTACCACGTACTGCATGATCTCGATTTTCTGATTTTTGATCGCTTCCTCCTGCGGGTTCAGGTTCTTGTCTTTAAAATCGATTGTGATCTCGTCGCCATTATCAATTTTGATGGCCGAATCGATGGACATGGTCTTGATCCTGTTCTTACGGATAAAGTCGATACAGTTGTTGGTAGCGATACGGAACAACCAGGTACTGAAAGCGTATTCGGGGTTAAATTTATGCAGGTTACGGAAAGCTTTGGCAAAAGCCTCAATTGTCAAGTCCTCCGCATCATCGGCATTGCGCACCATCTTCAGCACCACGTGGTAAACGGGCTTTTTATAGATGCTCATCAGCTCAGCATAGGCCTTCTCATCGTTCTCCTCTACTGCGGCTTGAATGAGTTTGAAGTCGTGCTTTGCTTTCGCAGAGAATTGTTTGTTTACTTCCATCTGAATTTTTTATACATTATTACAGATACACCCAGGAACAGGTAATTGAAAAAATAGGCTGCGTCAAGCACAGGTAGCAGCGGGACCGAAAGGGGTTCCTCCAACCTTCGCGCGGCAAGCACATATCCCGGCACTACCACAAGGTAGCGAAGGATGATAAGCGCTGCTAATATAGCGAAATGACTATGTAGCACCAGAAGTAATACGGAAAGTATATAAAAAAGTATGTTAGAAGATACAAAAATTCCTATCTTTCTTTTGTCGGCGGGTTTATACTTACTGCCAACAGACATATGCCTCCTCTTCTGCGTTACCCACTCCCGAAACGTCTTTTTGGGAATGCTTGCGGTTTGCGCCTCCTTGTTGATAACAATGCTTACCTTACTATTGTTGACAGCATCCCGAACAAAAAGGTCATCATCGCCGCCAATTGTTTTGATGTGCGATGCAAACCCCTTATTTCTAAAGAAACACGCTTTGGTATAAGATAAGTTTCGGCCCACACCCATATAGGCGCGCGCCTTGTATGCATGAGACAGATACTGAATTCCGGTAAGCAAGGTTTCATATCGGATAAGATGATTTAAAAAACCTTTTCGCTTCACGTAGGGCGAGTAGCCTAATACCACCTCAGCGCCAGTGCCATAGCCCTGCTGCATCTTTTCGATCCAGTTTTTGCTGCTGGGCCGGCAATCGGCATCCGTAAACAGCAGGTGCTCATACCGGGCAGCACGGATGCCCAGTGCCAGCGCATACTTTTTAGAATTCAGGTAGTCGGGCGTCTTTTTAATGGTGACCACCCGGAAGTGCGGAAACTGCCGTTCCAGCTCATAAATGTAAAACTCGGTGTCGTCGTCCGAGCGGTCGTTTACCAGCACTACCTCAAATTCGGGGTACTCCTGGTCCAGCAGCAGGGGCAGCAATTCGAACAAATTATCCTGCTCGTTGTGGGCCGCCACCACCACCGACACCGGGTATTGCACCTGCGCCTCCGGGTCTTTGTGCCGGGCCAAAGGTAAAAAATAAACAAGGCTAAAATACAGCTGCACCAGCACGCAAAGCCCGAGCAGCCCCAAAAGTATAAAAGAGACCAAAGGTAGAAGTACTATTATAGGTTACGGGTTTAGGGTGATGAGGCAATGCCTTGCTCCTGCGGCAGGCAAAAGTTGTCTCGTGGCATCGCTCAGTCAAATTTAGGCAAAGTATAGGCATTTCCGAGGGCTCCGCTGTTTTTATAATAGTTTATGATTTGTGCCCTGCTCCTTTGTATCTTTGCCGGTTCGTAAACGTGTTCATAATCCCTATAATATAAGCCCTTAGCGTTCGCCGGCCGTTTGATGCAGCCGTTCAGCACCGGCAGCCGCGCACATATACAAGCATGCAGTTTTCCTTAATCGCAACAGATACCCAATCCAAGGCACGCGCCGGCGTGGTGCAAACCGACCACGGCCCGATCGAAACGCCCATTTTTATGCCCGTGGGCACTGCCGGAACCGTAAAGGCCGTGCACCAGCGTGAGCTCAAAGAAGATATAAAAGCGGAGATCATACTAGGCAACACCTACCATTTATACCTGCGCCCGGGTTTAGACGTGCTCGAAAAGGCGGGCGGGCTGCACAAGTTCAACGGCTGGGACCGGCCCATACTTACTGACAGCGGCGGCTACCAGGTGTTCTCGCTGGCCGGCACCCGCAAAATAAAAGAAGAAGGCGTTAAGTTTAAGTCGCACATCGATGGCTCTACCCTCAACTTTACGCCCGAAAACGTGATGGATACGCAGCGCACCATTGGCGCCGACATCATCATGGCGTTTGATGAATGCACGCCGTACCCCTGCGATTATACTTATGCCAAAAACTCGATGGAGCGCACCCACCGCTGGCTGCAGCGCTGTGTAGACCGCTTCGACAGCACCACGCCCAAGTATGGGCATTCGCAAACGCTGTTCCCTATTGTGCAGGGTAGCACCTATAAAGACCTGCGCGTGCAGTCGGCCGAGACGATTGCCAGCTTTGGCCGGGAGGGCAATGCCATTGGCGGCCTGTCCGTAGGCGAGCCGGCCGAGATGATGTATGAAATGACGGAACTGGTGTGCGACATACTGCCCAAAGACAAACCCCGTTACCTGATGGGCGTGGGCACGCCGGCCAACATCCTGGAGAACATTGCCCTGGGCGTGGACATGTTCGACTGCGTGCTGCCCACTCGTAATGCCCGCAACGGCATGCTGTTTACCACGCAGGGCGTTATCAACATCAAAAACCAGAAATGGGCAAACGACCATAGCCCGATTGATGCGGAACTGGGCGGCTACGCGAGCACGTTCTACTCCAAAGCTTACCTGCGCCACCTGATCCATAGCGGCGAGTACCTGGCCGGCCAGATCGCCAGCATCCACAACCTTACTTTTTACCTGTGGCTGGTAAAACAGGCACGCCAGCATATCCTGAACGGAACTTTCCGGGACTGGAAAGATGTGATGGTAAAGAAATTGATGACACGGTTATAATTAGAAATTAGAAATTATGAATTAGAAATTAATTCTGAGCATAATTCTGATGACGTGTTTATTTTTAATTTCTAATTTTTAATTCATAATTAAAGCAAAGCGTTGAAGCTACTCGATAAGTATATCCTGAAAAAATTCCTGTCCACCTACGTGTTTGTGGTGCTCATCCTGGTGGCCGTTATCTGCGTGATCGACTTTACGGAGAAAAACGACGACTTTATCGAGCACAGCGTATCGGCTTACGAGATCCTGTTCGATTATTACCTGAACCTGATCCCCTACTGGGCCAACATGCTCAGTCCCATCACGGTGTTTATTGCTACAGTGTTTGTTACGGCCAAGCTCGCCTCGCATACCGAGATTGTGGCCATCCTGAGCAGCGGCGTTAGTTTTAGGCGCTTTTTGGTGCCCTACCTGATTGGCTCCAGCATTATTGCGACGGTCATTTTCGGGCTTATCGGCTGGGTGATTCCCAATGCTAACAGAAAGACGGTGGCCTTCCAGATAAAGTATGTTAAGAACCCCTTTACCTACGATAACCGCAACATCCACATAAAAGTAGCCCCTGAAACCTATGTATACATGGAGAGCTACAACAACACGGCCAACATAGGCTATAATTTTGCACTGGAAAAGATCGACAGCACCAAGCTCGAAAGCAGGCTTACAAGCAACAACATCACCTGGAATCCGGACATAAAGAAGTGGCACGTAGACAGCTACACCTTGCGCACCTTTAACGGGCCGAAGGAAACGATCTATAAAGGCGCCGCCCTGGACACCGCCATCAACCTGCTGCCCAAAGACTTTGAAAGCACCTACCGCCTGGAGCAAACCATGACCCTGCCCCAGCTAAGCCGCTATATCGATGAAAAAAAGAACCGCGGCGCCGACGACCTGGAAACATACCTGATCGAGAAGTATGAGCGCTTCAGCTATCCTTTTGCCATCATCATTCTTACCATTATCGGGGTAATTGTGAGTGCGCGTAAAGCACGTGGCGGCGTTGGTTTCCAGATCGCACTGGGCTTTTTGCTGGCCTTTATCTTTATTATTTTTGTGATCACCAGCCGCAGTCTGGCCCAGGTAGGCGACATTGATCCCAAGTATGCCGCCTGGATACCGACCACTATTTTTACCGGTATCGGGCTTTTGTTATACCGTTACGTTCCCCGCTAAATGCCACGTTTAAAAGATTTTCTGGAGCTCCATTTCATTATTTTCCTGTGGGGCTTTACGGCTATCCTGGGCAAGCTCATCACCATTCCGGCGGTAGAGCTGGTCTCCATTCGTACGTTCATAGCAGCCCTGGCGCTGGGAGCCATTATTTACAAGCGTGGCACGCCTTTCTGGGTAGGCCGTAAAACAGCGCTGCAAATTACAGGCGTGGGTTTCCTGATTGCTGCGCACTGGATCCTGTTCTTTGCCTCGGCGCGTATATCTTCTGTTTCGATCTGCCTGGTTGGCATGGCTACCAGCAGCCTGTGGACCTCTTTCCTGGAGCCGCTGGTGTCTAAAACAAAGGTGAAGCCCCACGAGATCCTGCTGGCCCTGCTCATTATTTTCGGGCTCTACATCATCTTTAAAGACGAAACTGACCTGAAAAACATTCTGGGCATTACCATGGCGGTAGGCTCTGCGTTGCTGGCTTCCATTTTCACGATCATCAACTCGCGGCTGGCCAAAAAGCTACCATCCACCACCATTACCTGTTACGAAATGGTCGGCGCTTTACTCGCCACACTGGTTTTCCTGCCGTTTTACAAAGTATGGTTCACCGATAGTGGGCAGCTAAACTATACCCTCACCCCGCTGGACTGGCTGTTGATACTGGTGCTGGCGCTGGCCTGCACAGTATATGCCTACACCGCGTCGGTGCGCCTGATGCAGCGCATCTCGGCTTTTACCATGAACCTGACCGTGAACCTGGAGCCGGTGTATGGCATCATTCTGGCCTTTCTCATTTTTAAGGAAAACAAGCAGATGTCCGGCGGTTTCTATTACGGAGCGGCTATCATTCTGCTCAGCGTGTTCATTTACCCGGTGCTGGACGCGTATGCCGAGCGGCGCAAAAAATTAAAGCAGGCCTTTCCAGACAAGGTAATGGTCCGGAAAGACTAAGTCGGCCGGTATCTCCTTTTTAAAGAGCCCGTAAATAGCCGAGCCCGACCCCGTCATGGCGGCATAGGCAGCGCCGGCGATATAGAGCTTCTTTTTGATCAGGGGCAGCTCCGGATACCTGGGGAACAGCGCAGTTTCAAAATCGTTGTGCAGCACTTCTCTCCAAACATGCACATCCTGTTTCAGCAGCATTTCCATCTCGCAGCTGGGCTCCTGCGGCGTTACGTTGCCATAGGCTTCGGCGGTAGTGATATGGATGCCCGGGTATACCACGATGCAGCTGTACCCGCTCAGGTTTAACGCCACAGGCCGGAACTCATCTCCGCGGCCAGAGGCGATCACGGGCTTGTTCTCCACAAAAAAAGCACAGTCGCTCCCCAACTGGCGGGCATACGCCACGAGTGTTTCTGTTGGCAAATTCAGCTCGAACAGGGTATTGAGGATGCGCAGGGTAAAAGCCGCATCTGCCGACCCTCCTCCCAGCCCGGCCCCCATCGGAATGATTTTATGCAGGTGCATGTGCACCGGCGGCAGGCCATAGTCCTTTTTAAGCAGCTGATACGCTTTTACACACAGGTTGGTACCAGGCTCGCCGGGCACAGGAAGCCCGGTCATATCGAACTGCTGCATGTCGGCCGGCACTATCTCCAATGCATCGTTCCACTTCACCGGGTAAAAACAGGACTGCAGTTCATGAAAGCCATCCGGCCTTTTAGACTTGATGTATAACCCCAGGTTGAGCTTGGCATTCGGAAAATCGAGCATCAGAAGGAAAGCTTATGTTTTTATACATGCAATCTATAAAAATGAACGCAAAAGGCGGTAATCTGTCTGGAAGTTGCCTAAAAGTAACTTACCGAAACCCTTTGATATTCGGAAAATAATGTATCTTGAGGAGGCCTAAAGGCTACGCTGTGAAACGCCTTGCGGCATGCTGCGGCTCCTGTAAACAAGCAACAGAAGCAGGCTGCCGCGGCCCGTAACCCGCTGTGACCGGGCTGGTTTTTACCGGCCTTTATACTTACGGGAACATGCGCGGCTGCATCACGTAAAAGCGGGCATCACGGGCTTTACCGCGTCTAAAACAAGTGTATGAAAGACATCGCCATCATTGGGGCCGGCGGCCTGGGACGTGAGGTGCTGGTACTGCTCCACCAGATAAATGAAGTGCGCCCTACCTGGAACGTGATCGGGTTTTATGACGATGATACGGCCTACCACGGCCAGACCATCGATGGCGTTTCCTGCCACGGTGCGGTCGGTCTGCTGGCTTACTTTCCGGACGAATTATACCTGGTGCTGGCTGTTGGCCTGCCGGCTGCCAGGGCCGCTGTTAGCCGCCGCGTACAGAACCCGAACGCCCGTTACGCCACCCTGGTGCATCCGTTGGCGCAGCCCCGTCCCTACCAGCAGATCAGCTTGGCAGAGGGCGTACTTATTTTCCAGGGAGCGGTGCTTTCTACCAACATCCGGCTGGGCCGCCATACCCTTGTTTATCCTAACTGCACCATTGGCCACGATGCCACCATCGGCGACTTTAGTACCCTAATGCCGGGAGCAACGCTCTCGGGCAACACCTGTCTGGGCGAAGGCATTCTGATAGGCGCCAATGCCGTGGTGCTGCCACATCTAAGTATAGGCGAGGGCAGCCAGGTGGGCGCCGGAGCCGTAATTACAACCGCGCTACCTGCCCGGTGCACAGCCGCAGGCATACCAGCAAAAATCAGCAACCAACATGAACTATAAACCCGGGCGTGTTTTCCTGTCGGTACCCCACATGGGCGGCCACGAAAAAAATTATGTACAGAAAGCGCTGGAAGATAATTGGGTGAGCACCGCAGGGCCTAACCTGGCGGGCTTTGAGCATGACATTTGCCAGCATACCAACGCCCGCTTTGCCGTAGCCCTGAATACCGGCACGGCCGCCCTGCACCTGGCCCTGCGCGTGTTAGGCGTTGGCCCCGGCGACGAGGTGCTCTGCTCTACCTTTACGTTTGTGGCTACGGCCAACCCGATCTTATACGTGGGCGCTACGCCTGTTTTTGTGGAGAGCGAACCGGAAACGTGGAACATGTGCCCCGACACGTTAAGCAAGGCAATTGCCGCCCGCATCGAAGCAGGTAAAAAGCCGGCCTGCATTCTGGTGGTACACCTGTATGGCATGCCTGCCAAAATGAAAGAGATCCTGGCAGTAGCGGAGATGTATGGCATTCCGGTGCTGGAAGATGCTGCAGAGGCCCTTGGCTCCCGTTACAGCGGCCACCAGGTAGGTACGCTGGGTACCATCGGCATTTTCTCATTCAACGGCAACAAGATCATTACCACCTCCGGCGGCGGCGCCCTGATCACGGCAAACGAGCAGCTGGCAGCGCAGGCACATTTCCTGGCAACGCAAGCCAAAGAGCCGGCTCCTTTTTACCAGCATGCGCAGATGGGGTATAACTATCGCCTCAGTAACATCAGCGCCGGCATCGGACGCGGGCAGATCGAAGTGTTGGAAAAGCGCGTAAAGCAGCGCCGCGAAGTATATGCCTATTACCGCGAACGCCTTAAAACGCTGGAAGAACTGGTGTTTTTACCGGAACCAAAGACCTGTTTCTCTAACCGCTGGCTTACCACAGTGCTGCTGCCCGAAAACCATACGCCAGAAAGTATACGCCAGGCCCTGGAAGCCGAAAACATCGAAACGCGCCCGCTCTGGAAACCCCTGCACCTGCAACCGCTCTTTAAAGACGCGCCCTACTATGGCGACGGCCTGAGCGAATGGCTCTTTTCGCGGGGCCTTTGCCTGCCCAGCAGCAGCAGCCTGACAGAGGAAGAACTTGATAAGGTGATCAAACACCTGCAGCGCCTGCTGGAAGTAGTCTAGCTATACTTCCATTTAAAATGCAAACGCCCCCTTCTTTTCAAAGAAGGGGGCGTTTTTACCTATTACTCTTCCTGTCTTCAGACAAGTTACTGTTTCTCTTCAGTGCTTTTGGGTATTTATACTTTGTAGGGACAGGTCGCGACCTGTCCGCAAGATAGCCGGGGCTATGAACTTTATACTTTAGCAAAAGTAACAACAGACTTCCTACCTTAATCTCACTGGAATGCGAGTTCGAAAGTAAGGGCAACAGCGGATCACGCCAGCGATGGAAGTATACCTTTTATACCGCCGCCAGCGCCTGTTCCAGGTCGGCCAGTAGTTCTTCCGGCTCTTCAATACCAACCGACAGTCGGATAACGCCCGCCGTTATACCGATCTTCTGGCGCTGCGCCTCGCTCAGCGACCGATGGGACGTACCGACCGGGTAAGAAAGAGACGTTGTTACGCCGGCCAGCGAAGGCGCAAACGGGATATGCTCCAACGCCTGCATCAGCGCATTTACGGCAGCCGTGTCATCTTTTATTTTAAAGCTCAGCATACCCCCGAATAAGCCCTGCCCTTGCTCGCGGGCAAGTTCATGCTGCGGATGCTGCTCTAGCCCGGGGTACCATACTTTCTCCACCTTAGGGTGTTGCGCCAGGTAGCGGGCCACGGTCAGGGCATTGCTGCAATGTTGCCGCATGCGCACCCGCAAGGTTTTGAGTCCGCGGGCAGCCAGCCAGCTTTCGAACGGGCTCAGGTTCAGGCCATACACCATCATCACCTGCTTCACGCGTTTGAGGTCCTCGGGCTGCGCGCTTACTACTACGCCGGCTGTTACGTCGGAGTGGCCCGAGAGGTATTTTGTAACGCTGTGGATCACGATATCGGCGCCTAGCAACAACGGTTGGGTAAGTATGGGCGAGGCAAACGTGTTATCGATCACCAGCTTCAGGTTATGTTGCTTTGTTTGCTGCGCAAGTTGCTTTATGTCCAGCACCAGCAACAGCGGGTTGCTCATGGTTTCGGCCAGCATCATGCAGGTGTTCGGCTTTACATGCGCCTGCAGGTTATAAGTGTCAGCGGTAGGCACGGCGCTTACATCCAGCCCCATGCGGGTCAGCTCCTGCACCAGCAGCGACGAGGAGCCGCCATAGATCTCTTCGGCATACAGCACATGGTCGCCGGCTTTGCAAACGGCAAGTATGGCCGCCAGTATGGCCGACATCCCCGAAGACGTTACCACAGCTCCTATGCCCTTTTCCAGTTTGTTCACTTCCTGCGCCAGCTCATCGGCATTGGGGTTGCCGTAGCGGGTATACATGTAGCTCTGCCCGGGCTCACTGAAGTATAGTTCCAGCGCGTTCAGGTCTTCGAAAGCGAAAACAGAGGTTTGGTAGATAGGCGTGGTTTTGGGATGTATGTGCGGCATGGCTGGCAAGTATAATTCAGGCTAAAAGTAAGCAGGATTTCTTATATTGTAAAGACAGGTCAAGGGAATGCCGTTTCTTTACAGTTTCCTGCCCTGCACCGGCCAAAACAAGGGCAGCTGCAACTATCGGCGACCTTCTTTTTACCGGGCTTTGAAAGTATAAAATTAACCGAAAGCCATACCTGTTGTGGCAGAAAGTCAGTTTTAAGTAAAAATCCGTCACTCAAACTAAAAAATATACTTAGCGCCTATGCCTCTATCGACTGAACTGGTCTTGTTTGCTATGGCTATCCTGTTCTTTCTGAGCATTTTGGCCGGGAAAGCCGGATACAAATTTGGGGTTCCTGCCTTGTTGCTCTTTCTTTCCGTGGGCATGCTCTCCGGCTCCGACGGCTTGGGCATTCATTTTGAAAATATTCAGGTAGCCCAAACTATCGGCACTGTGGCGCTCTGCATTATACTTTTCTCTGGCGGGATGGATACCAAGATTTCAGAAATACGCCCGATCCTGCCGCAGGGGGGCGTGCTGGCTACGCTGGGAGTTTTTGTGACCGCCATCCTTACCGGTCTGGTGAGCTGGTGGGTATTAGGAATGACCATACCTTCTGCTGCCATCGGACTCACCACGGCCTTGCTGCTGGCCGCCACTATGTCCTCCACCGATTCGGCTTCGGTGTTCTCGATCCTGCGTTCCAAGGGCCTGCACCTCAAAAACAACCTGCGCCCCATGCTGGAGCTGGAAAGCGGCAGCAACGACCCCATGGCCTATGTTCTCACCATTACGCTCATCGAGATCATCAAGATGGAGTCTTCCCCCAACTACTGGCTGGCAGGCGGGATGCTGCTCATGCAACTGGTGATCGGAGCGGTGGCCGGGTACGTGCTGGGCAAGCTGGCCGTGCGCATGATCAACCGGGTACAGATCGACAACAGCTCGCTTTACCCGATCCTGGTCTTTACGTTCTGTATCTTTATTTTCTCTGCCACTTACTATCTCAAAGGTAACGGCTACCTGGCCGTTTACATCGGGGGCCTGATTATCGGCAACTCCAAGTTTGTGCACAAGCGCTCTTCCCTCAACTTTTTTGACGGTATGGCCTGGATGAGCCAGCTGATCATGTTCCTCACCCTGGGCCTGCTGGTAAATCCGCACGAGCTGGTTCCCATCATCGTTCCCGGCCTGATCATTAGTTTCCTGATGATCTTTGTGACCCGGCCGCTCAGCGTTTTTTTGTGCCTGCTGCCCTTCCGCAAAATGCACTTCAAAGACAAAACTTTTGTTTCGTGGGTGGGCTTGCGCGGGGCTGTTCCCATTATTTTTGCCATTATCCCGCTGGCCGAGAACGTGCCGCATGCCCGGCTGATCTTCAACATCGTCTTTTTCTGCACGCTTGTGTCGCTGGTGGTGCAGGGCACCTCGCTCTCCAAAATGGCCACTTGGCTGGGGCTTGCCGAGAAGCCTCATGAATTAAAAAAGCTACAGGATTTTGACGTGGAATTCTCCGATGAGATCAAATCCGTGATGACCGATATCAGCGTAACGCCCCAGGCCCTGGAAAAAGGCAACCGCCTGATGGACATGCCTTTGCCCGACAAGACCCTGGTGGTAATGGTGAAACGCGATGGGAAGTACTTTGTACCGACCGGCAAAACGCTGTTAACGGAAAACGACAAGCTCCTCATCATCACCGACGACCAGGAAGCATTGATGCAAACCATAGAAAATATGCGCACCGATGCCCCCGCCTGATGCCAAGAGCCGTGTGAAGTATGACCTCCCTGCTGCCAGCAGCCATACTTTACACAGCTGCGTTTTGAGCGGTTAAGGTTTATACTTTCTATATTTAACTGGCTATTGCGTCCAAGTATAAGTAGGATCGGACCGTGCTAAAAACAAACAGCGCCTTCTGCTCACAAAGAACAGAAGGCGCTGTTTTATACTTTAGAAAGGTTGCGCTACGCGATCACCGACTCAGCCAGCACAATGATCTTGTTGTTGAGCACTTCTACCACACCACCGTCAACGGTAAAGAACTCCTGTCCTTTGCTAGTTGTAAGGCGCACACGGCCTCTTTCCATGGTGCTGATCAGCGGGGCGTGCCCGTTTAAAACCTCAAAAGAACCACTGGCTCCGGGAAACTGCGCAGCCTCCACCTCACCGGCGAAAACCTTCTTATCAGGTGTGATTATCTCTAAATACATTTCTATGAGTTCTGAGTTCTGAGTTCTGAGTTCTGAGTCAGGTTGGAAACAACTCGTGACTCAGAACTCGAGACTCATAACTAGTTAAACCTATTTTGCTTCGGCCAGCATTTTCTCGCCTTTGGCTACGGCATCTTCGATGGTACCTACCAGGTTAAAGGCAGATTCCGGCAGGTAGTCATACTTACCGTCCATGATCTCGTTGAAGCTGCGAATGGTGTCTTTGATATCTACCAGCACACCTTTCAGGCCAGTAAACTGCTCGGCCACGTGGAACGGCTGCGACAGGAAACGCTGCACACGGCGCGCTCTGTGTACAACCAGCTTATCTTCGTCAGAAAGCTCGTCCATACCCAGGATGGCGATGATGTCCTGCAATTCTTTGTAACGCTGCAGGATCTCTTTCACGCGCTGTGCTGTACCGTAGTGCTCTTCGCCCAGAACGTCAGCAGAAAGGATACGTGAAGTAGAGTCCAGTGGGTCTACCGCAGGGTAGATACCAAGCTCGGCAATTTTACGGGAAAGTACGGTAGTAGCATCCAGGTGAGCAAACGTTGTTGCCGGAGCCGGGTCAGTCAAGTCATCCGCAGGTACGTAAACGGCCTGCACCGATGTAATGGAACCACGCTTGGTAGAAGTAATACGCTCCTGCATGGCACCCATCTCCGTAGCCAGCGTTGGCTGGTAACCTACCGCTGATGGCATACGACCCAAAAGAGCCGATACCTCAGAACCCGCCTGCGTGAAGCGGAAGATGTTGTCGATAAAGAAAAGGATGTCACGGCCGGCACCAGTACCGTCGCCATCACGGAAGTTTTCTGCTACTGTAAGACCAGCCAGCGCTACACGGGCACGTGCCCCTGGCGGCTCGTTCATCTGGCCGAACACCAGCGTGGCCTGCGACTTGGCAAGCTCGTCCATGTCCACGGCGTTCAGATCCCAGCCACCTTCTTCCATCGAGTGTTTGAAGGCATCGCCATACTTGATAACGCCAGACTCGATCATTTCACGCAGCAAGTCGTTTCCTTCACGCGTACGCTCACCCACACCGGCAAACACAGAAAGACCTGCGTAGGCTTTTGCGATGTTGTTGATAAGCTCCATGATCAATACGGTTTTGCCTACACCGGCACCACCGAACAGACCGATTTTACCACCCTTCACATAAGGCTCCAGGAGGTCGATTACTTTGATACCGGTATAAAGTACTTCGGAAGAAGTAGCAAGATCTTCGAAACGGGGAGCAGAACGGTGGATTGGAAGACCACCAGCGCTCACAGGCTGAGAAATACCATCAATGGCTTCGCCGATTACGTTGAAAAGACGGCCTTTGATGCCTTCGCCTGTCGGCATTGTAATTGGAGTACCCAGATCAAGCACGGCTGCGCCACGGGTAAGACCTTCGGTAGAATCCATCGCAATGGTACGTACACGGTCTTCGCCAAGGTGCTGCTGACACTCCAGAATGATCTTCTGGCCATTGTCTTTCGTCACTTCAAGGGCATCCAAAATATTTGGTAGTTTAGAGTTTTCACCCGCAAAGCTAACGTCCACCACCGGACCGATAACCTGGGTAATGCTGCCAATATTCGCCATTTGACTTTATTATAGTTATTAACTATTGTTACGGACTTATTTCAGGGTGCAAAACTAAGGTATAAATCTCTGAAATCCATACAAGACCTCAAAAAGTTTTAACTTATTAATTATCAGCAACAAGGGTAGCCGGCCTCTCTCCTATGGCTTATCTTCGTTTGCCATCCGATTGTGCCGGCTACCCTTGCCTGTGTTTGCGTTTGTACCTTCCGGAATCAGATATCGACCCGCACGGTCCAGTGGCCGGGCTCGGTCACCACAAACCGCACCTCACGGTCATACAGCACGGTTTTCATTTTATTTGGTGCTTTAAACCGCACATACCCTTCAAAGGGAACCGAGATGTTATCAAAGCCCATGTAGCTGCCCGACGAAACGGTGGTGCCGCTGTTGCCGATCAGCTGCAGGTCTTCAGCGGTGTGAACGGGCATGCCCGAGCTCATCACAATGATTTCTACCTTGTTATTGTTGTCTCCTTCCTCATTTTTGCGGATCAGCGTGGCCCGGGTCACATCGCGGGTCATGGTTATGCGCGAGGAGGTGGCTTCTTTTTTGTTTTTCTTCTTCTTTTTCCTGGAGGTGCTGCTTTCTGTTTTCGCAGCGGTGGTGTCCTGCAATAGCACAGCAGCCGCACTAGTATGCGCTGCACTTACCGGAGGTGGAGAAACAGGTTGCTGTGTTGGAAACATGCCCAAAGCAGCAAGAAAAATGATGGGTAAAACGGTTGCCATGTTCATACCTGTGCCATGTTATGTGATTATAAATATAATAAATTTAACTATTCATCACAATCACACCGGCACGAATTAACAGGCCTTTCACAGGCTTTTCAGCATCTCGATCTGCTCGTCGTTCAGCAGAATATAGCGGTTGTTAAAGGGGTTGGCGTAAAACTTCTCGGCTATCACATACTCACCGGATTTCAGCTTGTGTATGTTATAACTAAACAAGCTGTTAGAGCGCTCAATTACCAGTTCGGTGGCGCTCAGGTCTACCTGCTGCCCGCAGGTGGTGGTCACAATCTCAGAATTGGTGGCTGTTACTGGCATAGAAATTTATAAGGTGTTGGCATTTCTTTACGCATAAACCTGCTGCAAGTGACAGTGTTAAAGTATAAAACACGACAAAGTTTTCCACAACGGCTGTTGTTATACCTGGTACAAGCTTAAAAACCAGCGCATGGGCTGTACCTTATGGTATTAATTCCTACTTTTGCACATCCGTTACCAAAGCCAGACAAACGTGGAACAACAACTCACTACTGTAGAAACTGCCCGGAAGCTCGGCCTTCTGGAAGAGGAATTTGAACGCATCACCCAAATATTAGGGCGCACCCCCAACTTTACCGAACTAAGTATCTTCTCGGTGATGTGGTCGGAACACTGCTCTTATAAGAACTCCATTGTCTGGCTTAAAACGCTCCCGAAGTCCTCGCCCCGTATCCTGGCCGAGGCTGGCGAAGAAAACGCCGGTCTGGTAGATATTGGCGACGGGTATGCCTGCAGCTTTAAAATAGAATCGCACAACCACCCGTCGGCCATCGAGCCCTACCAGGGCGCCGCAACCGGTGTGGGCGGCATTAACCGCGATATCTTTACCATGGGTGCCCGCCCGATCGCGCAGCTTAACTCGCTTCGATTCGGCAACCCGCAATCCGAGAAAACACAGCGCCTGCTAAGAGGCGTAGTAAAAGGCATTGGCGATTATGGCAATGCCTTCGGTATCCCAACCGTTGGCGGCGAGCTGTTCTTTGACGAGTGCTACAACATCAACCCGCTGGTAAATGCGTTTTCGGCCGGTATCGTAAAAGTTGGCGAAACGGCTTCTGCCACGTCTTATGGTGCAGGCAACCCGGTATTCATCGTGGGCTCTGCCACTGGTAAAGACGGCATCCATGGCGCTGCGTTCGCGTCGAAAGATATTACCGAAGATTCGGCCAAAGACCTGCCATCGGTGCAGGTAGGTGATCCGTTCCAGGAAAAACTATTGCTCGAGGCAACGCTCGAGATCATCCGCTCCGGCGCCGTGATCGGTATGCAGGACATGGGCGCTGCCGGCATTACCTGCTCTACTTCCGAGATGAGCGCCAAAGGCGAGCACGGCATGGATATCTGGCTGGACAAAGTACCGACCCGCCAGAAAAACATGGTGCCCTTCGAGATCCTGTTATCAGAAAGCCAGGAGCGTATGCTGATCGTGATGAAGAAAGGCGAAGAGCAAACTATAAAAGCTATCTGCGACAAGTGGGATTTGTACTGCGAGCAGATCGGCGTAGTAACTGAGGGCGGCCAGTTAAGATATTATCAGAACGGCGAGTTAGTAGCCGAAGTACCGGCACACGACCTGGTACTGGGCGGCGGCGCGCCGGTATACCACCGCGAATACCGCGAGCCGGCCTACTTTGCCGAAGCCAAGAAATTCAACATCGACCAGGTACAGGAGCCGGAAGATTACCAGGCTGTAGCCGAGTTCCTGGCCACGCACCCTAACATCGCTTCCAAGCGCTGGGTATACCGCCAGTATGACTCCATGGTAGGCACAGCCACCATGAGCACCAATTTACCAGCCGATGCGGCCGTTGTTAAAGTAAAAGGCACCGACAAATCGATTGTAGTAACAGTAGACTGCAACAGCCGCTACGTGCATGCCGACCCGGAGCAGGGATGCGCCATTGCTGTGGCCGAAGCTGCCCGCAACATAGTTTGCGCCGGCGGCGAACCGGTAGCCATTACCAACTGCCTTAACTTTGGCAACCCTTACATACCCGAAGTATACTGGCAGTTTGTGGGCGCTATCAAAGGCATGGGCAAAGCCTGCAACGCCTTCGGCACGCCGGTAACAGGTGGTAACGTAAGTTTCTACAACCAGTCCTCCGACGAAGGGCCCGTATTCCCAACGCCAACCATCGGCATGCTGGGTATCATGGAGAAAAAGGACAACCAGATGACCCTAGCCTTCCAGCAGGCCGGCGATGCGATTTACCTGGTGGGCAATGCGCAGAACGATATAGCCTCTTCCGAATACCTCTACTCCTACCACAACGTGAAGCTTTCGCCGGCGCCATACTTTAATATGGACGAGGAAGTGAAGCTGCAGGCGGCGGTAAAAGAACTTATCACCAAAAAGCTGGTGCGCTCGGCGCACGACGTGGCCGATGGCGGTTTATACATTACCTTATTAGAGGCAGCCATGCCGCTGGAGCTGGGTTTTGACATCGAAACAGATAAAAATTTCAGAAAAGATGCGTTTTTATTTGGCGAGAGCCAGGGCCGCGTGGTGGTATCGGTTTCGCCGGACCAGCAAGCTGCTTTTGAGAAATCGCTTCAAAATAACAGCGTGAATTTCACAAAATTAGGTGTGGTAACCCGCCACGACTGCCATATCGACGGTGCGCTTTTCCATGGCATTACGGTTGCAAAAAAACACTATGACACGGCGCTAGAGCAGATTTTAGACTAAATTTTTTAAATTATTTTTCAGCAATTGTTTGCAGTTTAAAATCGTCTCTCTATCTTTGCATCACCGAAAGGCGAAGGGGCTTCCACCCAGTAGTTAAGTAGGTACTCTGTCCGATGGTGTAACTGGCAACACGTCTGATTTTGGTTCAGAAGAGTCCAGGTTCGAGCCCTGGTCGGACAACATAAAAAAGAACAATCACCCGCATGGGTATTGTTCTTTTTTTGTTTTAAGGCCCCGTGTAACTAATTAAAAATCAGAAAAATGTGGTGCCGGGTACGCATAATTTTGGTAGCTTTGCAGGCATAATTACCTAAATCCTCAACTTTAGCATCCTTATGCCGCAGGTTAAAATTTTCTCGGGTTCTGCCTCTCAGTATCTGGCTGAAAAAATAGCAGCCGCTTATGGCACCAAACTGGGCGACCTGACAATCTCCCGCTTCAGCGACGGTGAAATAGGCGTTCATTACAACGAATCTGTTCGCGGGGCCGAAGTTTTTATTGTGCTCTCCACGTTTCCGCCGGCCGACAACCTGATGGAGCTCATGCTGCTGGTTGATGCGGCCAAACGGGCTTCGGCACACAAAGTATGCGTGGTGGTGCCTTACTACGGTTATGCCCGCCAGGACAGAAAAGACAAGCCCCGTGTGGCTATCGGCTCCAAGGTGGTAGCAAACGCGATCCAGTCGGTAGGCACCGACCGCCTGATGACCTGCGACCTGCACGCCGGCCAGATCCAGGGTTTCTTTGACATTCCGGTAGATCATTTGGATGGCTCTGCTATCTTTGTGCCCTACCTGCGCAGCCTCAACCTGGGCGCCGACCTGATCTTCGCTTCGCCTGATGTGGGCGGCGTGGTGAGAACAAGATCGTTTGCCAAGAACTTTGGCGCTGAAATGGTTGTTTGCGACAAACACCGCAAACGCGCCAACGAGATCGCCTCGATGCAGGTGATCGGCGATGTGGAAGGCATGGACGTGGTGCTGGTGGACGACATGGTGGATACAGCCGGTACGATCACCAAAGCTGCCGAGCTGTTAAAAGACAAAGGCGCAAAATCGGTGCGGGCCATTGCCACCCACCCGATCCTTTCGGGACCGGCTTACGAGCGCATTCAGAACTCAGTGCTCGAAGAGTTGGTAGTGTCTGATACCATACCGCTAAAGCAGCAGTGCGATAAAATAAAGGTGCTGTCTTTTGCAGACCTGTTCGCCCGGGCTATTAACAACGTGGTTACCCACGAGTCGATCAGCTCGCTGTTTATTTAATTACGTTTTTCGTTACCCGTTGCTCGTTTTTCGAAAAGAAGGCGAACAACGACAAACGAAGAACGATCAACGAAAAAGGCTATACTTTTGTAGCGATATATATTTTTAACAAACATTTTTTATGCAAACATTAGAGATTATAGGGTTTAAAAGAGCAAATCTCGGTAAGCAGCAATCCAAAGAGCTGCGCAATGAGTCTTTTGTACCAGGCGTATTGTATGGTGGTGGAGAGCAAGTGCACTTCTACTCGCCTGCTATCCTGTTCAGAGACTTGGTTTATTCGCCAGAAGTATACGAAGTTGACCTCAACATCGAAGGCACCCACTACAGAGCCATTCTGCAGGATGTGCAATTCCACCCGGTAAACGAGGTGTTGCTGCACGTAGACTTCCTGCAACTGCACGATGACAAAGAAGTGAGAATGGATATCCCGGTTAAAATGGTAGGCGTATCGCCTGGTGTTTTGGCTGGTGGTAAGCTGGTAACAAAACTGCGCAAACTGAAAGTGAAAGCGCTTCCAGCTAACCTGCCTGATTTTGTAGAAGTTGATATCACTGACCTTGAACTGGGTAAGTCTATCAAAGTTAGCAAGATCAAAACAGGTAACTACGAGATCCTGACTAACCCATTGGCGCCAGTAGCAACTGTTACTATTCCGCGTGCCCTTAAGAGCGCACAGACGGAAGAAGCCCGTGGCAAGAAATAAGCTTCCGCTTATACTGTCTAAACAAGATCCTGTTCTGCCATGTGGCAGGGCAGGATTTTTTGTTTCAAATATTTAGGACACAGGATACAAGATGCAAGACACAAGACTTGTTATACCTTTGAAGCGACAATAGGGCAAATGCTTTAGCGGATAATTTTCAATCATTATCCTGCATCTTATGTCCAGCGTCTTGTGCCTAAAAAATATGTTCAATCTCCTTAAAACGTGGCTGGGGCTCGCTGCTCCGGCTACTTCCGAAGATACAAGTATGAAATACCTGATTGTGGGCCTCGGCAACATAGGCCCCGAATACGCTGAAACGCGCCACAACATAGGCTTTATGGTGCTCGATTACCTGTCCGGTAAGTATGAGGGCCATTTTGAGGTGAGCCGCCATGCCTTTGTAACCGAGATCAAGAGCAAGGGCCGTACCTATGTGCTGGTAAAACCTACCACCTACATGAACCTGAGCGGAAAAGCCGTGGGCCACTACCTAAACACGCTGAAAATTCCGGCCGAGCAAATGCTGGTGATCACCGACGACATTGCTCTGCCGTTTGGCAAGATCCGCATCCGCGCCAAAGGCAGCGCCGGCGGCCACAACGGCCTGAAGCATATTGAAGAAACGCTGGGCCATAACAATTACCCGCGCCTGCGCTTTGGCGTGGGAGACGCTTTCCATAAGGGCAAGCAGGTAGATTATGTGCTTAGCAAATTCAGCGCCGACGAGCAGATTGACCTGCAAACCCTGATCGAGAAAGCGGCAGATGCAGCACTCGCCTTTGGTACCATTGGCCTGGAGCGCACCATGAACCAGTTCAACACCAAGTAAAGCAAAAAGAGACGCAAAGTATAGCGTCTCTTTTTGCATCCGGCGGTCTGTATATCTATCCTGGCGAAGTATACATATAAATACAGGAGCATCATTATCCCGGTGAGCTACCCGCGGCTGCGGCACTCCGGGTTTATACTTTGTAATTTACTTTTCCGTCAGCGACAGCAAAACTTTCCTCCCGAAAGTATACTTTTGCCTTTACGCCATACTTTGACACCACAGCTATGAAACGCTTTTTCCTCCTCTACCGCAATGCCTTTGGCGGCTTGTCCAAGCCCGCCTGGATGATGTCGGTGGTGATGCTCATTAACCGCAGCGGCTCCATGGTAACGCCTTTCCTGGGCGTATACATGACCGAGACCCTCGGGTATGGGTTGCGCGAGGCAGGCATTGTGCTCAGCATTTACGGGCTGGGTTCGGTATGTGGTTCGCTGCTGGGTGGCTGGCTCACCGATAAGATCGGGCATTTTAAGGTGCAGCTCATCAGCCTGGTGCTGGGCGGCAGTTTATACTTTGTGCTGGTAAACCTGGAGCGTTTCGGGTACCTGGCAGCGGGCATTTTTGTCCTTAGCCTGGTAAACGACATGCTGCGCCCCGCCAACTCGGCCTCCATCGCCTCCTATGCTAAACCCGAAAACGTAACGCGCGCCTTCTCGCTCAACCGCATGGCCATTAACCTAGGCTTTTCCATCGGCCCGGCGTTAGGTGGCCTGCTGGCCGCTATCTCGTTCCGGTGGCTGTTTATTGCCGATGGCGTTACTTGCATCGCAGCCGGCTTCTTTTTCTTTTTATACTTCCGCAACAAACAGGGCCACCATCCCAGACATCTACCAAAAGACACAACAGCTCACCCGCCTGTGCTGCCCGCTTACAAGGACTATACTTTCCTGCTGTTTGTGGGCTTCTGCTGCTGTTTTGCCATTATCTTTTTCCAGCTGTTCTCCACCCTACCGCTGTATTACCGCCAGGTCTACGTGTTGCCCGAAAGCCGCATCGGGGTGCTGATGGGCATCAACGGCATGGTTGTTTTCCTGCTCGAAATGATCACCGTATACCTGCTCGGCGACAAGGTGCGCAAAGATGTGCTGGTAACGGTTGGGGTGCTTATACTTGGTTTCTCCTTTGTGCTGCTCAACCTGGTGCAGCATATCAGCGTGCTGTACCTGGCTATGCTGCTCTTAAGTATAGCCGAGATCTGCGCCATGCCGTTTATGGCCACCATTACCGTGGAGCGCTCCAACGACCGGAACCGCGGCGCCTACATGGGCCTGTATACCATTGCGTATTCGGCGGCCCACGTAGTGGCGCCGTTCCTAGGCACAAGCATTGTGGCGGCGTATGGCTTTGCCACGCTCTGGTGGGCAATGGGAGGCTTTGCTGTTGTTTCGGCCGTTGGCTTATACCTGGTAGTGCGGCAGATGGAACGCCAACGGCACCAGCAGCAAATGGCAGCAACAGCGGCCCAGGCGCTTACAACCGGCTAACCTCTGCTGCTTTTTAAAACCTGACCAACAGTGCCAATGCCTCCCGGAAACGGCGAAGCCAGGTAGCGGCTACCAGCAAGTATACCGGCCATTATCCGGAGTAGTATAAAACAGAAAAGCCCCTGCCTTATACAGACAGGGGCTTTTTGCTATTACAAAATATACGTTAGCTGACGCCGCTGCCATTCACTACCTGCTTGCCGGGCTGTATAAAAGCCAGCGAGCCGTCGGCGTTCTCGGCCATCAGGATCATGCCCTGGCTGGTGATGCCTTTGATATCGCGGGGCGCCAGGTTAACAAGTATACTTACCTGCTGGCCGATGACCTCTTCGGGGCTGAAGAACTCGGCAATGCCGCTCACCACTGTGCGCTTGTCCAGGCCTGTATCGATCGTTAGTTTCAGGAGCTTTTTGGTTTTGGCTACTTTCTCAGCTTCCAGGATCGTGCCGATGCGGATGTCCATTTTACTGAAATCCTCGAAGGTGATATCATCTTTGGCCGGCTCTACGGTAGCGTTCGCCAGCACGTTGGCCGTTTTGGTGTCCAGCAGTTTTTGTACCTGCGCGTCCACAGCCGCATCTTCCACCTTCTCGAACAGCAGTTCCGGTTTGCCCGTCATGTGGCCTGCCGGCAGCAGGTCGGCAGCGCCGGCATCCGCCCACATGCCCGGGTTCATACCTAACATGCTGCGCAGCTTGCCAGCAGACTGTGGCAGAAATGGCTCCATCAGGATAGCCAGGCTGCCGGAGATCTGCAGCGCAATATTCATAATGGTTTTTACCCGCTCCGGGTCTGTTTTGATGAGTTTCCAGGGCTCTGTATCGGCCAGGTACTTGTTGCCCAGGCGCGCCAGGTTCATCAGTTCCCCCAGGGCATCACGGAAGCGGTAGCGCTCAATATAGGTCGCAATCACCATTGGCATGCCTTCCAGCACGCCCAGCACTTCTTTGTCATAGTCGTACAGCTCGCCGCGGGCCGGCACCTGGCCCTCGTAGTATTTCTGGGTAAGCACCACGGCCCGGTTGATGAAGTTACCAAGTATGGCCAGCAGCTCGTTGTTATTGCGGGCCTGGTAGTCTTTCCAGGTAAAGTCGTTGTCTTTGGTTTCGGGCATGTTGGCAGCCAGCACATAGCGCAGCACATCAGCCTTGCCCGGGAAATCCTCCATATACTCGTGCAGCCACACCGCCCAGTTGCGGGAGGTGGAGATCTTGTCGCCTTCCAGGTTCAGGAACTCGTTGGCCGGCACATTGTCCGGAAGTATAAAATCGCCGTGTGCCTTGAGCATACTTGGGAAAATGATGCAGTGGAACACGATATTGTCTTTGCCGATAAAGTGCACCAGCTTGGTTTCCGGGTCTTTCCAGTATTTCTCCCAATCCTCGGTCAGGGCTTTGGTCGCGGAAATGTAGCCGATCGGCGCATCGAACCACACATAGAGTACCTTACCTTCAGCGCCTGGCAGCGGCACCGGCACGCCCCAATCCAGGTCGCGGGTTACGGCGCGGGGCTGCAGGCCCTGGTCTATCCAGCTTTTGCACTGCCCGTATACATTCGGTTTCCAGTCCGATTTATGCCCTTCCACGATCCACTCGCGCAGCCACTGCTCATACTCGTTCAGGGGCAGGTACCAGTGCTTTGTTTCGCGCAGCACCGGTTTGAGTCCGCTTAGGGTACTTTTCGGGTTGATCAGATCAGTGGCATTGAGCGAGGAGCCGCAGTTTTCGCACTGGTCGCCATAGGCATTCTCGTTGCCGCAGCGCGGGCAGGTGCCAGTAATATAACGGTCGGCCAGGAACTGCTGCGCGCCTTCGTCATAATACTGCTGCGTGGTCTGCTCAATAAATTTGCCCTCGTTGTAAAGCTTCAGGAAAAAGTCTGACGCCGTTTCGGCATGTATTTTAGAGGAGGTGCGGTCGTATACATCAAACGACACGTTAAATTCGGCAAACGATCGTTTGATCAGCTCATGGTATTTGTCCACGGCCTGCTGAGGCGTGATGCCTTCTTTTTTGGCGCGGATAGTGATAGGCACCCCATGCTCGTCGGAGCCGCAGATAAACTTCACGTCCCGGTTTTGCAGGCGCAGGTAGCGCACGTAGATATCAGCAGGCAGGTATACCCCGGCCAGGTGCCCGATATGCACGGGGCCATTGGCGTAAGGCAAAGCAGCTGTAACAGTATAACGTTTCGGATTTGTCGTCATGTCTAAGATTAAAATACAAATATACGAAAGCCGAATGGATTGCCCTGCCGCTAATCGCGCAAAATGCCATCAGCCAGGTTTACCCACGGCAGCTATTTTCGTAAGTATAAACCGGTTTGCCCGGTTACAGCGGCAAACGCACGGAAAAAGAAGCCCGGAAGCTGCCGCCATACCTGCGGTACAGCTCTCGGATCAGCAATTCACCCTTCAATCAAAAAGGAGAAGCACATGAAAAATAAAGATAATTTCAGAACCCGCCGCGAAGATGGCGATGAGTTGGGAGAGCGAGGAGAAAATCAGAAAATCACGAAGAACCCTGCCCCCGAAAATGCGGACCAGGAATCGGACACGACCCCGCCCGACCACGAAGTATACGTAGACCTGGAGCCGGACGAATTGCACCTGGACGAGGAGCCACTGGATGTAACCGCTCCGGACGAAAATGACAAATAGTTTCGCTAAAAGCCACCGCCCTGCCCCGGTTAGCCGGGGCAGGGCGGTGGCTTTATAGCAAGTATAAAGGCAGCAAGTATAAAAGGTATTCGGTCAACACGCGCTATGCGCCTGCTTTTATATTTGCCAGCGCCTGCTTAGTCGTTTTTGCCATACATAAAATCATACCCCACCTGCGTCAGCATCAGGCCATCGGGTGCCGGGTTCACAAAGCCTTCTTTGGTGAGGTGATGCTCGGCCTCTTTCTGCACATCCTTATACTTGGGGTAATGCTCCTGCAGGTAAGGATAAAGCTGCTGGTAAGACAAGGTGCCGCCTTCCGGTACCTGCATGGCTTTGAAAGCCGCGATGATGCACTGCGTTAAATTCTCAATATTATCTGCTTCTGAATGTAGTTCTGGCATAACGTTAAACTTTTGGTGTGAAGTTTAAGTACGGCTGCCGTTCCGGTATTGTTAAGCGCCGCCGCCCCACGTGGCAGGTATAATGTGGATTAATAGCCGCCGCCGGCGCAGTTGGCAACCAATTTCTGGCAAAGCCTTTTCAAAACGAACCGGGGTCTTTTTGCAGCCAGAATTTAATGCAATTTCCGGAAGGTACTACGCCGGTTTGAAGGCCCGCGCAATTTTCCTAATACCTTATGAAACAAAGCCTAGCAACTTTATGTTGCCTTTCTAGCCCGCGCTTCTGCCGGCCGTAAATAAATTAATACAACCATAACCTGTTTATTTCGAGCGGACTAGTGAAAATCTAAACCCTTTTCAGTATTTTTGCACCTCGAAAAACCTATTCAATGCAAAACATTCGAAATATTGCGATTATCGCACACGTAGACCACGGTAAAACAACACTCGTGGACAAGATCATCCATGCTTCCAAGCTATTCGCTGACCACCAGCACTTTGATGACCTGATACTGGACAACAACGACCTGGAGCGCGAACGAGGCATCACGATCGTTTCTAAAAACGTGTCGGTTCGTTACAAAGGTGTAAAGATCAACGTTATTGACACGCCTGGTCACGCCGACTTCGGCGGTGAAGTGGAGCGCGTTCTGAAGATGGCCGATGGCGTACTGCTTTTAGTAGACGCTTTTGAAGGTGCCATGCCCCAGACCCGTTTCGTATTGGGCAAAGCCATCCAGTTGGGCCTTAAGCCGATTGTGGTGGTAAACAAAGTGGATAAAGACAACTGCCGCCCTGATGAGGTGCACGAGCAGGTATTTGACCTGATGTTTAACCTGGAAGCTACTGAAGACCAGCTGGACTTTACAACGCTTTATGGTTCTTCTAAACAGGGCTGGATGAGCACCGACTGGACCAAGCCAACTGACAACATCACGCCATTGCTGGATGCCATCATCGATGTGATCCCACCGGCGCCATACTTAGATGGCACGCCGCAGATGCAGATCACCTCGCTCGACTATTCTTCATTCGTAGGTCGTATCGCTATCGGTCGTGTGCACCGCGGCACCCTGAAAGAAGGTATGCCGATCAGCTTGTGCAAAGCCGACGGATCAATTAAAAAAGGAAAGATTGCCGAGCTGCAGATTTTTGAAGGCCTGGGCCGCAAGAACGTAGCCGAAGTATCAGCAGGCGAGATCTGCGCTGTAACTGGTATAGAAGGATTTGACATTGGCGACACCATTGCCGATGCTGTGAACCCGGAGCCGTTAAAGCGTATCTCTATTGATGAGCCAACTATGAACATGCTCTTCACGATCAACAACTCTCCTTTCTTCGGCAAAGAGGGCAAGTTCGTGACATCACGCCACCTGCGTGACCGCCTGTTCAAGGAAACTGAGAAAAACCTGGCCCTGCGCGTACAGGAAACTGATCGTGAAGATACCTTCCTGGTATTCGGTCGTGGTATCCTGCACTTGTCTGTACTGATCGAGACCATGCGCCGCGAAGGCTATGAGTTGCAGGTAGGCCAGCCACAGGTAATTTATAAAGAAATTGACGGTGTGCGTTGCGAGCCGATCGAGCACATGGTAGTGGACGTACCCGAAGAAACAGCCGGTAAGGTTATTGAACTGGTAACACAGCGCAAAGGCGAACTGACCATCATGGAGCCAAAGGGAGACCTGCAGCACCTGGAGTTCAACATCCCGGCGCGTGGCCTGATTGGTCTGCGTAACAACGTACTGACCGCTACTGCCGGTGAGGCCATCATGAACCACCGCTTCAGCCGTTACGAGCCATACAAAGGCACCATCCCTGGCCGTATCAACGGTTCTATCATTTCGATGGAAACAGGTCCGGGCACGGCTTACTCTATTGATAAGCTGCAGGACCGTGGTTTCTTCTTCGTAGATCCGGGCGTGGATGTATACATGGGCCAGGTAATTGGCGAGCACAGCCGCCAGAACGACATCACAGTGAACATTCAGAAAGGTAAGAAGCTGACCAACATGCGTGCTTCAGGTTCTGACAACAACGTGAAGATCGCCCCGGCCAAGCATTTCTCGCTGGAGGAAGCCATGGAATACATCCAGAAAGACGAATTGCTGGAAGTAACGCCAAAGAGCATCCGTATGCGTAAGATCTACCTCGACGAGAACGAGCGTAACCGCAACTCCAAAGCAGAAGCGTAAGCAATAGACACGCTACAAGTATAAAAAGGCCTGCCGCTGTATAGTGGCAGGCCTTTTTTTGTGCATAATCCAGCGACATGTATAACCCAGGGCGCTACCGGCGTTGTGATCAATGGAAATGAAGTATGGCAAGGCCTCCGGCACTGTCTTTGATTGAAAGGAATCTACGCCGGCACAGCAGATCGTTCCTATTAGCAGGTCCGATTCAGCACCCGAAGTAACCTTATTTACGAAATGTGGTAAGCTACCTTGTTATGTATAAAAGATATCTTTTTATCGGCTGGAGCTCCCTCCTGCTGCTGTTCACGCTGCCTGCCCTGGCACAAACCACCACCGGCAAAAAAGCGACTACAAAGCCAAAAGCCCAACAAACGCAGCCAACCAGCGCTGCAGCAAAAGTCCCGGCAACGGCAGAAACACCGGCCGCCGCAGCCATGCCCTTTGGTAAAGGAGCAGAGTACGGCCTGCTGCAGGCCTGGGCTGGTTATGATTTTACACCCGGCAGTAAAGTGATTTTCGAAGACTACCTGACAGGAGAAGATCAGGGCGAATTTCCGTCGCAGTGGGACCTGATGAGAGGACAGCTGGAAACCGCTACCTATGGCAGCAGCACTGTGCTCAATCTAAAGGAAACCGGCACCATAATCCGGCCGATGATGCTGGAAGAAAAGTGGCTCCCCGGAACCGCTACTATCGAAATGGATGTGCTCTTTGAATCAGCAGCGCCGGGCGTTACCTACAAGCTCTACCTAACGGCCAGTGGCGATAAAAGCAATGAAACGACCAACGGCGACTTTGCAAATCCGATCGAGGTCAGCGCTGCCGGGCTCAAATTCATGACCACCGACTCTACCTCGGCTGAACTGAAAGCGGCCCCTACTAAATTCCAGTGGCGCCATGTGTCTGTCGGGCTCAACAAAAACCAACTCGACGTATACCTGGACCAGTATCACCTGCTCCATCTTACCGGCCTGAAAGGCACGCCTACCGGTTTGCGCATTGCTGTAGAAAAGGTTAAACAACCGAACACGATGGTGCGGAATGTATTTGTGACCGAAGGCAGTAACCCCTTCCCCAGGCAGCTGGCCGCAGACAGCCCTTTTGTGACGTACGGCCTTAAGTTTGACCCTTACAGCGCCACCATGCGCCCCGAATCGGCCGGAACCCTGCAGCGCCTCATCCAGCTGCTGCAAGCCCAGCCGCAACTAAAACTAAGTATAGAAAGCCATACCGGTAGCCTAGGAGACGAGAACTTTAATCTGAAACTCAGCCAGCAGCGGGCGGATGCCGTGAAAGCTTACCTCACCTACCTGGGCATTGCGCCGGAGCGGCTATCGGCCAAAGGCTGGGGCAAAGCCAAACCGCTTGACAAAAGCTCCTCTGAAAAAGCAGAGCAAAACAACAACCGCATCGAGCTTATTAAACTATAAGAACTGCCTGCATTGCAACGCAGCACCGGCGCAGAAACGATGTTTCTGTGCCGGTGCTGTTTTATAGCGATGTCAAAGTATACCGGCTGCCCCGGAACGGTACGGCCTTCCCTCAATTTCTCTCTTGCAGCAACTCTCCTGCATGATCGAACTTTGAAGACGCGCAAGCGCCTCTGGTATTCTCACCCATAACAAGAGGGTTTTTACACGCTATCCTCTTCATATTACTTAACTATTTAAACAATTATTGTAATTATTTAAATAATAATTTTCCTTTACGGCTTCTTCTAGACCTTCTATTCCTATGAAAAAAGCCTTTCTTCTTTTTCCGCTCATCAGCTTATACTTGCTGTGCTCCTTACCTGGACACGCGCAGCTAAATATTGGCCGCAAGCTCCAGAACAAGCTCAACCAGAAAATCGACCAGCAGGTAGACAAAAAAATAGACACTGCGCTGGACAAGCCTTTAAAGGCCGGGGCCGACCGGAAAGAAAACGCCGCGGAGGCTGATGCAGCTGAACCTGGCACAGCGGCCGAGACAGGTGAAAGCAGCAGTCCCCGCGTTTGGACCAAGTATGATTTTGTGCCTGGTAATGATGTGTTGTTTGAAGACAACCTGGCCGGCGAAGAGAACGGCGAGTTTCCCTCTCGTTGGGACCTGGTAGATGGAAATGCCGAAGTGGCAGCCTTTGGCAACGAGAACGTGATAAACCTGGTGTCGAGCGGCACCAGCATCCGGCCCCTGATGAAGAATGTGAATTGGATGCCTGAAACCGCTACCATCGAAATGGATCTCTTCTTCGATTCCGATAATCCCAACGTTGAATACCAGATCTTCCTGCTGGCTGACGACGCCCAGTACACGGAAGAGGTGAACGGAGACTTCCGGAACCCGATCGAAATAGGAGCCGATAGAATGCGCTTCAAAAACTTTGGCTCCACATCGACCGAACTTGAAGCAGCGGGAACCAAGAACCAGTGGCGCCATGTAGCCATAGCCCTTAATAAACGTAGCCTGAAAGTATACCTCGACCAGTACCGCCTCATCAACGTTCCTTCCGTTAGTGGCAAAGCGACCGGCCTGCGGGTAGAGATGCGCAAGAACATCGATGCCAGAACGATGGTGAAGAATGTCTTTATTGCGGAAGGAGGCAAAAAGCTCTACGACCAGGTAATGGCCGACGGCAAAATAGTAACCCACGGCATAAAGTTCGATACGAACAAAGCTGTTATCCGCCCTGAATCTGAGGGAACGCTGCGCAGCATTGTAAAGCTCATGCAGGATCAGGCTGATCTGAAGTTCAGCGTAGAGGGCCACACCGACAGCGATGGCGACGATGCTGCCAATATGAAACTCAGCCAGCAGCGGGCAGATGCTGTGAAAGCATACTTTATAGAGCAGGGAATTGCGGCGGAGCGATTGGTTGCGAAAGGTTGGGGCGAAACAAAACCCCTCAGCCAGAATGCTACTGCCGAATCAAAGGGCCAGAACAGGAGGGTCGAATTTGTAAAACGCTAACTGCCAACTCCCGAAACAACCTACACATCCTCCCGGATGCACCCGAAGCGGTACATCCGGGAGGATGTTGCATTTTATCCTTTTAGTTCCCATGATTGCTTATTTAGAATTAGTTTAAATAAACTTTGGAAGCTTTAAACCTGTCCCTTACTTTTGCGCGTGTAGAATCTTTCTAAATAATATATATACACAATATGCAAAAGCCCTTACTCCTCCTGCTGTTCTTCTGTACGTTTCTTGCTGCCCAGGCACAGGATATAACAGGTACTATCCGGGGAGCCGTAAAAAATGAGAAAGGTAAGCCTGTAGAAATGATCACGGTGGCGCTGGAAGGCACCGTGCTGGGAAGCAATACCAATGCGGCCGGCGAGTTTGAGATATCAAATATAACCCCGGGCAGCTATACTTTGCGCGTAGGCGGCGTAGAATACAACACCCTGAAACTGCCCGTAACGGTGGCAGCCGACCAGGTGGTAACCCTTAACCTGGCGCTGCAGACAAACCAGCAGGCGCTGCGCGAGGTGATCGTGTCGGCCAGCCGTACCGTGGAATCACTGGACGAAACGCCTGCTTCCGTGTATGTGCTCGATGCGCGCACCCTGCAACTGCAATCGCAGATTACCACCAATATTTCGAATGTACTGGCAAACACGGTGCCCGGCCTGGCGCTCAACAGCAACACCACAAGCAACGTGGGCCAAACGCTGCGGGGCCGTAACGTACTGATCATGGTGGACGGCATTCCGCAATCTACTCCCCTTCGTGCCGGCGGCCGCGATGTGCGCACCATCGACCCTGCCGCCATTGAGCGGGTAGAAGTAGTGAAAGGCGCTACAGCGGTGTACGGCAACGGCGCCGACGGCGGCCTGATCAATTACATTACCCGCCAGGCAGACACCAGCAAACCCTTCAGCGCCACCACCTCGGTAGCCGGTACAGGCATGTTGTTCCACAGTGATGATACCTTTGGCGGCCGCATATCGCAGCAGTTCACGGGCAAAATAAAAGCCCTGGATTATGTAGCCAGCGGCACCTACGAGAAAACGGGTGTGCTGAAGGATGGCGAAGGCCAGGTGATCTCGCCGGTTTACGGCCTGGGAGAAACCAGCCAGTATAACGTCTTCGCCAAACTGGGCTATACTTTAAATCCCAACCATCGTGTGGAGGCCATGTATAACTACTTTGGTAGCCGCCAGCAATCGGATTACGTGTTGCAGGAAGGCGTTTATGCCCAATCGCCGAGCATTGGCGTGAAAGGCGAACAACAGGGCCTGAGCGAAGGCACCCGCTATAACCACAACGCGCAGCTGCGCTACACCGGCAAAGACCTGCTGCTGCACACCAACCTGGATCTGAGCGCCTACCTGCAGGACTTTTATACCGTGTATGGCTGGACACCTTACTTCCAGAATGGCGGCCAGTCTACGATCAAATCCGTAAAAAAAGGAGCCAGGCTAAACCTGAACACTCCTGTAAACCTGGGCAACGCCACCATGCAGATCAGCTACGGCGTAGATTACCTCAATGATGTGACCTCGCAGCCTCTGGTGGATGGCCGTACATGGGTACCGGAAATGGACCTCCACAACCTGGCGCCTTATGCGCAGCTACAGCTTAACCTGTTTCAGCACCTGATCGTGAAAGCCGGCTACCGCCACGACAACGTGCGCATTGCTGTGCCCGATTTTCAACAACTGGTACTGGCCAGCGGCACGGGCGGCGAATATGTGAACGGTGGTACCCTGAAGTTTGATGCCAACACCTATAACGTTGGCCTTCGGTATGCCGCGCTCCAGGCATTCAAACCTTTTATCAGCTACTCGCAGGGCTTCTCAATGATCGATGTGGGCCGCTATGTGCGGGGTGCCAAAGAAAATTACATTTCACAAATGGACCTGGAGCCGGTTATTGTAAACAACTACGAAGCGGGCTTTAACAGCAGCATAGGCAAGTTTATGATCAGCGGCGCATACTTTATCAGCACATCCAAACTGGGGGCAAACTTGAAGGCTAACGCAGACAATGTATACGAAATAGAACGGGCGCCTGAGCGCGTGTCCGGTTTCGAGGCCATAGTCGATTTCTTTGCTTCCGATAAACTGACCCTTGGCGCCAGCGCCGCTTACAGCGAAGGCAAAGTAGACCTGGATAACAACGACTCCTATACTGACGCCGTTGACGCTTACCTGAACGGCACCCGCATTCCGCCGTTTAAACTCACCTCGTACCTCACCCTGAAACCGACCCAAAAGCTCCAGTTCAACCTGCAGTGGCTATATTCCGGCGACCGCGATAAATTTGCCAGAAATGCCAAGGGCAGCTACAGCTCCGGAGAAGGTCCGGTAAAAGCATTCAACGTTTTTAACCTGGCGGGCTCTTACCAGGCCACCGAGAAGTTAAGCCTGGACCTGGGCGTAGAGAACCTGCTGGACCAAGCCTATTACCTGCCACAGGCGTACTGGTATGGCCGCAATGATAACTTTACCCGGGCCAACGGCGCCCGCTTTCAGCTGGGTGCGTCATATAAATGGTAATGAAAAAACGGGTAAAAAGGACATTCTTACTCCATCACTGGCTAGGTTTAGTTGCCGGCATCCTGCTGGTGATCATCAGCCTGACAGGGTCGGTGCTTGTTTTTGATGATGCCATTGATGAGGCGGTATTTGCTGACAAAGCCATACTTGCCCACCCGGCCCATCACCTGCGACTGGATGCCTCCGTGGAGCGCGTCCGGCTGCAGTACCCGGGCTGGGATATCCGGGTGCCTGCTTTGCCTGAGGCCCCCGACCAGGCCTTGCGCTACGAGCTACGCCAAAAGCAGCAAAAGAAATGGCTCTTTGTGCATCCCGAAACCGGCGCACAGCTGGCCACTGTCGGCCAGGCGCATCACCGTTTTACCCAACTGCTCCTCGACATCCATTATACCCTGCTGGCGGGCACGCCTGGCAAAGTGCTGGTCATGCTCTGCGGGCTCTCGCTGCTAACACTTACCATTACCGGTTTTATACTTTACCGCCGCGCTATCCTGAAGGTGCTGCTGTTCCGGCAGCATATTTCCCGGAAAAGCCGGCGCAGCTTTTTCTCCAGTCTCCACCGCATCGTAGGGGTGTGGGCGCTGGCGTTTAACCTGCTCATGAGCCTCTCGGGGCTGGTGCTTACCTATAAAGTGCTGGAGAGTGCCCTGAAAGGAGATACTAAAACCATTGCTGTGCCGCCACTGACCGGTTCGGTTGATGCCGCCCTGCACCAGGTGCAGCAGCAATACCCTGATTTCAAGGTTACCTACCTGCGCTTTCCGGTGAATGCCGCGGGCTCCGTGCAGTTGCGTGGCCATTTCCGCTCCGACCCGGCCTACTATGGCACCATTTACAGCAGCATTTCGGCCAACTATAAAACCGGTGCCCTGGAGAAAACTGATTTCGTGCGCGACAAACCCTGGTTTGCACGCATCCCGCTGGTGCTGCAGACGCTGCACATTACGGATTATGCCGGTGTATTTCTTAAAATCCTCTATTCCTTTTTCGGGCTGATGCCGGGCCTGCTTTCCATCTCCGGCTTTGTGATCTGGTACTATCGCCAACAGCGGCAGCCGGAGCCGGCGCAAAAGAGAAGCTTAGGAAAGGTAGCGCGGTAACTACTTCCTTTCAAAAACACCAACTGCCCTTTCGACTGCCAGGGAGGAACCTGGAGAATATACTTTCCGATTGGTTCCCGATTACTCGCTGTCGGCAGAAACCAAAGAAGTGAAATAAAAAAGCCGGAGCCGTAAGTATAAACCTACGGCTCCGGCTTTTTTCACTTTTTATACTTCCTACAGCTTGAACTGCACCGAAACTTTTACGCCGAACTTCTTAGCGCCCGGCTCATCGCGGTAGGTCAGGCGGTGAAACGCATCTACGCGCAGGAAACGGAAGATATTCTCCACCCCATACCCCACTTCCACATAAGGCGTGTTGCCCAGGGATTTGAAGCTGTCCTGGGGCGTACCGTTCAGGCCCACCGGCGAGAGCAGCGCCCTGTTTTCCTCGCTCAGGTGGCCGTACAGGATATTGGAGGAGGCCAGCACGCGCCACTTCAGCTTTTTAATAAGGGGCAGGCGGTTAAACAACAGGCCCTCGAAGTACTGCTCGTAATGCAGGGAGGCATAGGTATCGCTGGCAAACTCAAAGTAGTTCATCAGGTTAAAGGTAGCATCGTAATAAAAAGGCGTCTCGTTGCCCGTATGCACCTCCAGCAGCGGGTAAGGTACCGGCGAAAAGATCTTGCCGGCTTCCAGGTGATAGACGGTATTGCCCAACCTCCCCATCGGGAACTCCTGGTCCACGCCCAGGTCCAGGCGCTGGTAGTTGAGGGTAGCTCCCAAGGCATTGTTCAGGCCAACGGTATACTTCATCTCAAACACCGGCCAGTTGCCATTGCCCAGGCTGATGCGCTCGTTCTCGTTGTGCACAAAAACCTCGTTGTTCGCCACCCGCGTCATAAAGCTCAACTCGGTGGTGGTAAACGATTTGGCCAGTGTGGGTTGCTCCCCCTGCTGCGCTACATAGGCAAAATTATACTGCGGGTCAAAATGGCGGTTGCTCACAGAAAGTCGCTGCGTTACGCCACGCCATACATCGCGCTGCAGGTAGGCGCTGCTGGCTTTTATACTTATAGGGTGGCGCAGGGTGCCAAACCGCGAGAAGCCCATAAAGAAAGGGCTGTTCTGCAGCTTATCCGACATGAGGCCCACCTGCTGCAGGTCTTCGCTGTGGCTCACGCCAACTTCGCTCCAGCGCTTGCGCGACAGGATATACCGCGCCCGGGCGGCATACTTGGTTTTCTGGTCTTGGGTGCCGTAAGCAGCATAGCCGCTCAACTCCCACTTATCACTGAAATCGAAATTGGTTTTGCCGCCCAACTGCAGGCGGTGCCCCTCCACGTTGTTAAAGGCATAGGTATAGGGCCAGGGGCCCCAGCTTACTTTGCCAAACTTTTTATAGCCTGTTCCCAGCACCGTAACCAGGTTGGTGAAGTGCGCCACACGCGGCGTAGCCCGAATTGCATCAATGGTGGTGTATACCTGCTGGTCGGCTACGCTGAGCGAATCATGGCGGTGCTGCTCCCAGAAGGCCTCCTGCTTGCCCTGCGCGCTGGCCAGCAGTTCCAGGGGCTTATCGAAAAAGGCTGCCCGCTGAGGCTGGTTCACCACTACCTCGCGGTACGAGGTGCTCACGTTAGCCAGAATGCCGGGCCGTGATTTGGTAAGGCCCACGATCTTGATGTGCGCACTGGTTTTAGAAGGCAGCCAGGCACCCGCTCCCACGGGCTGCAGCTCCTGCGTCAGGTGTATGCCTTCCACAAAATTGATGTTGGCCGATTTGCTCACCGTTACATCGATCTTACGCAGGGCATAGGCATCGGCCGTTACC
Organism: Pontibacter liquoris; assembly: GCF_022758235.1. Classification (NCBI taxonomy): domain Bacteria; kingdom Pseudomonadati; phylum Bacteroidota; class Cytophagia; order Cytophagales; family Hymenobacteraceae; genus Pontibacter; species Pontibacter liquoris. The sequence continues at coordinate 182,352 of NZ_JALEBG010000003.1, forward strand.
CAGATCGTGCCATTAAAGGCCAGGTCCTGCGGCCGTTTCTGCGCAATTTTAAGTTGGTAGCACCAGTCGTCTCCCACATACAGGCTGTCTTCCAGGTCGTAAGTATAATAGGCCTTCCAACCATCGGCAATGGGGCTGATAAAATCTTTCTGCAGCACGCTGACCCAGTTCTGGTAAAAATTATAGTCCTGGTAAGAGCTGCCGATCACCTGCGAGACCAGGCTGCCGTCCTGCAGGCCAATGCCGGTCACTTTAGAGGCTTTGATGATCTCTTTATACTTGCGGGGCTCGCGGTTATAGTAGTAATCCGACAGCGACTCGGACATAAAGAAAGGCAGCATCTTTTTGCCTCCTTCCCCGGCTACATACAGCTGCGAATCCACCAGCGAGGTAATGGCGGCACCCAACACCCCTTTGCCTTTCTTCTGGCCCAGGTTATCAACATCAAACTGCATTTTAGTATAGGCCTCGTACTGGTAAGCGGTGAGCTTGCGCTTGTCGTTGGCACTTTTATGCGCCACCACTTGCCGCATGATGCGCCAGGCCGGGTTTTCGCCCGGCCGGATCACCACTTCCTGCAGCTGTTTGGCACTTGTGCCCAGGGCAAAGTTCAGCTCCTGCACGGCCACGCCTTTTTTCACGGCCATCGCTTTGGGCTGGTAACCCACATAAGAAGCCGTAAGGGAGTCGGGTACGGTGGTGAGCTTTATGTTAAAGGCTCCGTTGATATCGGTGGAAGTGCCGATAGAAGTGTTTTTGATGTAGATGCTGACAAAGGGCAGGGCTTCACCGGTAAGGGCATCGGTTACTTTGCCGGATATCCTGATTTGGGCCTGGGCTACAGAAACCGTCAAGGCTAAAACCAGTAAATATAATAGTTTTTTCACAACCTAAAAAAATTAAGCGTGCAAAGGTACGTTTATTTTTTTATTCCGCTATACTTCCCTTCACATGTTTATAGCCTGTATACTTGCGCTGAGAAAACAGCGGCCTAAAACCCGGCCAGCCACCAAATTAAACCCTCCGGCAGATAGGTTGCGGCCCGCGGCACGGCCGGAAAAGCCCTCCTCCCCTGCGCCTGCTTTGTTGCCCGGCAAACAGCGAGCACCCTCTTTTCCTTCGGTTCTCAGGCCTTTAACCCTGGAGCCGCAGCCATTCACATGAAAACATTATAGGTAATTTACGTTAGATACAACCATAATTTGAACGATGCTCCCTTTATGAAACCCCACTATAGGCACCTGACACTTTTACTGATCACGCTGCTTTTCTCCGGCTGTGTCCGGAAATCCTTCTTTGCCAAAACGCCTGTGGCTGACCCGGCCCTGTACCAAAGGCTGGAAACCGGCCAGGCCACCCCGGATAGTATAACCGTGCAGGCCGGCAAGCATTATACCCGCAGTGGGTTGCATAACCTGGTCTGGGGCAAGCACTACCGTAAAGTATGGGCAGCGCCTGTAAAAGTGGCTGTATTCGATATGGACACGATCAAAGGAGGACTAGAATTTGAGAAACTGGGCGGCGGCTTTCAGACCACCAGCATGACCCTGACAGATAAAAAAGGCAGACAATACGCCCTGCGCACCCTCGACAAGGACCCGGCCACGGTGCTGCCCAAAGTATGGCGTGACACCTTCGTGCTCAACGTATTGCGCGATCAGACCTCGGCTACAAACCCCTATGGCGCCCTGGTGGTACCGCCGCTGGCCGAAGCAGCCGGCATACCGCACTCCACGCCACAATTGGTGTATGTGCGCCCGCATGACAGCGATTTTGGCAAACACGAAGAGCGGTTCAGCGACAGGTTGTTTCTGTTGGAAAACAAGTATGATGATGAAAAAGACATCACGCCTGATCTGGGAAATGCCACCGACATAGACGGCTCCACTACCCTCCTGAACGAGCGCTTCGAAAAAGATGACGTGCACATCGACCAGCTGGCTTTTGCCAAAGCACGGCTCCTGGACATGCTCCTGGGCGACTGGGACCGCCACGAAGGACAGTGGGATTGGGCCGAATACGACCAGAACGGTGAAACCCTCTACCGCCCAATTCCGAAAGACCGCGACAATACCTTTTACCGCTTCCAGGACGGGCTTATTCCGTGGCTCTTTAGTCGAAACTGGGGCATCCGCAAATTTGAATCTTTCCGGAAGGATTTCACAGATGTGAAAGCGCTCACCATCAACTCCTCTTTTATCGACCCGCGAGCCTTACCGGAAGTTACACGGCAGCAGTTCGATTCGCTGGCCCATGAACTGCAAAATAGCCTTACCGACCAGGTAATTGAACAGGCCGTACACCGCTTTCCGGATGCTGTCTTTCAGCAGGTCGGTCCGCAAACCATTCGCGCACTGAAAAGCCGCCGGGATCAGCTTCCCAAAGCAGCCGGAGAGTTTTATGCTATCCTGGCCCGGGAGCCGTTAGTGGTTGGCTCTGACGAGGAGGAGCGCTTTGTGGTAAAGCGCCGCAACGACGAAGACACCGAGGTAACGGTATACCGCAAATCCGATGACAAGGTCATCTTCCATCGCATTTTCCATCGCTCTGAAACAGCGCTGATCTCGCTCTATGGCCTTGCCGGCGATGATGAGTTCGAGGTGAGCGGCAAGGTAAACAAAGGCATAAAAATAAAAATTGTGGGCGGCCGTGGCGAGGATGAAATAAAAGATAGTTCGGATGTAAAAGGCTGCAGCAACAAAACGTGGGTGTATGATACCAGGCGCGGCACAGAACTAGAGGCCGGCCCTACTACCAAAGACAAGCGCACCAAAGATGTGCGCGTAAATGCATTCGACCGAGAGGGCTTTAGCCGGTAAAGAGCCGGCTCTCCCAATCTTTTAACCAGGTATGCGCTTATACTTTATGAGATTACCAAAAAGCTTTCTGCTTATACTAGTGTGGATTGGCGTGTTGCCGGGCTGCAGTGAGCGCTTTCGGCACTCGGTGCAGCAGGTGCCCCCCCCAGCTAATAGCAACTCCGCCACCACCTATACCGACAGCACCATCACCCTGGCTGCCGGCAAGCACTACGACCGCAGCGGCCTGCATACGTTCTTTTACGGCCGCCATTACCGCCCCGCCTGGTATACCCCCGTTACGGTGAAGGTACTGGACCTAGCAACTGCAGAAGGAGGCCTGACGCCCCTGGAACTGGGAGGCAGCCGCCAGTCCATCAGCCTGCGGCTGCAAAACCCCGCAGGCGTGGAATATGTGCTGCGCTCCATCGACAAGGAACCTGCCAGCCTGCTGCCCGAGAGTTTACAACAAAGCTACCTGGCCAACATTGTCCGCGATGCTACCAGCGCCACCCATCCGTTTGCCGCCCTGGTAGTACCGCACCTGGCAGAGGCCATCCATATTTACCATACCAGTCCGGAACTGGTGTATGTGCCCCACGACCCACGCCTGGGCAGGTTCCTGCCTAATATAGGCGGTACCCTGGCCCTGCTGGAGCGCCGCCCGGACGGGGACCAGACAGACAACCCACAAATGGGAAATGCCCGCAAAGTGGTAAGCACCCGCTCGGCCCTCGAAGAGCGCCTGACCGACAACGATGCCAATTTTGATGCCCGCTTTTACTTGCGCTGCCGCCTGCTGGACATGCTGCTCGGCGATTGGAGCCGCCACGAAGACAACTGGCGCTGGGCCAAACAGCAGCAAGACAAAAAAGGGGCTACCTACCGCGCCATTCCCCGCGACCGCGATAATGTGTTTTATAAATTAAACGATGCCCCTGTTCCCTGGCTGTTCATGTTCATGGGCCTTAAACCACATTTCCAGACCTATAAACCCCGCATTAGCGCAGAAAACCTTGAAGATTTGAACCACAGCGCCCGTAACCTGGATAACCTGATCCTGGCAAAGCTGGCCTGGCAGGACTGGCAGGAAGTAGCCGACAGCGTGCAGCAGGAACTGACAGATGCCGTGGTGGAACAGGCATTCCGGGCCATGCCCGACACCATATACCAGCTTACGGCTGCGCCGCTGATAGCCACATTCAAAACCCGGCGCAATAACCTGCAGCACCTTGCCCGCACCTACTACACCATCCTGGCCGAAAATGTGCAGGCCGTAGGTACCGACAAGCATGAAGTGTTCGAGCTAAATGTACTTTCCGGGAAAGAGGTAACCTTGCAGGTCTTTAAAGCAGACAAAGACGGGAAGACAAAAAAGGCGCTGTGGCAGCGCACGTTTTATGCCAATGAAACCGATGTACTGGAGCTTTACGGGCTGGACGGCAACGACCGGTTTATTGTGACCGGCTCCGTAAAGCCAGCGATCAAAATAAAAGTATGGGGAGGCGCCGGCCAGGACACCTACCAAGTGCACGGCCAGGGCAGCAAACTCTCCAAAGCCGTCCGTATCAACGACTCTAAGTACCGCAACACCTTCGATGTGGACAAGCATACTGCCATCGACATTGACGATGATATTCCGGCCCAGAAATTTGATGCCCACGGCTGGCTGCTTCGTTACTACCTTAATTAAATGGTTCCGGGTAACTGCTACGAACCGGAATCCATAGGTGCCAAAAACAAAAAGGCCCCGGCAAATGCCGGGGCCTTTTTGTTTTATAAGGAGGTTATACTTAGTGGCTTTTAGCAGCCAGGTAGTTGGAAACACCTTCTTTTGTAGCCTGCATGGCCTCTTTGCCTTCTTCCCAGTTAGCCGGGCATACTTCACCGTTCTTCTCGAAGTACTGCAGGGCATCTACCATACGCAGTGCCTCGTCAATAGAGCGGCCAAGCGGCATATCGTTTACTACCTGGTGGCGCACCACACCTTCTTTGTCGATGAGGAACAGGCCACGGTAAGCAACCGGATCGCCTACAAAGATCATCTCGCCTTCGTCGTTATACTCGTAATGGCCAGCCAGCACGTCGTAGTTAGAAGAGATCGTTTTAGAGGCATCGGCTACCAACGGGTAGTTTACACCTTCAATGCCGCCCTGGTTCTGCGGGGTGTTCAGCCAGGCAAAGTGCGAGAAATGCGTGTCTGTAGAGCAACCTACCACGGCAACGTTCTTGCGCTCAAAATCGGCCATTCTTTCCTGGAAAGCAATGATCTCTGTCGGGCACACAAACGTGAAGTCCATTGGCCAGAAGAAAAAGACCACGTGCTTGTTGCCAATATATTGTTCTAATGAAAAGTCTTCTACAAACTCACCTTCAACTACTGCTGTTGCTTTAAAAGCCGGTGCTTTTTTACCTACTAAAACTGCCATTTTTAAATCGTTTATTTAGTTAAACATCTATTCTGAAACTCGTGAAATACTGATTTGTTTATCAGGCTCCACCTTGTTGCCTGTTAGCTGCACCGAAAAACCGGTAAACTCAAAGTTGCTCACATTCCGCTTTCTGAAAAAAGCGGTCAGGAGCTGCTCGAGCTCGTCATCCTCAAAATCGATGATCTCACGGGTGTTGCTGCAGTAAATGTGGCTGTGGGCTGCAATGTTGGCATCGTAGCGCTTGCCGCTTTCCTCCGACCGTACCCGAAGTATAAGGTGCGCCGCAACAAAGGTATCGAGGGTTTTGTAGACGGTGCCCAACGAGATGCTGGGGTTTTCCGGCTTCAGCTGCTGGTATACTTCCTCGGCGGTTGGGTGGTGGCCATGCAGCGTCATTAACGCCTCGTACACCACAATGCGCTGGCTAGTGGCTTTTAAGCCACTAGCCGCGATACGCTGATGAACTTCCTGCCGGGTTAACTGCTGCATACTTCTAAATAAGAATAATTCTTACCTGATAACTTTTACAAAGATAAGGGATAGTTGGGAAGGTAAAAAGTTAGAGAGGTAAAAAGTTGGAAAGTTGGGAAGTTAGAGGGTTGGAAAGTTAGAGAGTTAAAAGGTGGAGAGGTAGAAAGGTGGAGAGGTAGAAAGGTGAGGTGGTTAAGTGTGGGGTTCAACTATCCATTTGCATAAATATGGATTTGGTTTGCTTTACTTATAATTTGCTCTACTTATACTTTGCCCTCAAAAGCCTGACAGATCTGCTAGCGCAGCAACTGAGCCATCAGCATCCTCCATTCCCCTCTAACTTTTTAACTTTTTACCTTTTTAACTCTCTAACTTTCTAACTCTCTACTTTCCTCTAAATTCCGGCTTGCGCTTTTCTACAAAGGCATTCATACCTTCGGTCTGGTCTTCGGAGGCAAAGCAGAGGTAGAAATTCTTGCGCTCCAGGTGTAAGCCTTCGTCCAGGTGAGTCTCAAAAGAACGGTTAATGGCTTCTTTGGCCAGCATGGCCGCCACCGGCGACATCTGCGCAATTTCTGCGGCCAGCTTAAAGGCTTCGTCCAGGTAGAGTTCCACGGGCACAATGCGGTTAATGAGGCCGTGCTTCTCGGCTTCGGCCGCCGTCATAAATTTGCCTGTCAGTACCAGTTCCATGGCTTTGGCTTTGCCAATGGCTTTGGTCAGGCGTTGCGTGCCACCGGCGCCCGGCATCACCCCGATCTTGATCTCGGGTTGCCCGAACATGGCCGTTTCCGAGGCCACAATCATATCGCAGGTCATGGCCAGCTCGCAACCGCCGCCCAGTGCAAAGCCGGATACCGCAGCAATAAGGGGCTTTTTGGTTTTCCGGATCTGGTCCCAGGTGGCGAATTGGTCAATACTGAGCATATCGATCGCCGTTTTACCGGCCATCTGCTTAATGTCGGCGCCGGCGGCAAAGGCCCGCGCATCGCCCGTAATGATGATCACGCGCACCTCGGGGTCCGCATCCAGGCTTTTGAGGGCATCGCGCAACTCTCCCATCAGTTGCAGGTTCAGGGCATTGAGTTCTTTGGGCCGGTTCAGCTGGATTAAGGCAACATGGGGCTGTGCCTGCGGGGTAACAAGTATAAAATCCATGGTATGTTATAAAAGCGTTATTGGAAGCCTGAAGATACAGCTTTTATACTTTCGGGAATAAACCGCCCAAGCACTTTCAGCTTAGGAGCAGCATAAGAAAACAGGGGCATACAGGTTAGCCCGCGGGGGTTGCAGTGTAAAGAAGCGTAACTGGTTTTGTGCGGCAGTAGCAGCAGGAGGCCCTATTGCAACGAGAAAAAGGGCTGTCAGATGCTGACCGTGGTGGATTTGCCCTGTTTAGCCACTTCAAAATTGACCGATGGCTTTTCCTGCACATCCGGTTTATACACAGGCGGCAGGGCCACCCGCTGCACATTCTGCGCATTCATAGAGCCTTGTATCCTGGGAACCTTGAGCAGCACGCCAGAGATCAAAAGGGAAAAAAGAAGAGCAATTTTTAGCACAAAGCTTACCGTAAGTTTCTCTGCAGGCTGCATAATATATATGATAGAGGGTGATATCATAGCTGGCTCATACCTCTTACATACAAAGAAACTAAAAAGTTTGAATTATCGCATATTTTTTTGTCTGATTTAAAGTGGTTACAACATTAATTATAACTTAAATTACCGGCATACGACCTGAAAAGTGGTGCGGGTACGCTGTTCAAGCAATATATCTTTCCCTTTTATCACTTTGGCTATACTTTCCTGGTCGTAATTTTTTACGGTGTACAGGCGCAGGTGCGTGTTATAGTGAATCACAAACTGGTCGTGTAAGGTTTCGATGAGCCGGTGCAGGCGCGCCTGGTGGTAATCGGTGCAGATAGAAAAGGAGATGGCCGAATTCTGCATCAGGTTTATTTTGAGGCGCAGCTCGGAGAGGGCGTTAAAAATGGTACCCAGGTTCTTTTCCGAAATAAACGTAAAGTCCTTTACACTGAAGGAAACCAGGCATTGTTCCTCTTTTATAATGTAGGCTGGGGCGAACTTGGCAAACCGGCAATCGCAGATCCGGGTGCCCTCGCCAGCCGGGTTCAGAAACGATTTGACATAAAGCGGGATAAGCTTATTGGCCAGCGGCTTAATGGTTTTGGGGTGAATGACCGAAGCCCCATAATAGGCCATCTCCACGGTTTCCTGGTAGGAGATCTCGGGATAGCAGACGGTGTCGGCAAAATGCTTGGGGTCGGCATTGAGCAGGCCTGCTACATCCTTCCAGATCCAGAGGCCGGAGGCGTTCAGACAATAGGCATAAATAGCGGCACTGAAGTCAGAGCCTTCGCGGCCCAGGGTAGTGGTGAGCCCGTTGTTGGTGCCGCCTAAAAAGCCTTGCGTTACTACCAGTTGCTCTTCAAGCACTGCAGGCAGGTCGCGTTTGATGAGCCGCTCGGTCCAGGTCCAGTCTACTTTTGCCTCGCGCCAGGTGGTGTCGGTTTGGATGTATTTGCGGCTGTCGGTCCAGGTATTGAGCAGGCCCTGCTGCTGCAGGTAATGATGCAGGATGGTGGAGGCAAACAGTTCACCGAAACTCACAACCTGGTCGTATTGTTTATCGTAACTGGCCAACAGGCTAAAGGCCTGCAGTTCCGCTTGCAGCAACGCATACAGGTGTTCCAGTTGCTCGTACACCGGGCTTGCCGCCTCCGGAAACAGGGCAAATGCTACCTCCTGATGATAAGACCATATCTGCTGCAGGGCCTCCTGGTAGGCATGGCCGGTAAAAGCCAGATCAAATACCTTTTCCAGGGCATTGGTCGTTTTCCCCATAGCAGACACCACAATCAACAGCTGCCTGGTGCCACCATACTCCTGCACGATAGGCACAAGGTTTTGAAATGCTTCCGCACTTTTTACGGAGGCGCCGCCAAATTTGAATACTTTCATCCGATTATCGCTGGTAGAGCGTAAAAATAAGTATAGTTCGGATTTATACCTAGAAATGATATTTTTGTAATTAAGGCCAATTTTAAAGTACCATGAACGACAAACTTGCACTTCCTGTAGGCACTACGCTCGACAGATTTATCATGAGAAAACAAGAGGATTTTCCGTTTGCCACCGGCGAGCTTTCGCAACTGCTGCGCGACATTGCCCTGGCAGGAAAGATCGTGAACCGGGAGATAAACCGGGCGGGATTACTTAATGTGACCGGCGCCCATGGCCAACAGAACGTGCAGGGCGAGGAACAACAGAAACTCGACGTGATTGCAAACATCCGCTTTATCCGGGCGCTGCGCAATGGCGGCGAGGTGTGCACCATTATTTCGGAAGAAGAAGACGGTATTATCCAGACCGGCAATACCAAAGGCAAGTATGTGGTGGCCATCGATCCGCTGGATGGCTCTTCCAACATCGATGTAAACGTATCTATCGGCACGATCTTTTCTATTTACAGAAGGATCTCGGAAGTTGGCCAGGACGGCACAGAAGAAGATTGCCTGCAGCTAGGCACCCGGCAGGTGGCGGCCGGCTATATCATTTATGGCTCCTCTACCATGATGGTATATACCACAGGCTGTGGCGTAAACGGCTTTACGTATGAGCCCAGCCTGGGCGAGTTCTTTTTGTCGCACCCCGATATCAGAACCCCGAAGACCGGCGCCATTTACTCGATCAACGAGGGCAACCTGAACTCTTTTTCGGATGGCATCAAAAACTACCTGCGCTACTGCCAGGACAACAACTACTCAGCCCGGTACATCGGCTCGCTGGTAGCTGATTTTCACCGCAACCTGCTCAAAGGCGGTGTATACCTGTATCCGGCTACTAAAAAATCGCCCAACGGCAAGCTGCGCCTGATGTATGAGTGCAACACCCTGGCCTTTATTATAGAACAGGCCGGTGGTAAAGCTACCGACGGTAACCGCCGCATCATGGAACTGACGCCAAAAGAGCTGCACCAGCGGTGCCCGCTCGTGATCGGCTCGCCTGACATGGTGGATAAAGTAGAGGAGTTTCTTCGGGCCGAAGACCTGGCGGCCGAAAGCATTGTGAAAGCCGCTAACGACGTGCTGCAGTAAGCCATACAAAGACACCGTTCCCGTGCTGCCGCAACAGCCTGTTGCAGGCAAAGACACCACGTATACTATAAAAGTAAAAAAGACAGCCGCTCTCCGAGTAGAGCGGCTGTCTTTTTTATGTAGGCCTATTTTGCAGAAAAGCGTTTAGTGCTGGCTATACTTCTGGCGGAGCTGTGCTTTCTGCAGTTCCCGTTTCACGATCAGGCGGGCAATGCGTTCAGCTATTATTTCGTCATCATCCGCCACCATGGCCTGCTTTACCTGTTGTTCTTCCACATCAATACGGTACAAAATGTGCAGCAGGCGGTTCATGTCGGTATGCAGCAGGTGCAGCACCACACGCGATAATTTATAGAAAAGCGCTTCCAGATCGGAGGCAGGCAGGTGCTCTACCTCAAACACTTTTTGCAGGTGGCTGCTCGTGCTGGCAAGTATGGCCGGCGGATAAGACATGGCGTAACGCGGGTTTAGAGGTAAGCACAAAACAAAACCCTCCGTTTTGGGAGGGCTTTGCGGTAATTACTTCGCTTTTTTAGCTTTCTTTTTTCCTTCTTCTGCCTCGGGTGCATTTTCTTCTGCCGCCTCAGGCGCCGCTTCGGCCTCGGCCTTGGTAAAGCCCACAAACTTGTTCACAATATCGTACCAGCTCACCAGCTTCTTCATATCCGACACGTATACACGGTCTTCGTCATACTCGGGCAGCGCCTCTTCCATAAAGCGCTTTAGCTCGCTGTTATCCGGCTTTTCGCTTACCGGCAGGCTGTCGCCATACTTCTGGTGCAGGCGGTCAAACACCTCCGCCAGGGCAATGGTACCTTCCTCGTCGGTCGTATAGATCGAGATCTCATCCAGCAGCGACATACGGTGGCGCGCCTGGGCTACCACTGTTTTAGGCTGTTCTTCCAGGCTTTCAACAATAACACCTGTACGGGTTGGCTTTACGATGCGGAAAAGGCCGCTCATGCCGGAGATGGCAGCAACTTGTCTTAAATCAATGGGCATAATGAAATATAAAAACGATAGGTTATAGTTTAAACATAATCGGCATGGTAGCATTCATACTATAGCCGGGTGCCTTGAACTTGAGCAGCTTTATCACCCGAAGGGCTTCCTCGCCTGTGCCAGCGCCGGCATTGCGCAGCACCTTAAAGCTAGAGGTAGAGCCATCCTCGTTCAGCACAAAGCTCACGATCACATCGCCCTGCACCCGGTTGCGTTTTGCCAGGGGCGGATACTTCAGCTCCTTGTAAAGGTCACTGTAGAGCGAATCCACGCCACCCTCGTAAAACTCAGCCACCGGAATTACCTTGTCCGGCACCCATACTTTGGCTTTAGGGGCCGTCTGCGGTTTGGTAGCAGCAGTTTGCGCTGATGCCCCGAACGTTGCAAAAGCAAATAAAAGAAACAAAAATGAGATTTTACTTTTCATACGGATAAACATTAAATTTCAACATCCCCTGGTAAGCGCCAGACACCTGCTTTCAAGCCCCGTGTGGCTACTTCTGCATTTGCGCGTTCACTTCGTCAATAAAAGCCAGAATTTCATCGCGCCCATGCCGGCTGGCAGACGAGGTAAGAAAGATGCGCGGCAACTCTTCCCAGGTTTCCAGCAGTTTACGCTTGTAAGCAGCGATGGTTGAGTCGGTTTTCGGGCCCGACTGCTTGTCTGTTTTAGTAAAGACAATAACAAAAGGCACGCCAACCTTGCCCAGGTACTCCAGAAATTCCAGGTCCTGCTTCAGGGGCTCGTGGCGCGAGTCGATCAGCACAAATACGCAGGTCAGATTCTCGCGGTGCTGCATGTAATAATTGATCATGCGGCGCCAGCTATCGCGCGAATCTTTGCTGACTTTGGCATAGCCGTAGCCGGGCAAATCGACCAGGTACCACTGCTCGTTGATGAGAAAATGGTTGATGAGCTGGGTTTTACCCGGCGAGGCCGATGTTTTCGCCAGGCCTTTCTGTTCTGTCAGCATATTGATGAGCGACGACTTGCCCACATTAGAGCGCCCGATAAAAGCGTACTCGGGCTTATCGGGGGCCGGGCAGAGCTCCACTTTAGTGTTGCTCATCAAAAATTTTGCGTCCTTTATAATCATCGCTTGGTCAGATACTGTTTGGCGGCCTGCCTCAAATTATTCCATTTAAATATTAGGGAAAAGCTATACTTTCATTAACTTCAACCCTGCTTAACCAGAGGACCGTGCCGGGACCTCAAAGGTACTATTTATTTTCCCAACCATGAAGAATATCCGCTTTTTGCCCGCTGGGTGTCTCGCCTTAACGCACGATCTTTTAAAAGCGTATACCCCGGTGCGCCGCCTGCTCCGCACCACCGCATTTGCAGCCGTGGTGCTCCTGGGCAGTGCCATGACGGATGCCGGCGACCAGGAGAGCCGCTACATCAAACAAGCCGATAAGGCCTTTGCCCTGGAAGACTACACGCAGGCCGCGCTACTCTATGCCAAAGCCGTGGAGCTGGCGCCCCGTAACGTGCAGGCAACCTACAAGCTGGGCATGACCTATGTGGAGCTGCACCAGCCCAAACAGGCCAAGCTATATTTTGCCAAAGCGCTGAAACTGGATGCCGCCGCGGCAAAGGATTTTCTTTTATACCTGGCCGACGCCAGCCAGCAGGACTATGATTTTGCCCAGGCCCGCCTCTACTATCAGCAGGAGATAAAACAAACTCCTCCGGCCGATGCGGATTACCTGGCCTTTTTACGCAAGCGGCTGGATGAGTGCGCAGCAGGCGAAACCCTGACCATTCTGCCGCCCCTGGCCCGTGTGGTAAACGCCGGCCCAGTGATCAACTCCGAATATGCCGATTATGTGCCCGTGCTGATGCCGGGCGACAGTGCTATGTTTTATACCACCCGCCGCCCCGGCAACCGGTTGGCTGATGCTGCCGGCGTAGAACAGATCCGGGTGAGCCGCTTGCTGCAGGGCCAGTGGCAACCTACCACCCTCTTTCTGAAGCCACAGGATAAAATGGCCCAGCATGCGGTGGTTTCGGTGTCGGCAAGCGGCCAGGAGCTCTATACTTTCTTTGCCGGTAAGGGGCTGCACGTTTCACGGCGGCAGCCACAGGGCAGCTGGTCTGCGCCGGAGCAGCTGGAAACGCCCTTTAACAAAGGTGCCAAGGAACCCTCGCTTTATATCACAGCCGACGGCAAGTTTGCTATTTTCTCCAGCGACCGCACGGGCGGCTTTGGCGGCCTGGACATTTATATGTGCTACAAACAGACAGACGGCCGCTGGAGCGATGCGCTAAACTTAGGCCCTACCATCAACACACCCTACGACGAGGACGCTCCCTTTGTGGATATGCAAACAAACACCTTATACTTCAGCTCGCGTGGCCACAACAGCATGGGCGGGTTTGATATTTTCCGTTCCAGCATCAGCAATGCGGAATGGAGCCAGGCACAGAATTTAGGGCTGCCAGTAAACTCACCCCAGGATGATATCTACTTTACGCTGAGCACGGACCGCACCACCGCCTTTTTCTCCTCCGACCGGCCCGGCGGATTTGGCGCCAAGGATATTTACCAGCTCTTCTTCCAGTAGTGGTTTATACTTTACAGCAGGTTTATACCTGTATAAGAGTTGCTGGCATTTGCCGGCGGGAGGCCATGCTTTTAATTCTTGAGTTTTCAGGAACGTTGCCGCAGCAAGTATAACAGGATGCTTCCGGAACATAGGAGAACAGGGAACAACGAGCGGCCGGAATGATGAGCGTAACCACCCTCCCGGGCAGCAGTGGAAAGTATAAAAGCGTCAGGCAAGCGGTTAAAGCACAAGCACCTCAAAATACAGAATGAAAAGAAGAGCTAATTATAGATAGCTCACGCTTTCAATGGCTAACGACAACGGCAGCATAAGTCATCCTTAATAAAGTAAAGAGTTCACATTACCAGTAACGTTTAAAATATAATAATTTTTTTATATTTGTACCTGTTCGGGATAATAGAACTTATCCCATACTTCTTATTACCCTCACTACCTTTACCGCATACTTCCGGGGTTGCATATAGTCGGAAGCACTTCATTACCAGCGGAATACCATTTCTTTATAAATAAAGTATATACTATTTTAAATATAGTACGTATAGCATGCAATGTATCGGAAATCACCTCTGGTAAACCGCTATTGAACAGAGTCTTTCTTTAGAAACACAATTAACGCAAGGAAAAAACACAACCCATTTACACATGAATCAATTAGCCAAATCGTTCTCACGGTTTTCTTTGCTGCTGCTTATGGTGTGCCTTTTTGCCAGCGCTGCGGCTGCCCAGAACACCCGAAAGCTCATCCGTACCGGAAACAAGTATTTTGAAAAAGAAAACTACCGCGAGGCAACGCCTTATTATGAAAAAGCCCTGGCAAAGGATCCTAAAAATGCCAAAGCGCTTTTCTTTGCCGGTATCGGTTACATGAGCTTCGACAAAGAGAAAGCCTCTGAGTACCTCTACCGTGCGCAACGGCAAAAGCCCAATGTAGACAAGGACATGGAATACTGGCTGGCGCGCGTAGACCATATCAACTATCGTTTCGACAGCGCCATCGATCATTTCCAGAAATATCAGAAAACGATCAAACAGCGCGACCTGGAACGTCAGCAGGAAGTGGCCATGCTGATACAGCATGCAAAAAATGCCCAGAAAGAAGTGGCTAACCCCAAAGATGTATTTGTACGGAACCTGGGCGAAACCATCAATTCGGCTTACTCGGAGCATAGCCCCGTTATCTCGTCTGACTTTAATTACCTGCTGTTCACGTCCCGCAGCCAGAACGTAACAGGCGGCAAAGAAGCCCGCGACGGCGAGTTTTTTGAAGATGTTTTTGAGACAGGACGCACCGGCGAAGACGAGTGGGAAAAACCCCGCACTGTGCCAGGCGCCTTGAACAGTGCCGGCCACGATGCCTCTATCCAGCTGTTCGACAACGATACCAAAATGCTGCTGTACCGCTCTGAAAACAACGGCGACATTATGGTGGCCGAGCGCCAGGCAGATGGCACCTGGGGAACGCCCCAGAGCATCGGCGCCAACATCAACTCACCGGATTTTGAATCGGATGCTTACATCACGCCCGATGGCAAAACGCTGTTCTTTTCTACGAGCCACTATTCCGAAAACGGCGACCTGGACATTTATGTAGCCAAGCGCAACGTGAAGGGCACCGGATGGCAGACCCCCAAAAGCCTGGGCGCCACCATCAACACCCCCTACGACGACGATAGCCCCTACCTGGCAGCAGATGGCACGTTGTTCTTTGCCTCCCGAGGCCATAACACCATCGGCGGCTACGACATCTTCTCGGCCAAGTATGATTCGGTTGCACGCAAATGGGCGCGCCCTGTAAACCTGGGTTCGCCTATCAATACACCCGATGATGATACCTACTACCGCCTGGCACCCGATGGCAGCTACGCCTACCTGTCTTCGTACCGCATTGGCGGCTATGGCGAAAAGGATATTTATACGATCAGCTACATTCGCCCGGCTACTATCAAAGGCCAAGTGTTCTCGCAGCAAGACAGCACAGTGATACCAGGTGTGGAACTGGTTTTTAACGGCTTGCAGGCCGATAAGCGCCCCATCTCCTACCGCGATGTGACCCGCCCTGACTCCGGTGCTTATTCGGTGCTGGTGCTGTCCGGGCGCAAGTACCAGGTGCAGGTTACAAAAGACAATCAACTTATCACCACTACCGAGATCGAGTTGCCCGTGGTGCTGAACGACTCCACCAGCCTGACCCGCAATTTTTACGTGGCCTATGTCGATACCACTGCCGCTACGCCGGCAGGTCCGCTGGCTTTGCAGCACATTCTGTTCGAGACAAACAAGTATACGCTGCAGCCCCAGGCGCTGCGCGAACTGGATAAGATCGCCCGCATTTTGAAGCAGAACCCCGGTGTAAATATCAGCATCCAGGGGAATACCGATTCGCGCGCAACGGCCGCCTACAACATGGCGCTGGGCCAGCGCCGCGCCGATGCCGCCTACGACTACCTGGTGAAGCAGGGCATATCGCCTAAGCGCATGGTGACCGTGAGCTATGGCGAGCGTCGCCCGGCCGCGCCAAACACCTCGCAGAAGAATATGCAGCAAAACAGAAGAACCGAGTTTAAGGTGCTGCCCCGCGAAGACGAAGTAGCGCAAAAATCGGCGGCAGGCCACTAAAAATGTAGCCGGCAAACCCGGTGAGCAGAAACAAAAACCGGCCAGGCAATACTGCCTGGCCGGTTTTTTTATATTTCGGAACAATAACCGTGCAATATAGTTCTAGGTACAGTATTTTTGCGGTACGTATACTTTAGATTTCACGCATGGCGGTAGTACCCTACAAAGACCAGAACGACAACAAAAAGCAGCAGGTCGCCACAATGTTCAACAACATTGCCGGCAAGTATGATTTCCTGAACCATTTCCTGAGTGCCGGCATCGACATTCTCTGGCGCAAGAAAGCAGTGAGCCTGCTCCAATCTGAAAAGCCCAAGCTGTTGCTGGACATTGCCACAGGCACTGCCGACTTTGCCATTGAAGCGCTGCGCCTAAACCCCGATAAAATTATAGGCGTGGACATCTCGGAGGGCATGTTGGCCGTAGGACGGGAAAAGCTGGCCAAACGCGGCCTGGCTTCTAAGATAGAGCTCAAGTATGGCGACTCTGAAAACCTGCCCTTCCCGGACAATACCTTCGATGCCATTACGGTAGCTTTTGGGGTACGCAACTTCGAGAACCTGCCCAAAGGGCTTTCGGAAATGAACCGTGTGCTGAAGCCGGGAGGCACTGCCGTGGTACTGGAATTTTCTAAGCCGCGCAGCTTCCCGATGAAGCAGCTCTATCAATTTTATTTTAAGAACATACTACCGGTAGTAGGTAAGATCGTTTCAAAGGACAATGCTGCCTATACATACCTGCCCGAATCCGTGCAGGCCTTCCCGGATGGGCAGGAGTTTATCAGTATCTTTGAAGAAGTCGGATTTAAAAGCACAAAATGGCATTCACTTACGTTTGGAATAAGCGCAATCTATACAGGCAAAAAATAACGCTTTTCGGGCTGCTGGCGCTCCTGCTCCTGGGAGCAAACACGGCCGCTGTGGCCCAGAAGAAGATCAAAGGCGAGAACAAGCCCGGCTACGACGAAAAAAGGGTGCACTACGGCTTTTACCTGGCCCTGCCCCTGACCCGCTATAACCTGCAGCACTCGCAGTGGTATGCCGACCAGCTTGCCAACGCCGATGCCACCGGCGAAGGTTATATTACCGCCAACACCAAAACCAATATCGGCCTCTACACTGGCCTGGTACTAAATGTGCGCATGGCCGAGTACCTGGATCTGCGCTTTGTGCCGGGCGTAGGCTTTTATGGTCGCCCGATCGTGTTTACCAACACCCAGGCCGAAGATGTAGAAGATGTGCAGACCATCAGCTCGACGATGGTGGAGCTGCCTTTGCTGCTGAAGTATAAAGCCAAGCGCCGGGGCAATTTCCGGATGTATTTTGTAGGCGGTCTCAAGCCGGGCATCGACTTGGGGAACCGCAAGAACAACCCCGAGCTTCCGGATGAGCAGCTGCTGCAGGTAAACAAGTTTGACCTGGCCGTGGAGTATGGCGTGGGCCTGGATATCTTTTATCCATACTTTAAGTTTGCTCCCGAGCTGCGTTTTTCGCAGGGTTTACTCAATATGCACCAACCCCTGAACGACGATGCCCAGAAGTATAGCAAAAGCATCGACCGGCTCACCAACCGCAACATTTCCCTGATCCTTTTCTTTGAATAAAATGACTAAGATTGCCTTTGTAACCGGCGCCTCTTCCGGTATCGGATACGCCACTGCCCTTGAACTGGCCCGACAGGGCTACCATATTATCGCCACCGGTCGCCGCCTTGAGCGCCTGGAGCAGTTAACGGCGCAGATAACAAACGTGCCGGTGCATACGCTGACCTTTGATGTGCGCGATAAGGAAGCCGTGCAGCAAGCCGTAGATTCATTGCCCGCCGAGTGGCGCCAGATCGACGTGCTGGTAAACAATGCCGGCAACGCGCATGGCCTCTCTTCGATTCAGGAGGGGGATATAGCCGACTGGGACGCCATGATCGACATTAATGTAAAGGGCCTGTTGTATGTAAGCCACGCCGTGCTGCCGCTGATGCTGCCGTATAAAAAAGGCCATATCGTTAATATCGGCTCTATAGCGGGCAAGGAAGTATACCCGAACGGGAATGTGTATTGCGCTTCCAAATTTGCTGTAGACGCGCTTTCAAAGGCCATGCGCCTGGATTTGGTGCAGGAAGGCATCAAGGTGTCGGAGGTAAACCCGGGGCTCGTGGAAACGGAGTTCTCGGAGGTGCGCTTTAAAGGCGACAGCGAGCGGGCGGCCAGCGTGTACCAGGGCTACCAGGCCCTGCAGGCGCAGGACATTGCCGAGCTCATCGGCTTTATCGTATCGCGGCCCGCGCACGTAAACCTGGCTGAAGTGCTGGTGCTGCCAACTGCGCAGGCCTCGGCTACGATCGTTAAAAAGAACCTGTAAGCTGACAAAAGCTGGCATATCGCCGGCAGGCTTCTATTATACATGAAAAGTGGCTGCGCAACGATGTGTTTTGCGCAGCCACTTTTTTATAGCTGTCGGCTAACCTATACCTTAAGCCATACTTTCCTGTGCTGCGTCCTGGCCGTCTACTAGGTTTTAATCTCAGACCTAATGCGGAGAAACAGGATGAAAAAGGAAAGCTCCTGCCGCGGCGGAGGTAAAGCTTACCCGACAGGCCCACAAGATCCTTTCAGGATGACAAACAGGAGAGAATCAAAGTATCTTGTACGTTCCGGCCAGTTTTAATTTGAATGAAGTAACAGGACAGCAGCTGCCTAAAGTATACCCGCGCTCAAAAACTTACCTGCCATAAAACGGGGCATTCTCCTATCTTTGCAGTAATCACTCAATGTTCGTTATACTTGCCAAAGTTTCTTTACGATATCGGGATCAGAGCCTATGCAGCGGCCATTGCCCTGGCTTCGCCTTTTAACCAGAAGGCAAAGCAGATGCGGCAGGGGCGCGAGCAACAGTTTGAACGCCTGCAGCAGGCCCTGCACGGAAACCAGGCCCCGGTGGTATGGTTCCATTGCGCCTCGCTGGGTGAGTTTGAACAGGGCCGCCCGGTGATGGAAGCCTTCCGCCAGCAATTCCCGACGTACAAGATCCTGCTCACCTTCTTCTCGCCTTCGGGCTACGAGGTACGCAAAAACTACACCGGTGCCGATTACATCCTGTACTTGCCGCTGGACAGTGCCCGCAACGCCCGGCGCTTTGTGGAGGTGGTGCAGCCCCGGCTGGCCGTGTTCGTCAAGTATGAATTCTGGCATTATTACCTGCAGGCGCTACATAGGCAGCACATTCCGGTGCTTTCCATCTCCGCTATTTTCCGGCCCGATCAGATCTTCTTTAAGCCTTACGGGGAATTTAACCGCGCTATTCTGCGCAACTTTACCTACCTCTATACTCAGAACAAAGCCTCGCTGGAGTTGCTGCAAAGTATAGGCATTACGAAAGCAAGCGTTGCCGGTGACACGCGTTTTGACCGGGTGTTGCAGACAGCCGCATCAGTTAAGCAGCTCCCGCTGGTCGAAGCTTTTGCTGGCGACCAGGAGGTGTTTATCGTGGGCAGCAGCTGGCCGGCCGATGTGGCCGTACTCTTGCCACTGCTGCAGCAGTATAAGGCAAGTATAAAGTTCATCGTGGCGCCCCACGAGGTGAACGAGGCAGGTATAACAGCTCTGATGCAAACGCTGGGTGCCGATGCGGTGCCCTTTTCCAAAGCCACTACCGATACTGTTTCGAAGTATAAGGTGCTGGTGATCGATAATATCGGGATGCTTTCTTCGCTTTACAGCTATGGTACGTATGCCTACATTGGTGGTGCGTTTGGCAAAGGCCTGCACAACACCCTGGAAGCGGCCGTATTCGGGTTGCCCCTTTTCTTCGGACCCCGGTACGAGAAGTTCCAGGAAGCGATCGATCTGGTAAGGTTAAAATGCGCTTTCCCGGTGGCGGATGCGGCAGAGCTGCTGGCTGCCTTTGAGCAGGTATACCGCACGCCCGGCGAGCGCGACCGCATCACCACAACCGAAAAACAATACGTACAAAACCAGGCAGGCGCTACAAGCCGCATCATGGCCGATATTGCCCGCCTGCTTACCCCGCATACATGAAAGGAGTTGTCATTAAATCTACCGGTTCCTGGTACCTGGTCCGCGATGCAGCCGGCCAGCTGCACCGTGCCCGCCTGCGCGGCAAGTTTAAGCTGAAGGGAATGAAGGTGAGCAACCCCCTGGCTGTAGGCGACCGCGTGGAGTTTGACGTGGAAGGCACCGAGGAAGCCACTGCCGTGATTCACCACATCGCCGAGCGCGAAAATTACATTATCCGTCAGAGCACCCACAAAACAGCTTTTTCGCATATTATTGCGGCCAACCTAGACCAGGCGCTGCTCATCGTCACGCTGGTATCCCCCCGCACCTCGTTCGGGTTTATCGACCGCTTCCTGGTAACGGCCGAGGCTTACAGCATCCCTACCACGCTGGTATTCAACAAAACCGATCTCTATGATGAAGATGTGCGGAATTACCAGCATCAGATCAGCCACATGTATGCGCAGATCGGCTACAGCAGCCTGGCTACCTCAGCCGAATCTGGTGAAGGCATAGAGGCCCTTCATGCGCTGCTCAAAGGCAAAACCACTCTCCTGTCGGGCCACTCCGGTGTGGGCAAGTCCACGCTGATTAACCTGCTGGTGCCCGACTTGGCGCTGAAAACCTCCGAGATCTCCGACTTTTCAGACAAAGGCGTGCACACCACCACTTTTGCCGAGATGTTTGAAGTGGACACCGATACCTACATCATCGATACGCCCGGCATCAAAGAACTGGGTATAGTCGACATTCCGGCAGCCCAACTGGGCCACTTCTTCCCTGAAATGCGCGAGCGCCTGAACCAGTGCCGCTTTAACAATTGTACCCATTTCAACGAGCCGGGCTGCGCTGTCATCGAGGCGGTGCGCCACAACGAGATCTCCCTTTCGCGCTACGAAAGCTACCTGAGCATGCTGCACGGCGGTGACAACCGGAAGTAAGCTGGGGAAGTTAGAGAGTTAGAGAGTTAAAAAGTTAGAGAGTTAAAGAGTTAGATAGTCATACCTGACTTTGCGTAATTCTCTGAGCTTTTACTCTTTGCCAGCTTTAAAGGGCCTTGTGTGTCTGGCGCAAGCGTTTGCTTGTGCCTTTTAAGGTCAGATGAAGTATAAACCTGCCCTCTTCTGGTATAACCCGCACTCTCCTGAAAAGCAACCTGGGCAGCAGCTGCAACGTTATACTTTGCCTTACCAAAAACAGGCTCCCTTTCTTTGACAAGAAGGGGCAGGGGTGGTTGGATTCTCCTACTCAGGTCATCCCATAGCAACCGCACATCCAGCAATCAACCAATCCGCACCTGCGCCGTTACAGAATTTCATACTTCTGAAGACAAACCACAACATAAAATGAAACTGGATAACGCAAATATTCTGATTACGGGCGGCACGCTGGGCATTGGCCGCGCCACCGCAAAACTGCTCATTGAACACGGCGCCAACGTAGCTATTACGGGCCGCGATGCCAGCCGCACGCAGGAGGCCGCTGCCGAACTCGGCGCCATGGCCATTACCGCCGACGTGGGCAACTCCGCTGATGTGCAGCGCACCTTTGATGAGTTTATGAACAGGTATGGCCGGCTGGATGTGCTCATCAACAACGCTGGTATTGGCCTGACCCGCGGGCTGGACCAACTGACCGTAGAAGATTTTGAAACGATATACCGCGTCAATGTATTCGGCGCAGCGATGATGGCCGGGCGGCCGAGATTTTTAAACAGCAGAATGCCGGCAACATCATCAACATTGGTTCTACGGCAGCCACAAACGGGTATGCCGGCGGTTCGGTATATGCCAGCTCCAAAGCCGCCCTCCGCAGCATGACGCAAAGCTGGCAGGCCGAATTGCGCAAGTATGATGTGCGCGTTATGCTGATCAACCCCAGCGAGGTAACCACCGCCTTCGGTCGGGAGAACAGGGAAGAACGCGAAAGCAAGCCCAACAGGCTGCGGGGCGAGGAGATTGCCTGGGCCATAAAAGGCGCTTTGGAGATGGACAGCCGCGGTTTTATACCCGAATTGGCCGTATGGGCAACCAACCCCTTCGAAAAAGGCTAAATCTTTATACTGCTGCAGATATTCTTCTGAGAGTTGCGCCGGCAAGTACCCCACTTCAAACGGAGGCTTTCAGGAAATGCTTATACTTATAAAACAAAAAGGAGCGGCTGCACACGCAGTCGCTCCTTTTTGTTTATCTTTCTGATCCTGCAGCGCTTATTTCTCGGCCGG
This sequence comes from Pontibacter liquoris, assembly GCF_022758235.1. Lineage (NCBI taxonomy): Bacteria > Pseudomonadati > Bacteroidota > Cytophagia > Cytophagales > Hymenobacteraceae > Pontibacter > Pontibacter liquoris. The sequence continues at coordinate 204,598 of NZ_JALEBG010000003.1, forward strand.
CACCAGCACTTTGTTGATCACATGGATCACGCCATTGCTGCTTTCAATGTCTGCTTTCTCTATTTCGGCTCCGTTCACCATCACCTTATCCTGGTTCTTCTCCACTTTTAAAGGCGAATCGGCCATGGTGCGTAAAGTACTGCCGTCTTTCAGGTCTGTTCCGGTAGTTTTGCCAGCGATCACGTGGTTTTTCAGGATCGCAACTAAGCGGTCCTTGTTCTGGGGCTTCATCAGGTCTCCTAAGGTGCCTTTGGGCAGGGCATCAAACGCCTCGTTGGTAGGCGCCAGAAAAGTATAAGGGCCGGTGCCACTCAGGTCCTGCACCAGGCCTGCCTGCCGTAGGACCGAAGCCAGAGTCGTCAGGTCCGGGTTGGCGGTAATGTTCTCCACAATGCTCTGTGAGGGCATCATTTCATGGCCGCCAACAATAGAGCCATCGTGTCTTACAGGCTTATCCGCAGCACCGGTCTCTGCACCGGCCGCATTCGGAGTCGTTTGTTGGGCACCCGCATCTGAACCAGGGTTGGTGCCTGCTTCCTGCTGTAGTTCGTTCTCGCTGTTGCCCTGGTTCGTGCCGCAGCTCATTACCAGGGTGCTCGTGCATAATGCCAGGGCATATGCCAGTATTTTCGTTCTTTTCATAGTTCGTTATAGGCTGTAATTGAATTAAAATTGCTAAAAGGGACCAAAAATCCTGCTTTAAACGCAGTATAGCCTCCTCTTAGCTTTCTTAAACTATAATTTACGTACTTTTGTTATCTAGATTGATTTTTAAGCTAAACCAGAAGTATACATGAGAACTGCAGAAATCCACACCGGCAAAGGTGTTATGAAAGTTGAGTTTTACGAAAAAGATGCTCCTAAAACAGTACAGAACTTTATCGACCTGGCCAAAAAAGGCTTTTACGACGGACTGACCTTTCACCGCGTTATTCCTGATTTCGTGATCCAGGGCGGTTGCCCTAACTCGCGCGAAGGTGCAAAAGGCACACCCGGCACAGGTGGCCCCGGCTATAAGATCGATTGCGAACTGACAGGCGAAAACCAGTACCACGACCGTGGCGTGCTTTCTATGGCCCATGCCGGCCGCAACACCGGCGGCTCGCAATTCTTTATTGTGCATAGCCGCAAAAACACGGCCCACCTAGACCGTAACCATACCTGCTTTGGCAAAGTGGTAGAAGGCGTAGACGTGATCGACCAGATCCGTGCCAACGACAAGATCGAGAAAATTGTAGTGAACGAAGAAGCGTAAACCGCCTTCAGGCTATACTTATAAAAGCCGCCCTGGTATCTGACCGGGGCGGCTTTTTCGTTTATCACACCCCTGCCAGGCGGCTCAGGATAAAGGCCAGCAGAAAGCCAGCCACCGTGATCAGGCCCGTAAAGTTATGCGCATACTCAAACGCTTCCGGGATCATGGTATCGGAGAGCATGGCCAGGATGGCGCCGGCTGCCAGGGCAGTAGTGGCTGCGATCACCTCCGGCGGGAAGCCGCTGAAGAACGTATAACCCGCCAGCGACGCCACGCCTGAAATAACAGCAATGCTGCACCAGACACCGAAAACATAGGCTTTGGAACGCCCGGCTTTCTTCATGCCGGCCGAGCTGGAGAGCCCTTCGGGCAGGTTGGAAAGGAAAATAGCCGCTACCGCCACCATACTTACCGCCCCGCCCGAAATCATACTTACCCCGATCACGATAGACTCGGGAATACCATCGACCAGCGCGCCAATGGCCAGCGCAACTCCGCTGCCGCTGTCCTGTGCCTCAGAAGCCTGCTGCTCGCCCGAGCGCTTGCGATGCTTTGCTCCCCGTTGCGCCAGCAGCCAGTTAGCGAACGTATAAATAATGGCCCCAACCAAAAAGCCGGCCGCCGTAGCTGCAAAACCGCCCTGTTTATAGGCTTCCGCCATCAGGTCGAATGAGAGCGCCGAGATCAGCACGCCGCTGCCAAAAGCCATAATAGCGGCCACCAGACGTTGCCGGATAGGAACAAAATAACCGAGCGCTGCGCCCAGTAAAAGCGCCGAGCCTGCTAATAAGCCCCACAAGCCAGCCTGTAACCAAAGCGGAAGTGCCATAGTATCGTTTTATGATGATGTGCCCAGACGTATGGTCTTACGGTTAAAAGCAGTTGGTGGTAAATACGAACAGGCCAGTATCACGCATGCGGGCTGCCGTAGCCAGGCTATTACCTTTTCGAAAGCACCCTGCGCCTGCTACGAAGTGAGGGAAAGGAGTAGGATGGCATAGGCGGCGGCTCCCAGTACAAAGGCCCAGAAACGGCTTTCATGCTCTTCGGGTAGCTCTTCTTTCAGCACGTTGAGTATAACACCGCCGCCTATAAAAGCCACCAGCAACACGATCAGCGTGTGCGACAGCACCAGCAGGTACCCAATGCTCCAGCCTATTATTAAAGCAGCCACCAACACCCAGCGCCCGGCTTTCTTATACCGCTCCTGATGGTGGGACAGCAGCCCAAAGTCGTTTACCAGAAAATGCAGGCCCATGGCTGTCGAAAACAGGATCAGCTGCTGGGTTGTCCCCTCTTCACGCTGAAACAGGAGATAGCCGATCAGGGCATTATACACGCCAAAGGAAGCCATGTGCAGCCAGAAAACACCGGCAGATGCTTTGTTTTCGCCTGCTGTTTTTTCGTTTTGCTGCTTGCTTTGCACCACCGCCCGCTCCAGGCCATAAAAAGCAGTAAGCCCCAGTAGTGCCATAATATAGACGTGGTGGCGCAGAAAACTTTCGCCCGGAAATGCCCGCTGTACCTGCGCCTGCCCCTCGCCCAATGCCGGAAACAGGTACAGAAACACGTAGGCCACCGACGTACCTCCGGCCGCCGAAAGCCAGATGCTTCGCGGCACGCCACCCAGGAACCGCAACTTAGAACCAAACGCATGTATGAGCGCCAGCACCAGCACCGGCCAGATCGAGATATGCTCCATACCTACCTGCTACCACAATTTAAGGCATGGAGTTACGGGTAAAGGATTTAAAGAGGAAAGGGAGGTATAAACAATAGCAAATTCGTTATATTTAGAAGTATAAAGGTCGCTCCATACCTCAGGCTGCTAAGCGTAAGTTCGCGTTTGGGGTGGTAGTGAGATGGAATTTTAAATATAGAAATAAAAATTGAAACATTACCATCTTATGACGAAGTTGTTAAATCACTCCGTCAAAAGAAGCGAACTAAACATCTACTATTCGGCAATGGATTTAGTATGGCGTATGATCCAAAAATATTTTCATATAACGCATTAAGCACATTTATTGACGATTCACAAAATGAACTTCTTATAAAGCTATTTTCCATTATCAATACTAAGAACTTCGAACTGATAATGCAGCAGTTGGACAATTTTGCTGAAATTGCCAAAGCCTTTAGTAATGATGTCCATTTAGTTAATAAAATAGAAGGTGCCAGTACAACCTTAAAAAACAGTTTAATTGAAGCTGTTAAAGCTCTTCATCCAGAACATGTCTTTATAGTTCCTGCGGAAAAAAGCCAATGCTGTCATAGTTACCTAAATGACTTTCTTGCAAATAGTGGAAAGGTATTCTCTACTAATTATGATTTGCTTCCATACTGGGTATTAATGAGAAATGACTCAAAGATTGCTATAGATGGCTTTGGCAGAGAATTAGAGAATCCTGAAGAGATAATCAAAGGAGAGGATGCTGAATTTTCCGAACTACGTTGGGGCAAGTATAAAGAGAGGCAAAATGTTTTCTATTTACATGGAGCTTTACCAATATTCGATACAGGAATTGATATTGTCAAAGAAGAATATGATTCTCAGCACTATTTATTACATAAGATTCATGAACGAATGGAAAGTAAAGAATACCCTATATTTGTTACTGCAGGAAGTGCAAGAGAAAAGCTCAATCATATCATGCATAATAAGTATTTATCATTTTGTTACGATGAGCTTTGTAAAATTGAAGGTTCATTAGTGACTTTCGGTTTTAATTTCGGAGAATATGATTCCCATATTATTGATGCAATCAACAAAGCAGCACATCTGGGAAAGCCTGCTGGGAACAAGTTACACAGTGTTTACATTGGGGTCTTCGCCGACGAAAATTTGGAATATCTAGAAAAAATCAAAGGCAAATTTATGTGTAAAGTCAATCTTTACAATGCGAGAACTGCTAAGATCTGGCAATAAAAAACACATAACATATCGTAAATGCCAGCCTCAATCTACAGCCTCACTGCCCCTCAAATCAGGCATGTTAATGAAAGTATAAAACTCAGACCTCAATCGTATAGCTTAGTAGTCGTTTGTTTTGATTAACAACCTGTAAAAGGAAGCGTTATGGCAGATGGTTATTTAGAAAGCGTGATTAAGCAATTCGAGTATTATAAAATGCTCGGAGAAAAGACTTTCCAACAAATTCCGGACGAGAAACTATTCTGGCAATACAATGAAGACAGCAACAGTATCGCCATTATAGTAAAACACCTCTGGGGAAACATGCTTTCCCGCTGGACTGATTTTCTGACGACTGACGGTGAGAAGGAATGGCGCGACCGGGAAAGTGAATTTGAAAACGACCTTACCTCCAAGCAGGAATTAACAGACAAGTGGAACGAGGGATGGAATTGCTTCCTGAACACATTAAAAGCACTGACGCCGGAAGACCTGGAGAAAACAATTTACATCCGGAACCAAGGGCATACGGTACTGGAAGCAATTAACAGGCAATTGGCACATTACCCGTACCATATCGGGCAAATTGTTTTCATTGGCAAAATGGTTTGTGCAGATAACTGGACTTCCTTGTCCATTCCCAAAGGCAACTCCAAAGCCTTTAACCAGGAAAAGTTCTCCCGCCCAAAACACCAGGAGCATTTTACAGATGAATTTATTCCGAAGAAAAAAGAATAAAGACCATCGTCAAGCTACGAAACCACCTTTTAAGGGCCACCAATGGAAGTAGCTTTCATAAAAAGGAAAGCGGCTATAACTTTGGCCTCTTCTATTATACTTATCAACCTTATGAATCTCTCCACCTTTACGCAAAGCCTGACCAGCGATGCGCCGCCTTCCGGCCTATCGGTATACTTGCAGGCCATGTGGCACGAAGGCAGCGGCGACTGGCAGAAAGCACACGAACTCATCCAGGATCTGCCTGATAAAACTGCCGCCTGGCTGCACGCCTACCTGCACCGCAAGGAAGGCGACACCTGGAATGCTGACTACTGGTACCACCGTGCAGGCCGCCAAAGACCCCAGCTAACGCTTGATGAGGAATGGCAAAGTATAACCACCACGCTTTTTGAAGTATAAAGTATAAAGGCAGGAACATCGCTGCTCCTGCCTTTATACTTCTATTCAACCCGAGACTCAGAATTCAGGACTCTGAACTCCCTAAAAGTCTTCTTCCTCCTCTTCGCCAAAAGTGGGCATCGAGAACATGCCGCTGAGCAGGTCTTTGAACTGCAGGCCGGTGGCCAGCTTATTTTTGCTGAGCTGGCTGTGCTCGGCCAGGCCGTGCAGCGCAAACTCCATCATAAACAGCTTTTCCTCGCCTTTCGCCTCGGGCTGATGCTTTTCTATCAGCGCCTCCAGCCCCGGCACTTTGAGCAATGCCTTTTTGTAATCAGCTGCAGACGCATCGCTCAGAATATCGACGGTGTTGCCATCGCCAAACCAGGCTGTAACGGCTTTATAAGGGTTGCCCTGTTTCGATTTCTTGGCCTTGTCGGGGTCCGGAAAGTACTTGAGAAACTGCGTGCGGATGGCTTTGCCCATCAGTACCTGCGCCACATGGCCCGCTCCCTCCTGCTCGCCCTCGTACACCAGCTCCACTTTGCCCGTTACAGCCGGGATTGTGTTCAGGAAATCAGCTACACGCACATAGGTTGTTTTCTCGCCGTTTAGCAGTGCGCGGCGCTCGGCCGCACTCAGCAGGTTTTCGTAAGCCGAAATGGTCAGGCGGGCCGATACACCGCTTTTGGGGTCCACATACTCGCTCTCGCGGGCCTCAAAGGCCACCTGCTCGATCAAATCGCCTACCAGCTCGTTGGTTTTTACGGCGTGCTCCTGCCCATCCTTTACATGCGCTTCCTGGCGAGTGATCTTCTTGCCCGTCTCAATGCTTTTCGGATAGTGGGTGATGATCTGCGAATCGATACGGTCTTTCAGCGGTGTTACAATAGAGCCCCGGTTGGTATAATCCTCCGGGTTGGCCGTGAATACGAACTGGATATCGAGTGGCATGCGCACCTTAAAGCCCCGGATCTGGATATCGCCTTCCTGCAAAATATTGAACAGCGACACCTGGATGCGCGCCTGTAGGTCGGGCAGCTCGTTTATCACGAAAATACCGCGATGCGAGCGCGGGATCAGGCCAAAGTGGATTACCCGTTCATCCGAGTAGGGCAACTTCATGGTGGCCGCTTTTATAGGGTCCGCATCGCCGATCAGGTCTGCAACCGATACGTCCGGCGTCGCCAGTTTTTCAGTATAACGCTCGTCGCGGTGCAGCCATCCAATCGGGGTATCGTCGCCGTGCTCGTGCACCAGGTCTTTGGCGTAGCGCGAGATCGGGTGCATGGGGTCATCGTTAAGCTCAGAGCCCTGCACTACCGGGATGTACTCGTCCAGCAGGTCTATCATTTGCCTGGCGATACGGGTTTTGGCCTGCCCGCGCAGCCCCAGCAGGTTGATGTGGTGCATGGAAAGGATGGCCCGCTGCATGTCCGGAATTACGGTTTCCTCATAACCCCAGATGCCCGGGAAAATATCTTCTTTTTGCTGCAGCTTCCGGATCAGGTTCTGGCGCAGCTCCTGCTTTACGGACTGTGGTTCGTAGCCGGCTGCTTTCAGCTGGCCTAGTGTTTTTATCTTCAGCAGATTTTCGGCTGGAATATCGTTATAGTTCATTCCTTAGTTTTTGAATTGTTGAATTGCTATCTCGCGATAAAAATGTAGTTTCAGGCTATGAAAAAGCCATCCTTATACACTTTGCTGATGTACCTCGCGGTACTTATCGTTATTATAGGAGGCGCTCTGCGGATTACCCATAAAATTAGCCTCAGCCTTTTTCAAGTGTTCTTAGCCTTCTCGTTTATCTTATATTTGCTTGCCCGAAGATTTAAAACCAGAATCTCGTAAGCTTCCCCCACTACTGCTCTTTCGGATTTACAATCCAAAAGTTGACTCTTGAGAACTCCCTGCTTGCCATGTTGGTCTCATCCCTTGCGGATCAGGGAAACCGTGGCAGGGATGGTTTCATACTACGAAGTTCGGTACAACATATACAGGCATTCTATTACTTAGTAGCATCCAAGACGCTCGCAGGAGCCTCCGGAATACTTCGAAGCTGTTGCGCACATTGCGAGAGCTACACGTTAAAAATTCTTCTTACGGTTTTGCTTGTAATCCCGGAACACAAGGTGGCCGAGGCCCTGCAAGCTGCTGTAATACGCCTGCCCGTTGTTCACCTTCGTAAATTCATCTACAAACGCCTGCAGGTAAGGGTCCGAGGCGATCATAAACGTGGTGATCGGGATCTTGATGCGGCGACACTGGGCGGCCAGGTTCAGCGTTTTATTCACCACCTTGCGGTCCAGGCCAAAGCTATTCTTATAGTAATGCAGCCCTTCTTTCAGGCAGGTAGGTTTGCCGTCGGTGATCATGAAGATCTGTTTGTTAGGCGTTTTGCGCTTGCGCAGAATGTCCATGGCCAGCTCCAGCCCTGCTACTGTATTGGTATGATACGGGCCCACTTCCAGGTAAGGCAAGTCCTTCACCTCGATCTGCCAGGCATCGTTTCCAAACACAAGTATATCCAGCGTGTCTTTGGGGTACTTTTGCTTGATGAGCTCCGCCAGCGCCATGGCCACTTTTTTGGCCGGCGTAATGCGGTCTTCGCCGTAGAGGATCATTGAGTGGGAAATATCGATCATCAGCACCGTAGCGGCCTGGGTTTTGTGTTCTGTTTCGGTTACCTCCAGGTCCTGCTCGGTCAATCGCAGATCACCAATGCCGTGGTTTATCTGGGCATTGCGCAGCGAATCCGTCATGGAGATCTGCTCCAGCGCATCGCCGAAGCGGTACTCGCGCTGGTCGGTGCCGGCTTCGTCGCCGATGCCGGTGTGCGGGGTAGCGTGGGTGCCTTTGCCGCCTTTTTTCAGCCTGCCAAAGATCTCTTCCAGCGCACTGCGGCGGATGCCCTGCTCACTTTTAGCAGTGAGCGTAAAGGCTCCTTTCTCCTGTGGGTTTTCGTCCAGGTAGCCTTTCTTTTTCAGATCTTCAATAAAATCCCCGATGCCATACTCGTCGCTGGTCAGGTTATACTGTTTGTCCAGCGAGCTGAGCCAGGCCAGCGCCTCGCCCACATCGCCGGAAGAAATGGTAACCAGCTGCAGAAATATCTTCAGCAGCGACTCAAACCCGGGCTTGTCGTCCTGCGGCGGCACATAGTCTGTAAAGCGATATCCTAAAGCCATAAATTCAGTATTTTATTATTCTGTAACACACGGGGCGGGTGCAATGTTCGGTAAAAGCCCGATAAGATTGCAGCAACAGGTCAAAGATCGTGTTACACAGCTGCTGCCGCAGTTTTCCACAACAAACTGGCAATCCTTATTTCTGTCAGCTCTCTTTAAAACGTGCCGCTGCATAAAAGCGATATAGGTAGCCTGTTTTTTGCCGGGCACATTTGCCCGGCTGCCACCAAAAGAAATTACCCGCCAGCGCCGATTTAGAAGAAGAAAGGCTACTGGAACCTGGTTTTTCTTTAGCCCAGGGCTGAAAACAAAACGAGCAGCCTGTTTACCAGGCTGCTCGTTCATATGCTTTTTATACTTGCTGTATAGTCTATTAAATTAGTCTATCCAACGGAATTTATACTCCAGAGTAGGCGCTTTCATGCGTTCGGCCACCCGCTTCAGTCTTACAGGTAGGGCCATCACGTAATCGCGGGCGCGCTCTCCGGCTTCGTTCAGGCCGGTTAAGGCATCAATCTTCCACTCATCGATCAGGCCTTCCAGAATATCAGTGTAGTCGGCAGCAGTATACACGCCGATGCGCTGTGCGGCATCGGTAAAATGGCCGAATGTGCGGCCGATCTCCACGCCAAGCTCGCGCATGTAGTGGGCGGGCATCACAATTTTCTTCCGCATCATATCTTCAAAAGCCAGCATCATCTCGTTCGGATCGGCTTCAAATATCTTGCTCACAAACGCTTTATATGCTTTGGCATGGCGTGCCTCGTCGGCTGCTACGTGGCCACAAAGCTTGGCCAGCATGTTATCGCCCTGCCGCTTGGCAATCTGGGCTACACGGCGGTGCGAAATGTTGGTTGCCGTTTCCTGAAAACTAGTGTACACAAACGAGCGGTATGGGTCGTTGTCGGTCATCAGGTCAAAGCCATCAGCAATCAGGTATTGCGTCGAAGCTTCCATCTCGCGCATGTTAATGCGGCCTGTCAGGTATAAATAACGGTTCAGGGCATCGCCATGGCGATTTTCCTCGGCAGTCCAGCTGCGGTTCCACTTCATCCACGGCCCATTGGGGTCCTGTGGCAGGCCGTCAATGGTCATCAGCCAGCTTTCGTAGGTGGGAAGCGCTTCTTCGGTAATGGTATCACCTACCAGCACAGCCAATAAATCGTAGCTCAGGTCTTTGGCCCTCTCACGCAGGAGTTTGATCTCGTCCAGAAAATTATCGAACGTCGTATCAGGTAAAAGATCAGCAGGTTGCCAGCTGTCTTCTACCGATTTCAGAAATTCCGTGATTTTTTCACTCACAAAACTTTCCATCCATCGAATTACTTCTCCTCTTGTGGCAACTGCTGTGATCATAATGCTATTTTGTTTGATAAGGCTCAAATTGCTTTTAAAATACTTTAGAAACAGGACGTCAGTATACGCATATTATTGATAAACAGGCGTGCAGGTAAACCTCCTGGAGTGTTATTTACGCAAAAATAAATGCGTGAGTCGATAAAAATACGTAAATATACCCATTCTATGCAAGAACTGTGCAAATGTTACAGATATCTAAGCATAAAATACCATTTCCGGAAAAAATGCAGGCTAAAACGGGCCCTGTTTAATTGCTCCATCAGCCGGTAGCTTATTGGGATATTCCCCTGGCGGGATAGCAGAGAAAAGAGCCGGGCCGCTTCTTCAAAGTTATCCGTCAGGTAGGCATGCCTGACTTCATATAACAACCTGATTTTAAAGGCAGAATGCTCCCGGGGCGTCTGCACCAGGGCGGCGGCTTTTTCGCAAACAGTAACCGTGGAAGCCAGCAGTCTGTTGCCCGGCGCATACCAGCTTCTGGAAAGGGAACGGCCATGCAGCCGTCGTCGGGTAGTTACTGCAGGTAAATAATAATAGTTATACCTGCGGGCCGACCGTACCCAGAAATCAAAATCCTCGTAAGCCAGCGCTTCATCGTACCCCCCCAGTTCTTCCAGCACCGTCCGGCGCATCATCATGGTTGGCGGGCAGATAAAGTAACGCTGGAGCACTTCGGCAAACACATCGCCATCCGGAGCTGCTTTATACTTGTGGCTGTGCAGGTATAACGGCTCCCCGCGCTCGCTGATATATTCCGCATCAGAATACACAACCGCATAGCTATGATCCAGCGCCTGGAAAGCAGCTACCTGTTGGGCCACACGGTCGGGCAGCAGCACATCGTCGGTAGCAAAATCGATTAGAAACGCGCCTTTGCTGGCATGCCAGCCCATGTTAAAGGCCGCGCAGTTGCCGCGGTTATGCCCGGTGCTAATAAACCTAATGTGCGGATGCTGCTGCCGGTATTGCTTGATGATTGCAACGCTGTTATCGGTGCTGCAGTCGTCTACCACAATTATTTCGAGGTTGGGGTAGGTCTGGGCCAGAACGGAATCGAGCGCCTCGACCAGGAAGCGTTCATGGTTGTAACACAGGCAGATAACAGAAACTAGAGGCAGCCGGCTCATCAGCAACTTAGTTAAAAAACTGCGTTATACATTGTATCACCGCCTGCTGCTCTGTCTGTGCCAGCCCTGGAAAAAGCGGCAGGCTCAGGCTCGTTGTGGCCAGTTCCTCCGCCACCGGAAAATCGCCGGGTTTATACTTCAGGAAACGGTAAGCAGGCTGCAGGTGAACCGGCACAGGGTAATGCACCGCCGTCGCAATGCCCTGTTGTTGGAGCCAGGCCTGCAACTGATCTCTAAATTCGGTGCGGATGCTGAAGATGTGGTATACATGGCTGCAGTCCGGCGCTGTAACCGGAAGTATAAGGTCACCTGTTCCCTGCAACGCCTGCAGGTATACCTGCGCCAGCCGCTGCCGCTCAGCGTTGAGTACGTCGAGCTGCGGTAGCTTTACCCGCAGCACGGCCGCCTGCAGCTCATCCAGCCGCGAGTTGATGCCGATGAGTTCTGATTGATACTTCCGGCTTTCACCATAGTTCCTGTACCGGCGGGCAAAATCAGCAAGCGCCGGGCTGTTGGTAACCACAGCGCCGCCATCGCCCAGGGCACCCAGGTTTTTGGTGGGGTAAAAGCTGAAAGCCGCTGCGTGGCCAAAGGTGCCCGCCAGCTGATTTTTATACTTTGCGCCATGTGCCTGTGCGGCATCCTCGATCAACAGCAGGTTGTGCTCTTGGGCCAGTTGCTGCAGCTCCTGCATCTGGCATACCTGCCCGTAAAGGTGCACCGGCAAAATTGCTTTTGTCCGGGAGGTAATGTATTTGCCTGCAGAGGCGGCTGTGAGGTTATTAGTTGCTTTATCAGGGTCGGCCAGCACCGGCCTGGCTCCTACCTGCAGCACCGCGTTGAGGGTAGCCACAAACGTATGAGCCGGCACCACGACCTCATCGCCCGGGCCAACGCCCACGGCTTTTAAGGCTATGACCAGGGCATCGTAGCCGTTGCCTACTCCGATGGCAGCTGCCATACCTAGATACCGCGCAAATTCCTGCTCAAACCCTTCTAAGTGCGCCCCCAGGATATACCTTTTGCTGCTCACGGTGTCGGTTACGGCCTGCATGAGCTGTGCCTCCAGCCCTGCCGGGTAATCTCTGAAAGCAAAGTATGGGAGGAGCGGCATAAGGCTTGGGGCAGGGCTTAAGAATAGCTTAGGGCAAATGATAAAAGGCTACTTACGGCTTTGTTCCGTTTTTAAGGCTGCCGCTGGCACAGCCAGTTTTTTAAATAATGCGTGATCCCGGATGTAATCTGCTTCGCTGAAATCGGTAGAAGCCAGGCAAAGCGCAATGGCGCCCGGAGAAAATGTCAGTTCCGTCCAGCACATAGCCGGTATATACAAGCCCTGGTCAGGATGTTTCAGTTCAAATACGGCTGAACTTTCCGCTGTCTCGGTTTTCACGTTTATACTTCCCGTTAAGGCCACCAGCACTTCCTGCGTCTCCACATTAGCGTGCCGCCCCCGCACCACAGCAGCTGGGGTGCCGTGCATCCAGAACACCCGTTTCACAGCAAAGGGCAACTGCTGCGCCTGCTGGGTTGTGGTTAGAAAGCCTTCGGACAGGGAGCCAATGCTATCGAAGGTCAGGATATAAGGGGCTTGGGGCAAAGTATAAAGCTTGTTTGTTACAAAATAAGCAGATTTTATGGGAAATGCGCTATGTGTTCGGGCACAGCTGCTGGTAAGGCGTCAACTTTTCGTTTAAATTTGTTTTATACTTCCTGCCGTTGCTGCCCTGAGCGCAGGTTATAACCATGCAAGATACCTACCATACCATTGCCGCACCCACCGAAGGCCTCTACAAAGAGAAAGGCAGCAAATTTATTGCCCTGGCCTACCCGGTTTACTCGGAGGAGGAAGTGAAGCAGCAGCTGGCAGCGCTCCGCCGGCAGTACTACGATGCCCGCCATCATTGCTACGCCTATACATTGGGAGCCGACAAAAGCCGCTACCGCGCCAACGACGACGGGGAACCCAACCACTCGGCCGGTGACCCGATTCTTGGCCAGATCCGCTCGGCTGAGCTGAGCAACGTGCTGGTAGTGGTGGTGCGCTATTTCGGCGGAGTAAAACTGGGGGTAAGCGGGCTGATAAACGCCTACAAAACAGCGGCGGCCGATGCTCTTAGCCAGGCAACCATCGTTGAGAAGTATGAAACCGTGCAGCTGCAGGTGCACTTCCAGTATGCGCAGATGAACGAGGTGATGCGCCTGGTAAAGGAATACGAACTGGAGATAAAACAACAGCAGTTTGCGCTCGATTGCCACCTGGTGCTGGAGGTGCGTAAAAAGCTGCAGCCCGACGTGACCGCCAGGCTGCTGGAGCTGGATGCCGTATCGGTCTCGGAAGTTGTTTAAGTACGGCTCCAAACGTGGCGGCGCCTGAATTAATTACTACCTTGCACCTGTACCGCTGCTTTGCCATACTATGTCGAAACGAAGAAAAAACCGCCACAACCGAAGCAAGATACTGGACCGCAGAGTGGGCGACCGCCCCGGGCATTTGTACGTGCCTGCCGAAGCCTATGAGCCGCGCTTTTTCCTGATCTCGTTTTCCGAGAGCTCGCTGGAAGAAATGGAACTGGAAAGCTATGAGCTACTGCTCAAAAAGGTGCGAAACGCCCCGGAGGCCCGCCACTGGGTCGACATACGCGGGTATGGTAACCTCTCGTTACTGGAAGAGATCACCCGCGATTTCGGGCTGCACCCGCTGCAGATGGAGGATGTGATCAACGATTACCAGCGGCCGAAAGTAGAAGAATTCGAGGGCAACCGCCTGTTCCTGATTTCGCGCATGCTGCGCTGGTCAAACGACACGCACTGCCTGGATGATGTGCAGCTTTCCATTTTTACAGGCCCCAACTACGTGCTCACGCTGCAGAGCGATTACGAGGATTGTCTGGACCCGCTACGCGAGCGTATCCGCGTTGGCAAAGGCGTTATCCGTACGCGCCCGGTCATGTACCTGGCCTATGCTATTCTGGATGTGGTGCTGGATTATTATTTCCCGGTGATGAGCGATATCGGCAGTTATACCGATAAATTAGAGCAGCTAGTGTTGCTGGAGCCCAACCGGCAATCGCTCAGCGAGGTGCTCAGCCTCAAAAGCGAACTGATCAAGCTCCGCCGCATTGTCTGGCCCGAGCGCGACAAACTGAACGAGTTGCTGCGCCTCGATGAAAACGTGATTCCCGGGAACCTGCGCGTATACTTCCGCGATGCCTACGACCATGTCGTGCAGCTCATCGACCTGATCGACAACCAAAAGGAAATGACTTCCAGCTTGGTGGAGCTCTACATGTCAACGGTCAGCAACCGCATGAACGAGATCATGAAAGTGCTCACCATTATCTCCAGTATCTTTATTCCGCTCAGTTTTATAGTGGGTTTGTACGGGATGAACTTTGCACACGAAAACCCGGAAACGGGTCGCGTCTATCCGCTCAACATGCCCGAGCTGTACCAGCCGTACGCGTACCCGATCCTGCTCTTTCTGATGGTCGCGCTCATCGGGCTGCAGCTATTCTTCTTTTACAGGAAAGGCTGGTTCAGGAGCTTTTAAATTTTCCCTGTCACACAGCTAGAAGCTCGTATTATGGTACCAGCTTGGGTGGTAAACAGGAAAGCGTAGGAGTTGCGGGAAGTATAAAGAAGTATAAGAAGTATGCTTCCGTAGCTGGTGCAAAGTATAACGCTCATCCCGAACACCCGTTGTATCCTGTTCTTTTCATCTTGATACTTGATACTTGATACGGGGTCCGAACATCACTCCGCCACTTTAAAGGAGATCTTTTTAAGCTCTCGCCGGAACACCTTGTATAAAGTATAACTGTTGGTTGCTTCGTTGTAATACAAGGTGACGGGCTGGCTGCTTTCCAGGGCGCGGCTGCCAATCAGATTGCCTTTCACATCATAGAGGTATGTTTTCTGCGGGCCGGTCTCAGTCATGGCGTATAGTTTTTTATCGCCCCCGAAGTGATAGAACTGCACTATTTTAGGCGCCGAGGTCACATACCGCTTCTCAAAAACCTGCTTCAGGTCCTGGTCAAAGATAGCCACCTTGCCCTGGTCCTGCCGCACGAGTATAAATGAGCGCCCATTGCTGCTTTCGGGCACCAGCTCGAACATAGCCCGCTTGCTGGGGCGCAGCAACTGCTCCCGGCGCAGCACTTTGCCCTGCAAATTAAACACCACCACCTGGCCATACTTTGTCACAGCTGTGACTTCGGTGCGGCGCAAGTCGGACCCCGCCCTGATCACAGCACCCGATGTGAGCGGCGATTTAACACTGAACGGGAAACCGGGATACGTTTCGCCGTCGCGGTTGAGGGCATACACATACCCGTTTTCGAGTAGCACCAGCAGCACGTCGTGGCCGCCCACCTGCACATGCTGCGGCGCGGCCGCCAGGCGGTAGTCCATGGGCCGCGGCTGCCAGCCAGGTATAGCCGTTCCACGCATATCATACTGGTACAGGTTGCCCTGGGCATCGTCTACCAGCAGGCCGTAATTGCCTTTGCCATCATAATCATATACCGACAGGTGCTGGATGCGCAGCGAGTCGCCCAGGTTAAAAGGAAAGTTGTCCAGTTCCTGGCCGTGGTTGTCTACGGCGTGGATGTGGTTAGCAGTGGCATACAGGTAGCGAAGCTTTTTGTCCGGCCCGTATTCTATCTGCTGCACCTCGCCCCTGATGGAGGTGCCCACCGTATCAGTCCAGCCCAGCTTATCGTTGGCTGTGATGTTATAAAGTATGTTGGCCGAGTCCTGCACCACCACCTCCGGGCTTCGGTCCACGGCATTCTGGATGGCAAAAGGCCGGGTGTCCAGCCGGCTCGGGAACGGCATGGTGAGTTCGGTGCTGAAGACATCTTCACCTGTCTTGCTCCTGTTTTGCCGCCTGAACACAAAGCTGGTATAGTACTGTGAGTCTACTTTGGAGAACTGCAGGCTTACCTGGTTAAACCGCTTGATGAGCGAGGCATTCTGCAGCAGGTCTTCGCGGTCGTTGTCGGTCACATAGCGGTTAAGGATGTACCAGGCATTAACGGTGTTCAGGTAGAGGCTGAAATTAGCTTCCTGCAGTGTTTCTTCCAGAAAAGCTTTTTGCGCCACCGATTTGCTCCACACATTTTCGGCCGAGATATCGTCCAGCAACGAACGCAGTGTGGCCATATCGGAGGAGAACAACATGTAATCGTCTACCTGCACCACATAACTTTGCTCAAAGCCACCGAACAGCCTGCCAAACAGTTGCGCCGGCAGTTCCGGCACGTCCAGCAGCTGGATGGTATAGCTGCCATACTCCTCTTTGTAGGGCTTGTTTTTACGTGCGGCCGCTACCTGCCGGATCAGGCTTGCAAGCAATTTGTTGGCAGAGGCTTTCTTGCCCAGGTGGGCAAACACTACTTTCTCGGGGCTGGTGGTGATGTTGTAAGATTCCAGGTACGCCAGGGCTACTTCGTTGCTGAAAGTATGCACCAGGCTGTCGGCAGTGGCGGCATAGGCCGAGCCTTTCCGGGCCTCGCTACCCTGCGCCCGCAGTCGGGCTACCTCCTCCAGGCCAAAATGGAGCAGCACCGCGGTGCGGCTGGGCAGGTAAGCTTTCACGCCGAGCGGATACGGCCGCCGGGGCTGCATGTCGCTGTGCAACGACCCTTTCAGGCGCTCCGGGTTCGAAAAGCCGTTGAGAAATATTTTATCGTGCTCCAGTTTAAGTTCCAGCATCCCGCTCTGGCACAGGCTGCTCAGGTATTGCACCTGGGGCATCAGCTCGGGCTGCATAAACAAACCCAGCAGGTCGGGCAGGTTGCGGTAGTTAACAAAAACGTTGGCGTATACTTCGGGCTGGTTCAGGTAATTGGTGCTTTTAAAGCTGGCCGCCACCGACACCAGGTTGCCGTGGTTAATGCGCCGCACGATCTCCTCCACCAGCACCGGCGAGGGACTCATGATCAGGTTGTTATGATATGAGAAATAAGTAAAGCTACTGCCGTTGCGCGTGTTGATCACATCCGTCAGCTCTACGCCCTGGTACTTGCGTGTGTCCTCTTTATAGACCGCACTTTTGCTGATGTTCTCTGTCAGGGTGCGCACAAAGCGGTGCTCTCCCACCGAATTGACCGGCACATAGTATACCACTTCCACATCGGCCTTGCCCACCACATGCACCGAGGTCAGAATATTTTTCTGATCCAGAAAGCGCGCCAACCGCTGCGAGCCGGGCGAGATGCTGTCGAGCCAGGCCATGTTCTCCTGAAAGCGCTGGGCAAAAGGAAGTATGGCCACGCTGTTCCAAAGCTCCGTTTCCTTCAGATGCTCCACCAGGGCGGCGTGGTGGCTGGTTTCCACAATAAAGGTGGCGCTATCAGGCACCAGCGTCCAGAGGTCCACTTTCTCCCGCGAGTCTTTCCAGCGGCTAAAGCCATAGTAGGCCAGCGACGCCAGTACAACAAAGCCGAGAAAGTATAAAAGGATGCGTTTGGGCATGGGATGCAAGTTCTGACTACAAAACTAAGCGAAATTTTGAATTTAAAGCCTTGCCTCCGGCAGTAGTTTGCACGGCAGGCGCCGCGTAAGCAGCATTCAACCGCTATGTAACAACTATCCCCGCACCAGCCATCGTATACAGTTGCAATCTTATAAAAGCTACTATGTATAAAATCCTGCTCCCTGTTGATTTCACTGCCGGTACGGAAGAGGCCTGTCGCTATGCGCTTAGGCTGGCAGCCGCCCAGCCACAGGCCCGGCTGCTATTGTTGCATTGCCACCAGGACTATCTGTCGGATGCCGATACGGACATGCCCCCACCCCAGGAAATGACCCAATCGGAGCGACAGACAGAGCGGGTGCTACATCGCAATGATACTGATGCCCAAATGCAACTGGAAGAATTGTACCTGCAGCTTTTGAACGAGGCTGGCTTAGAAGGGAGCCATGTACAGGTGGAACGTGCCTTAGTCCATGGGTTGCCGGAAGAGAAGATCGCCGAAGAGGCACAGCGCTATAATCCAGACCTGGTGGTAATGGCTACCCGGGGCGAGACGAGCCTGGCCCGCAATATTTTTGGCACCGTTACAACCAAAATGGCACAGAAACTGAACGTGCCGCTACTCACCGTTCCGAATACCAATACCGGACAGGCAGGGCACAACATCCTATACGCCACCAGCTTTGATCAGGCAGATAAAGAAGCCATTTTGTACCTGATCGGTACTTTGGCACCCTTCCATCCTACCCTCCACTGCCTGCACATCGCAACGCCGGCAGACCAGAAGAAAGCCAGGCAGCTACTAGCGCAGCTCAAAGAAAAACTGCAACCCAATTTAGCTGAACAAGACGTTCACTTTACCCTGCTGGAGGGCGACGATGTAGCAGAGACACTGCAGGACTATGTGCAACGCGAACGGATAGACCTGCTGGCGCTTACTACCCACAAGCAGGGGATGTTGGCGGGGATACTGCACCCCAGTCTGGCAGAGAAACTTGTCCTCACAGCAGAAGTGCCACTGCTAATCTTCCACAACAACGACACTGCTACCTAGCTTACCCGCAACGCCTGCAACTGCGCCTGCAGCGCTTCATAATAACGCGCCATAGCTCCCGGGCTGGTTGCCATAAAGAGGAAAGGCTCTATCAGTTCGAGTTCCATCAGCACAAAGCGGCCGTCAATCGCTACGCCGTCTACGCGGGCATACAGGCAGTCGGCGGCGAACTTCTCTACAATGGTTTGCGCCGTGGCCAACAAGGCTGCCGGTGGCGTGGGCGTATGAATGGTACCGCCAAAGAAGTGCTGAACCCGGAAATCGCCGGGCCTGGCGGTTTTAAGCACGGTATGGCTATACTTGCCCCCGAAAAACAGGAAAGACCACTCGCCCTGCTGCGCCACCTCCGGAATAAAAGGCTGCGCCATGAAAGGTTCCTGTTGCAGCAGCGCGTTGATGGCAGAAGTGCTGGCGACGGCCTGCTCCAGGGTAAGGGCCAGCGTATTCTTGGCGCCCCCGCTCACGCGCGGTTTCACGATGATCTTTTCCACGCCCAATTGGGCAAACACCTCCTCGGCCTGAAACGCATCGCCCTGGTTCAGCCACAAGGTAGGCACTACCTCCACGCGCTGTGCTGCCAGGTCTTTGAAGTAGCTTTTATCGGTGTTCCAGCGGATGGTTTGCAAGGGGTTCAGCACCGGCACATCCAGCTTCTCGAGTTCATCCAGCCAAGCATTAAAAGCATTTATCTTATCAAAGTAATCCCACGGCGACTTCATGATAATGGCATCGAACCGGCGCCAGTCCACAGTAGGGTCGTCCCAGATCTGATACGAAATGGCCAGGCCTTTTTCCTGCAGAAACAGGAGCAGCGCTTCGTTCTCCTCATCTGAAATGCCACTGTAATTACCCGTACTTTTATAGGTTATGAAAGCGATTTGTTGGATAGCCATATTTGTTTGATATTTGTTGCGAATTTAAACTTTATCCGGCGGAGAAACACGCAAAGCCATCCTTTTAAATATAACTTTTTGGGGGCCGGTTCACGTATGTAAGGTGTAAATTTTCATCCTCTTTCTACGCTCATCATGCCCTACCTGCGCCACAACACCCTCTGTTACAACCCTTCCCTTTCGGTGCGGTTGCTGGTGTTGCTGTTGTCCATCAGTATATTTTCGCCGGCCTGCAGCGCAGACAAAGGGCAGGAAGAACAGGCAGCCCCTCCGCACAAGCAACTGCCTACGCTGGCCGCTGCCGACACCACCGCCACGCGCCGCAACACACGCGAATCTGCCACAACAGACCTGCTGGGAAATCCTTTTGTAGCCAGCCGCGCCCAAGGCCGGAGCCTGAGTGCTTACTACGACCGCATCAGCACTGATTTCACCATAGATGCCGATGCCATTGAAAATTTGCACGAACCGGCTGTTACCGATACGCTTTTCACCATCCGGTTTGACACCTCGATGCTGGAGTTTTACGCCCCTACCCAAACCGGCGAGCTGCTGCTGCAAGTGGCCGATATTAAAAGCAGCGCGATTACGCTGCGCAACAACCTGCGGGTGGGTATGAGCCAGGCTGAGCTTATGAATCGCCTGAAGGCCCAGCCTGACCAACCGCTCCGGATCACACAAACGCCTACCGAGGTAGTTGCCTCTAACCGTGAAGGCGCCCCCGTCTCGTTGCGTTTTTTTCTGAAGAACGGCAAAGTGAGTCGCATCCGCTACGAAGGCTACGTGGACTGATAAGGCGTTTTTATTTTCTGTTTTCGAGTAATACTTTCGGATATACTTTGCCAGGTGCTGTTTGAGGCCTCTGGTTTATACTGCTGGTTATACTTGGAAACTAGCTGTATTGCTCCGTTTAAGGAAGCTACCTCAAGCTATACTTTGCTGCCGCCTTCTGCAACTCCAATTGGGCTATACTTGTTAGCTTGAGGTTGATGCTCGGTTTTATACTTCCGGTTATACTTGAGTTATACTTTGCTAGCTGATCACAATCCGCAGTTTTATACTTTAGCTATACTTGCTAGCAGCCTTTCTTGCTCAGTCTTATACTTGCCTTGTTTCATTTATTGCTTTGGAGCGCTCCAAGTCCGCGGGGGCTCGTCCTCGGGCATCGCGCTGTGGCGTGAAGCTGCTCCTCGCTTACGCTGCGGGCTGCCTTTCAGGCACCGCAACACACCAAGGCGCTCAACCCAAGGACTGGGATCTGTTTCGATAGCTCCTGTCTTTTATTATGCAACTTAAACTAAGTCCCCCTTTGAAGGGGGTAGGGAGATGTTATCACTGAAACTAACCTGCTTATACTTCAGCAAGCTGTCATTTCGACGATAGGAGAAATCTAAAATAGTTTCCTGATAGCATTTCAGACAGACCTCTCCTTGCGTCGAGATGACAACATGGAAGGGAGTTAGTCTTTTATCAACAGCCTGAACCACAAAGATTATACTTCACCTGCAGTAATCACCGAACTCCCCTCCTTAGTCAAGGAGGGCTCAGGGGTGGTTGGACCCGGCTCCTACAGCATTTCAATACCTGCCTTTCTATGCTTAAGCAGAGCAAAACGATCCGCTGCCAGCGCAGCCGTTTGTAAGCGCTTTTCCAAATCAATACCTTTGCGCCAAACCAAATAAGAGTAAACCATGCGCGTCGTTATTCAGCGGGTCACCGAGGCTTCTGTCGAGATTGAGAAAAAAGTAAAAGGCCGGATCGGAACAGGTTTGCTTGTGCTGGCTGGCATTTGCCCCGACGATACTGAGGAAGACCTGGCCTGGCTGGCATCTAAAATTGCCCAGCTCCGCATTTTTTCTGATGAAGCCGGGAAGATGAACCTGAGCGTGCAGGATGTAAACGGCGATATACTTGTCATCAGCCAATTTACGCTCTTTGCCAATACCAAGAAAGGCAACCGCCCGTCTTACATCGGGGCCGCACCTCCGGCTATCGCCATTCCGCTTTACGAGCGCTTTGTAACCCTGCTGAAGACGGCGCTGGGCAAGCCGGTACAAACAGGCGAATTTGGCGCCGACATGAAAGTATCGCTGCTCAACGACGGACCGGTTACCATCATTATCGACTCTAAAAATAAGGAATAACGCCATCGCTTCCGGGAGGTATTGTACGTATAAAGTATATTCTATATTTTTATACTTACATTTTTAAATCCTGCCCTATGCGATGCAACTTTCTATCGGCCTCTAACCATCATGCCCGCTTTTACCTATGCCTTTGCCTGGGGGTGTTGCTCCTTTTGAGCTCCAGCGCTGTGGCGCAGACCGATACCACACAGGTACAGCAAGGCGCTCCCCGGCGCTGGGTGGTGGAAACAAACGATGGTTCTTTGATTCAGGGCATTCTGCTGGGCCAGGATGAGCTTAATATCCGGTTACGCACCGAAAGTGCCGGCGACATAACCATACCTAAAAGCAGGGTGAAGCGCTTGCAGGAACTAGATGAGCGTAACTTTAAAAACGGCGTTTACTGGTTCGAGAATCCCAACGCCACCCGCTATCTTTTTGGCCCTTCCGCTTTCAGCCTCCGCAAAGGAGAAATGTATTACCAGAACACCTACCTGACCGTTAACTCCTTTAACTATGGTATAACCGACAACTTTACCCTGGGCGGCGGGTTTGAGCTCATTTCCACTGTTACCGGAACGCCTGTTTTCTTTCTCACTCCCAAGTATACATTCCCGGTAAGCGAGAAACTGCGTGCCGGGGCAGGCATCCTCTACCTTAACGCTGCCAACATTGAAGAGGAATTCAGCGGCTTAGGCGTTGGCTACGGCATTGTAACCTACGGCAGCACCGACAACAACGCCACACTTGGCTTGGGTTACGGGTATGTAGATGGTTCTTTTTCCAGCAAGCCCATTATTACGTTTAGTGGTATGCGGCGCGTGGGCCGCAAAGTTGGGCTGGTTACGGAAAACTGGCTGGCCCCGACCGACGGGTATTACGGCATTTACTCCTATGGCCTGCGGTTTATGGGCGAGAAGCTGACAGTGGACCTGGCCTTTATAAATAACCCGGACATTGCCCAGGAAATATTTATTGGCGTACCTTATGTGGATTTTGTGATTAAATTTGGCAGATAACCAACCCACCCCCACATGACTATAGCTGATGCACAGGCCCTTGTTGATAAATGGATAAAGGAGAATGGTGTTCGTTACTTCAGCGAGCTGACCAACATGGCCATCCTGACCGAAGAAGTGGGCGAAGTGGCCCGCATCATTGCCCGGCAGTATGGCGAGCAGTCGTTTAAGAAAAGTGATGAAGGCAAACAGCTGGGCGACGAGCTGGCCGATGTGTTGTTTGTGCTCATCTGCCTGGCTAACCAGACCGGCATCGACCTGACCGAAGCCCTCCGCCAGAACCTGGACAAAAAAACCAGCCGCGACAGCCAGCGCCATAAACAGAACGAAAAACTGAAGTAAGTTAGAAGGTTAAAGAGTTAGAAAGCTGTTTATACTTTAACTCTCTAACTCTTTAACTTTCTAACTTTCTAACTTTAAGGTCTACCAGCTTGTTGTGGCGCCAAACGGGCAACACGTTGTAAAGGTCGTGCTGCAGGCAGAATGCAATGTCTTTGTGAATCTCCAGGTTCTCCAGCCGGCGCACGTGCGAGGACTGCCGCAGAAAAGTGAGCAGATCGGCCTTGGCCGTTTGGTATAAGTATAACGAGGCCAAGGTGGCATCGTTCTCAAAAGCGAAAGCATCCTGCAACCGCTCTACCAGGGCACCGGCATACAGCGTGTCTTCCAGGTTAAACTTGCCTTTCCAGCCGGCACATACTACCAGCACATCCAGCTGCAGCTCCCGCAAGTGGTCGGCCACGGCCTGCAGGTTCAGGAACGAACCCACAATGATCTCCGAAGCTGCTTCAGACAAACGAATAGCGCGCGTGCCGTTGGTGGTGGTAATGGCAATGGTACGGCCTTTGATCTCCTCCTGCATGTAGCCGAATGGCGAATTGCCCAGGTCAAAACCGTCTGCTTTAATGCCATCGCGTTCGGCAGCCGTCAGGTGGCCCTGTGCAGCATAAGCCATGCACTCTTCCAGGCTCATGACCGGGATAATATCGGCGGCACCGTAGGCAAAGGCAGTGGTCATAGTAGAGGTAGCCCGCAGAATATCCACGGCTACAACAGCCTTCCCCTCCAGGTCATACAAGTGCAACAACTCCGGGCTGTAACACACATCTATACTTGGCATTACTCTTTAGACTTAAGATGTAAGACACAAGACTCAGGACTTTCTGATCAGCATATTTCGTCTGTATCTTACATCCTGTATCTTGTGTCTCTTATAAAATTACTTTTTGACAAACGGCAGCTTCACCACTTTGGCTTTCATGTCCTTGTTACGCACGCGCACAAAGATCTCGCTGTCGGTTTTGCTGTATTCTTTAGCTACGTAGCCCAGCCCGATGCCTTTGCTTAAGGTAGGTGACTGCGTGCCGGAGGTAACCTCCCCTATCTTCTCGCCTTCCGCGTTTACGATTTCATAATGCGAACGCGGAATAGCTTTATCCACCATCTCAAACGCAATGAGCTTACGGTCTACACCGGCTTCTTTCTGCGCTTTCAGGTTAGCGGCATTGGTAAAGTCCTTGTCAAACTTGGTGATCCAGCCCAGGCCGGCTTCCAATGGAGAAGTGGTGTCGTCGATGTCGTTGCCATACAAGCAGAAACCCATTTCCAGGCGCAGCGTATCGCGGGCACCCAGGCCGATGGGCTTGATGCCGAAGGGCTTTCCGGCTTCCATAATGGCGTCAAACACCTTACGGGCATCCTGGTTTTTCACGTAGATCTCGAATCCGCCTGCGCCGGTATAGCCTGTGGCCGATACGATTACATCAGACACGCCGGCAAACTCGCCTTTTACAAAAGTATAGTATACCATGGCGGGCAGGTCAATGGAAGTAAGCGACTGCAGCGCCTCGGTGGCCTTTGGGCCTTGCACGGCAAACAGCGACATCTCGTCCGAAATATTTTCCAGCGCCACGCCCTGGGTGTTATACTTGCTAATCCAGTCCCAGTCTTTGTCGATGTTGGAGGCGTTTACCACCAGCATGTATTCTTCCTCACCGAAGCGATACACCAGCAGGTCGTCTACGATACCGCCGTTTTCGTTGGGTAGGCAGGAATACTGCACTTTACCGTCTTCCAGTTTGGCGGCATCATTTGTGGTTACGCGCTGGATCAGGTCCAGGGCCTGCGGGCCACGCACCATAAACTCGCCCATGTGCGACACATCAAAAATGCCGACAGCATTGCGCACCGCGTTGTGTTCTTCTATATCTGACGAATAGCGTACAGGCATGTTATAGCCGGCAAAAGGCACCATTTTAGCGCCCAGCGCCTCGTGCACGTCATTCAAGGCAATTTTCTTCAGTTCCATTTATCTTTTGGATTTATATGGTAAGGCTGTTTTGCTGCAAAAATAACAAATTAAAGCCACTCCCGAAATTTTAAACGAAGCCCGCTCCCTATTAGCGTACCGAACCCGGCGCCTTTTTACCGGTTTCGATGTAGTAATTTCTGCTACAGAAAAGCATCTTGAAAAAGGCTCTACCCCGCTTTAAAGTCAGATTTAAATGATGACTTGATGGCTATACTATCCCGTGAGTGGAGGCAGGAATATATTAATGACTACTTTTTCGGGCAAACAGCCGTATATTGCGGGTTCCGCTGCAACAATGCCTTTCTGCTACTGCCCTTGTTTTGCGAATGGTCGGGGCGGTGCTGACCGGCTGTTGTGCATAAAGTCCGCAAGCGTACAAGACTGTTATTTATACATGAAATTATCTGTAAAGCTATTTGCCGGGTTCGTTATTATCTCGGTTCTGTTTACGGCTGTTGCCCTGGTAAACTTACAGTTGTCGGAAGATGTGATCGAAAATACCCAGTGGGTATACCGGTCTCAGAATGTGGTGCGCAACTCGGCTGCGCTGCAGCGAAACATCATCGATATGGAAACAGGCCTGCGGGGCTATCTGCTCAACGGGAACCCCACGTTCCTGCAACCCTATGTGCAGGCCAAAGATCAGCTCCCCAGCCTTTTTGATGAAATAAAGAATTTCACAATCAGTTCTCAGGAACAAACCCAGAAGATAAACGACATCATTGCCCTGCAAACCAAATGGCAGTTAGACATGGCGGAGCCGCTCATTCGGCTGAAACAGACCGATACGCTTGCCTCCCGGTCCAGCCGCTTTTACGATGCAAGGCTCGATAGCCTGGTGCTGCGCGAGAAAATAATCATGGATACCATCCGGACTGCTTTCCGCGAATTCAATGCCTATGAATACCAGTTGCGGGATGCCCGCAGTGTGCGGCTTAACAAAAGTATAAACACCACCCGCCAGGTTTCCACCATCCTTACCATCCTGTCCGTGATCATCGGGCTTAGCTGGGCATACTATATCACACGCCTGATTACCGGGCGCATCATTAAAATGGTGACGCTAGCTGAGCAGATCTCGCAGGGGGATTATAAGACGCAGATCATCGATACGTCGCGGGATGAGCTCAGCCAGCTTTCACAATCCCTCAACCGCATGTCGGGTACCATCGATGAGACCTTTTCGGAGCTGGACCGCAAAAACAAAGAGCTCGACCAGTTTGCTTATGTGGTGTCGCATGACCTGAAAGCGCCCCTGCGCGGCATTGAAGTAGCCTCCAGGTGGGTGGAGGAAGATATGGGCAAAGAGCTGCCCGCTAATATACAGGAATACCTGATGATGATGCGGGTGCGGGTACACCGCATGGAGAACCTGATCAACGGTATACTTGCCCTGGCCCGCATCGGGCGGACAAACCAGATCAAGGAAGAAGTGGATGTAAACCAGCTGCTGTCGGAGATCACCGAAATGGTAGCGGCTCCCGAGAGCGTCACTATCCAGGTGCAGGACAACCTGCCCACGCTGCATACCGTACGCATCCAGCTGCAGCAGGTCTTTCTGAACCTCATCAGCAATGCCATCAAGTACCACGACAAAAAAACAGCCCAGATAGAGATAACGCACCGGGAAGAAAAACATCAGCACGTTTTCGCTGTTGCAGATAACGGACCGGGTATAGAACCGGCTTACCACGAACGGATTTTTGTTATTTTTCAGACCCTGCAGGAGCGCGATGCCGTGGAAAGTACGGGCGTTGGCCTGGCCATTGTGAAGAAGATCGTGGAGTGGCAAGGCGGCACTATTTGGGTTACCTCAGAACCGGGGCAGGGCGCCACTTTTACTTTTACCTGGCCAAAAGATGAGGTAGTATCGGTTTAATTTTATTAAATTTGCTTTAAGTGAAGTTTTTACCTTAAAAAAATGAGTGAGATTCCTGTAAATATCCTTTTAGTAGAAGACGACTATCTGGATATTATGAATGTTGAGCGAGAGCTTAAAAAGATAAATATCACCCACCCGATCCTAGTAGGCAGAAATGGCAAAGAGGCCATGAACATGCTTCGCGGCGAAGGTACCCAAAAGATACAGCCGGCTCCGAGTGTTATTTTACTCGATATTAACATGCCGAAAATGAACGGACTGGAGTTTCTGGCCGAGTTGCGCCGCGACCCTGAGTTCAGCCATATTCCGGTGTTTATCATGACGACCTCGAACGAGGAAACAGACCGGCTGGCAGCACAACGCCTCAATGTATCGGGGTACATTGTAAAGCCTCTCACTTTCGATAGTTTCGAAAACAGCCATTCCTCCCTCGACAGCTTCAGCCTTTTCCTGGACCTGATCAAGTTAAAATAAAAAACAAAGGCCACACCTGTCGTGTGGCCTTTGTTTTTTATACTTGTTACGGTTTAATCTTCCTGTTAAAGTATCGTAGCTCGCTCCGGCAGCAGCGTGAACGAAAGCCGGTGATGCACCGTGGTGCCCTGCCGGGCAATGGCCTCGCGGTGCCATACAGTGGGATAACCCGCATTCTTCTCCCAGCCATACCCTTCAAACGCTTCTGCCAGCTGCGCCATTACCGCATCGCGGTGGGTTTTAGCCAGCACCGAGGCGGCGGCTATTGACAAATATTTGCCATCACCTTTCACTATGCAGGCGTGGGGTACTTGCTTATAAGGCTTAAACCGGTTTCCGTCGATTAGCAGGAACTCGGGCTGTTGCGCCAGCCGTTCGGCTGCCCGGTGCATGGCCAGGAAAGTAGCCTGTAAGATATTGATTTGGTCAATTTCGGCGGGCGTTGCCTCTCCTATAGCCCAGGCAACAGCATCCTGTAAGATATCTTCCCGCAGCTGCTCCCGCTGTTTTTTACTCAACAGCTTAGAGTCGGTCAGTAGGTTATGTCGGTAGTCGGCTGGCAGCACGACAGCCGCCGCCACAACCGGCCCAGCCAGGCAGCCCCGGCCTGCTTCATCGATGCCCGCCTCAAAAGTATAGCCGCTGTGGTTGGATAAAAGCATACGTATAAAATCTTTCCGCTAGTATAAAAAGAAAAGCCCGCTTGTCAAACGACAGCGGGCTTCCAGAAAGTTCATTAAAAGAATTAAAGCGCTTTATTCGTTGCAACCTCTGAGTTTGGCATAGGCCATACATAATCACTTGATGAAGGAGCAACCGCTGGCGCACTTATACCGCTTCCTACTTTCTCAGGGAAAGTTTGCAGGGTTCTGGTGATATCCAGTGATCTGAAGCCTTCGCCCAGCAACTCAATGCGTCTTTCTTTCAGAATTGTATTTACCAGTGCTTCCTGCGTAGCGATAGCCTCGACAGGAAAAACATACGTAGCATCAGCTCTGTGCCGAACAGCTGAGACCAGCTCAATAGCCTTTGGAAGGTCATTGGTTCTTGCTGCTGCCTCAGCATAATTCAACAGTACCTCAGCGTATCTGATAACCGGCACATAATCTGTAAACGGCGTAGGCTTACTAAACTTTTGCAGATACTTGTTTCCACCGGCCGTTACGATAAACTTAGTTTTTCTAGCATCTGTTTCTGGCCAGGCGGCATCGTTTACAATGCCAGCAGTGTTAAGGTAATACTCTCCGTTGCCGGTAGGGGCAGCATTGAAGTAGTATCCAAGCTGGTTCTGCGTTCCCGGAGCATCCAGATCAGACATAGGCATAGAGAAAACAGATTCCGTGGTAGTATAATTGGCAAAAGGAACTGCTACGTCTGCCTGCAATGCATGAGGCACCCCGGTAGGAGCTGAAAACGTAACCGTGCCCGCTACAATCTTTTGTGCCTCTTCCACTACTTTCGCATAGTTACCCATGTGCAGGTATACGCGGGTTTTTAGAGCTATTGCTGTATTCTTGTGGGCACGGGTTGTATTTAACAAGTCACTGCCATTTGTTAAAAGCAAACCAGCTTCAGCATCATTCAAATCGTTTAGGATTTGTGCGTAAACCTGGGCTACAGTGCTTCTTGCCAGATCATTATTCGCCGTAGATGTTTCTGCCTGCAAGCGCAATGGCAAACCCGGAGAGGCCCCATTATCAGCAGTAAAAGGCTTTGCATAAAGCGTAACCAGGCTATGGTAAGCAAGCGCTCTCAGGAACTTCGCTTCAGCCTGGTACTGGGTATAAAGCGCAGGGTCTATCTTGGCTTTGTTATCTTCCAGCCCTTGCAGAAAAACATTTATTCTGTTGATAGCTGCATAAGCCGAGCCCCAAAGGTTTTGCACTTCGTTTGTACCAGCCTGCACGTTCTGCTGCCACGTCTGAAGTCCGGTTACACCATTTGTAAGGCGGTTTATGTATTCTTCACCCCTGATCTCATTATAAACCAGTACTCTTCCGCCATAAAACTGGCCGTCTTTCATGGCATCATACAGGCCGTTTACCTGGCCTAATATTCTTGCAGGAGTATCGAAGGCATTTTTATCAGAAATAGATGTTTCCGGCACCGGATTTAGTAATTCTTCCGTATCGCAAGCCACGAAAGTTAATGGCAAAGCAAGAAAAGCCATTTTCAGCAGGTAGTGCTTGCGGGCTTTAATATTTATATTCTTCATTTTGAATCAAATTTAGATGTTAGAAACCAACGTTTACACCCACAGTGAATGTTCTGCCCTGCGGCACGGAGTTACGCTCTACACCTGGCGCAGTGTTAGAGTTACCATTGGTTGAGATTTCAGGATCAGCACCTGTGTATGGCGTAAGCACAAATGCATTGAATACCTGCGCATATACTCTGAAGGAACTGATACCAGCCTTACTAACCAGGGTAGTAGGGATTCTGTAACCTAAAGTAGCGGTCTGCAGCTTCAGGAAATCGGCCTTTTCTACGTTTTCTGAGATAACCATTGCAGAACCGTTCGATACGTTGTCCCCAAATACGACACGCGGGAAAGCGGTGCTTTTTGTTTCAGGCGTCCATCTGTCTAACACATCGGTATGGTTGTTCCAGAAACGCTGATCACGCAGACCGGCCTTGGTACCATTATAAATGTAGTTACCACCAGAGTATGTAAAGTTCAGACCAAGGTCAATGTTCCCATACTTGAAAGTGTTCTGGAAGCCTCCATACCAGGTCGGTAAGGCACTGCCTAATATTTTACCGTCACCAGCTGAAGTGATAGCAGGGGCTGTTGTTCCATCCAGGTATGTCCAGCGCGAAGCAGCAGGAGCAGCATGGTTGTACTGTACTTTTCTACCAGCCTTGTCGATAAAGATACGCTGTCCGTTTTCAGGGTTTACACCTGCCGTCTCAACACCATAAATGCTACCTACTGGCTCTCCGACACGGGTTACGTTCGTCATTTCAAGACCACCGGTAAAAGCAAAGAGGTCAGCGTTGCCAGCAGCCAGTGCCGTTACTTCATTTTTAATGGTTGTGAAGTTAAGGCTTGTGCTCCAGCTAAAGTTTCCTTTATCTATAGGAGTGGCGTTTACCGCTAATTCCAAACCGCGGTTATACAATGAGCCAACGTTTTGCAGAATTACGTTATTCGGGATGCCTTTCGAGGGTGCCTGTGGCGCATTCAGGATCAGACCATTAACGTTGTTGTTAAAGTAAGTAGCTTCAAACTGGATACGATCATTCAGGAAGCCCAGGTCCATGCCTATGTTCGTCTGCTCACTTGTTTCCCAGCTCAGCTCAGAATTACCAGCCTGGCTAAATACCAGTGTAGGTGATTCGGCATATAAGCCGGAGCTATACAGGAACATAGAGCCGTACGAATTAGGCAGGTTACCATTACCCACTCTACCCCAGCTTGCTCTCAGTTTTATGCTGTTGGCAATATCTGATAAACCTGAGTTTTTGTAGAATCCTTCCTCAGAAATGGCCCAGCCACCAGATACACCACCAAAGTTACCCCACTTATTGCCTTCTGCCAGTGTGGAGTTACCATCGCGACGGAAATTCAACGTCATGAAGTAACGCTTCGCATAATCATAATTGAAGCGGGCAAAACCAGAAACAAAGGCTCTTTCATCTATATAGTTACCAGAAGGCGCTATGTTTGTAAAATTACCTTGGTATTCGTTAAAGAAGTTATCCGCTACACCGAAGCGGTTAGCACCCCAGCCTGTTTTCTTGATTCCCTGAATATCAGAACCTACCAGGAAAGTAAGGTCATGTTTCTCACCTAAGGTCTTATGGATATTCAAAGTATTGATCGCGTTCCAGTTGTCCAGTCGCTGCACGGTGTTAGTGGCATTACTGTTCGGGAAACCGTCTCCGTGAAGTGGGTTCTGGAAAGAGATGCCCTCTACGGTTGTTCTATCGATAGCATAAGATGTTTTAAAATCAACGCCTTTTACTATCTGAACATTGGCACCAAAAGTACCGAATATACGGTCCGTCTCAGATGTGAACGAGCTCAGGTCCAGCAATGGGAGCGGGTTAGTGAAGCCACTCTGTGCCAGGTTAGCGCCTCTGCCCATTGTATTGTCAGGTCTGATATTGTAAGAACCATCTTCGTTCCGGGGCGCTACGTTTGGTGCTGTTACAATAGCAAGGCGACCTAAACCGCTTGTGTTGAAGGAAGAACCAGGAACAGAACCTGTATTGGGAGCAGAGTTAAAGCTGTTTACATAGTTTGCAGATGCATTTACCCGCAACCAATCAGTAAGTTTATGATCGATATTGAAACGAACAGCCTTTCGCTGGAAGTTATTCTTTTTGATAAAGCCATCTTGATCGGTAAGGTTTGCAGAGAAGAAGTATGTCGTTGCATCTGTTCCACCAGAAATACTCAGACTGTGGTTCTGAGAATAGGCTTTACGATAAACCTCGTCATACCACTTTGTATCTACCAGCGATCCGTCAGCATTGTAGGAAGGGAAGTATAGCGCCGAAGCGACAGCCGGATCCTCTGCTTTTCCACTTAGTATTTTCTGGTTCAGAACGGCTTCATTTTTGATCATCATGTACTCTTCCGCATTCAACAAATCGGGCAGTCTTGTTGCCGTAGTAACCCCGGCCCAGGCCTCGTAATTAACGCGTGGCTTACCGGATTTTCCTTTTTTAGTAGTGATCAATAGAACACCACCAGCTGCTCTGGAGCCATAAATAGCGGTAGAGGCTGCATCTTTCAGAATGTCAATAGACTCAATGTCAGCTGGGTTGATATCGCCTAACGCGTTGCTGGCTGCAGAGGTCGTAGAAACGTCGCCCGTGTTGATCGGAATACCGTCTACTACAACAAGCGGAAAAGAGCTCAGAGAGATAGAGTTCGTGCCACGAATACGGATAACAGGAGGGTTGTTAAGCACACCATTTGGCTGAATGATGTTAACACCGGCGGCTCTGCCACCTAGTGCCTGGTCAAAGCTTTGCACAGGCATTTCTTTTAGCTTTTCACCTGAAACAGAGGCAGCAGAACCCGTAAATTCTTGCTTTGTCTGAGTGCCGTAACCAACTACTATTACCTCCTGCAGTTGCTTCTGGTCTAAAGACATTGCTACGTTAATGGTGCTGGAATTGCCGATTGGGCGCTCGGCCGTTACATAGCCAATATAGCGAAACACCAGCGTACTTCCATTTGCAGGCACATTGATAGTATAAGAACCATCTGTTGCGGAGGCGGTTCCTACTGTAGTTCCTTTTACAATTACGGCAACGCCGGGCAATCCCTGCCCGGTAGTTTGATCGGTAACCTTTCCGGTTACTGTTTTACTCTGCGCGATTGCCTGTTGGATCAGGGCAAACATCAAAGCAAAACTGATGAGTAATAATTTTCTCATGTAGCTGTTTGTGGTTAAGGTGAGTTAAATAGTAATTAGTAATAGTGTTTGTTAAGAGTTAATAAAGGTGTTGGTTCGTTTTAAGCTTCTACAGGTCTGCTTTGGCAAAGGCAAAGTATGGCCAGGCTCCTTTTTTTCAGGAACAAAAAAATACCCAGCCCCGGGCAAACCCGAGCCAAGCATATTATCTTCTGCTTTTTTTGTATTGATTTAGTACAAACTATACTAACATACTGCTTTGCAACAGGCTATCAGAATAGCACTACAGATTGGCTGAAACTTAGGTATGTGCAACATTCATATCTGCCTTCTGCCGTCCCATATCCGCATTTCAATTGCCCAATAATATCGACTTAAAAGATCAAAAACAACTCCTGTTTAAAATATTTCAGAAAAAAGATGCCAGCAGATCCGGGCGCTATAACCTGCTTAATTTCAATGTTTAAACAGTAGGCAAGTTATTTTATGGCCCGGATGGCTCCAAAATTTTGAACAGTTTCTTAAACTGAGCACTTACTCACAGTAACTTTGGTCAGATTTTCTAATAATCAGAATAGTGCAATTTTATATCATCATACATCAACAGCCGGCACAGCCATATTTGCATCCTTGCCTTCAGCAGCGGTTTACAACATTATACCTTGGCAGCAGAAGCAAGCCCTTAGTAGCTTGTTAGGCCGATAATGGAGCCGGTAAGCACGCCGCCATTGTCTGGCAAATAAATACGCACTCTTCTATGTAGCTACTGTACTTTGCCCCTGCTGCAATTAAGCCGGTCAGTAGCAAAGCAATGTATAGGAGGCGTTGTGCTAAGTTGTGAAAGGAAGTAGAAATGGGTGTGGTAACCTGCGCCTGCTTGCTGAACACAAAAAAGGCAGGCTCAAAGGGAGCCTGCCTTTTAGGAAACAGCATGTTTTTTATAGTGCGTGTTTATTCGAAGCCGGTACTTCTGTGGCCATTTACATGATAGATGGTGCCGAATGGTGTCTCATCGTCGTTAAACGAAACATCGAACGAGATGCTGTCACGTTTTAGTCCGTTCACAGTAGCGGCATCCTTAAACACCTTTCCGTTGGCAATGGTCACCAGCGATTCATAGGCCTGGTTTGCCAGGTTCTCACCGGAAAAGGACAGGTCCGTCATATTCACGGGGGTCTGCACTTTATACTCCCAGAAAGTCCCGTTATCATCTACCCAAATCGCATCAGGCGTGTTGGCTGCCGTGTTATAGATCAGCACTTCCAGGTTTTCGGCCAGCACCTGCTGCCCGCCGGCACTATCGTCCGCCGTATAAGTTACGGTCCAGTCGCCGGACACCGGATAGGTGGCTGTGTATTCAATTTTCGGATCGTCCTCGTTGTCGCAAGCGGTACTTATACTTCCTAATGCCACTACTGCCAGTATAAATAAATATCTACGTTTCATATTCTTTTTCATCAAATGCGTGTACCTGTTTATTGCTTTTCCCAAAGTTTAACCTGATCGATCAGGGGCGGCGAAAACGTGGGCCTCGTCATCCTGAGATCCAGGTCACCGCTCGCTGTGCGTTTGCCATAGCCATAAATCGGCACCAGGCTTTCCTGTTGCGGAATATTCAGGTTTATGCCATCAGAAGTTAAAATAAACCCGTCCAGCACAACCGTACTTCCTCCTCCCCAGAAATTCGTGGCATAAAACACGCCATCTGCTATTTTGGTGACTGTGGAGGCCGGGGAAGTGCCGCTGATGTAGTCGCCTGACAAATCAACGCTGGGATCCGGGGCGGCATCGAGCACAAAAACATTCCGGGAGGAGGAACTGGAATACCCCTGGGAGTTTGTAGCAGTGTAGCTAAAGGTATAAATACCAGGCACATTGGGATCGAAGGCATTGGTATAACTCACCTCCGACGGATCGGTATGAGCGGGGTCGATGTAGGGGCTCCCCACCACCGAGGTGGTAACGGGCAACTCGGTTTCGCCTTCCAGGGCCTTTACACCCGGGTCCGTAAAGCTTTGGCCTTTCACCAGCACGATGTTTTGATCTCCCTCCAGCACAAAGGCAGGATAAGTCGTCACAAAAGAAACATGTGCTGTATCATCGTCTTTCTCGCAACTGGAGAGCATCCCGGACAGGAGCAGCAGAAAGGCTGGGAGCAGGTATCTGATTTCTATTTTCATTTTCTTGAAGTATAAGTTTGAGATTAATCCTTCACATCCCACCAAACCGGTACATCGATCTCCAGCAGCCCCGGAAAGTTCTGGTTGCGGATGGATTCTGTGTTAGGATAAAGTATGCGCTTGGGCAGCAGGCTGGCTCCGATGGTAGATGCTGCAGAGGGCTCAATAAAGCTGGGATAACCGGTACGCCGGTATTCTGTCCAGGCTTCCAACCCTTCTGTTCCGCTAAAGGAGATCCATTTCTGGGTGATGA
This sequence comes from Pontibacter liquoris, assembly GCF_022758235.1. Classification (NCBI taxonomy): domain Bacteria; kingdom Pseudomonadati; phylum Bacteroidota; class Cytophagia; order Cytophagales; family Hymenobacteraceae; genus Pontibacter; species Pontibacter liquoris. Next base: position 239,605 of record NZ_JALEBG010000003.1, read on the forward strand.
TCTGGTCTACCTGCTCCTCTACACCAGCGCCCGCCGGATAAGCAACGCCTTCCCGTGTTAACAACGCCGGCACCGCAGCCACATCTGCGCCCACGTAATCAAACGAGGCGGTAATACCTTGTGCATAAAGAGCAGCGGCATCAGCTGTTCCGTTGGTCCAGCCCCGGGCGGCAGCTTCGGCCTGTAGAAAGTAACTTTCGGCAGCCGTTATAAAAGGCACAGCCGTAGCCGGGCTGGCTACCGCAGGTCCGGGCTTGGAAAGTGCATTTGCCAGCGTACCGGATCGCTGCGGCGTACATTCTACTCCCTGGTCAACCCCGACGAAAGTTCCGGCATTGGGGCCTGTTTCTGCGGGCGCATAAAATTCACCGATGCGGGGGTCTCCGGTGGTTTGCAGGTAATTGAGTGCCGTGTTACTGGCCACCACGTCTACCCCACCTCTGAACACCACCTGAGTCTGATAAAAAGGGTTGCGGTTCTGGGTCTGGTCAAAGAACGGCACATCGGCTGTTTCGCCCATGCCCAGAAACTCGGCGCCGCTGGCATACAGCTGCTGCACTCCGGCCTGTGCCACATCAGGCCTCACATAAGCCTGGCGCAGGTAAATGCGCAGTTTCAGGGTATTGGCAAAGCGGCGCCACAGGTCCATATCCCCGCCGTACACCAGGTCACTGCTTCCTACGGCTTCGCCCCCGGCATCAATATCCGCTATGGCCGAATCCAGCATCGGGATCAACCCGTCATAGATCTGTTGCTGGCTCTGGTATTCCGGGTTTAGCTGGTCCAGTCCACCCAGGGCAGAAGTGAAGGGCGCATCGCCCCAGGCATCTGTGATCACCTGGAAAGTATAGGCCTGCATGATCTTGCCAATGGCTGTGTAATTCGGATTGCTGGTTTCGGTACCCTGGTCCGCTACATATTTAAAGTCTTCCAGGGCGCCGGCGTATAATTCGCCCCACACCCGGGCATCGTAGCTCGATGAGGTCATCTGATAGAGTTCCAGCGTACAGTACTGGTTCGCCCCCCCGGACTGTGCCCAGAGCTGGGCAAAGAAGTTACCCAGAAACTGGAACTGGTTGCCCAACACATAAGCCAGTTCTCCTTGCGCAGCAGGCAGCGTAAGCGCCGGGGTGGAGGTGGTCGGGTTGTTGGGGTCTTGGTTTATATCCAGAAAGTTGTCGCAGGCCGTGATGCTGAGCGAGAAGGCAGCCAGTATAGCCGCGATGTATTTATATCCACTTTTCATGATTCTTACGTTCAGGTTTTCTTAGAAAGTTAATCTGATGTTAGCTCCCCAGGAGCGGGTAGAAGGCGTGCTGCTGAAGTCGTAGCCCTGCAGGTTGCCATTTCCAAAGCTGTTCATCTCCGGGTCGATGTAGGTGTTCTCGTCCGGTGTCCACAGCACCAGGTTACGGCCCGAAAAGCCCACCTCTATGTTCCCGAAAAAGGTTTTTTCGGTAATGGCGGCAGGCAGCTTATAGGACAGACTAACTTCCCTTAACTTGGTAAAAGAGGCATCGATGATGTTGGTGCCTTCCGGCAAATTGCCCCAGTAATCATACAGGTTGTCATTGGTGAGCGGCGTGGTATTTTCCACGTACTCGCCGGAAGAGCCTACCTCTACGACCGAATTAGGTATAATGTAGGGCTGGCGGTCGTTGAAAAGCGTTTCCGGCGCAGTGCCTGCAAAGCGCTGGGTGGACCGTGTTCTGGAATACATTTTACCTCCCTGCCGGGTATCAAATACCACTGACAGCCGGGCTCCTTTGTAGCGGAACGTATTCACCAGGCCGCCGGTCCAGTCGTTCTGGATGCTGCCCTGGTAGGTTTGCTCAGGCGCAGTGCGCGGCTCGCCGGTCACGGCATTTACCACAATGTGCCCCTGCGGATCGCGCAGCACATCTTCGGCCTTAAAGGTGCCGTAAGGCCTGCCTTCCGAAATAACCAGAGCTGCAGAAGCCAAGCCTCCCAGCGAGATCTCGTTGCCTCCGAACACGTCCTCCACGGTGTTGTCGTTCTTGGTGTAGTTCACACTGATGTCCCAGGAAAAATCGTTCGTTTCGATCGGAATACCGCCTACCACCAGTTCAACGCCCTTGTTCCTGACAGTTGCCGCATTCAGGAAAGCGGATCCAAAACCTGTGGTAAAGGAAAGCGGCACGTTGATGATCTGGTCGGTAGATTTGGAGTTATAATAAGCGCCATCGAGGCGTATGCGCTCGTTAAAAAAGCGGATGTCGGCGCCTATCTCCCAGGAACTTGTGTTCTCGGGCTTCAGCGCCGGGTTGCCAATAACGTTGCTCACTTCAAAGCCGGGAAGCCCGCCAAACGGAAAGTTCAGGTCCGTGCCGGCAAAACCATCGCTTATATTACCGGATGTAAAAATGGAGCTGGTACTGTAAGCCAGGGCATCATTACCCACATTGGCATAGTTGGCGCGGATCTTGGCAAAATTGATCGGCGACGAATCGGCCAGACCAAAAGCGGAGGCCGCATCAAACGCCAGGTTCACGGAAGGATAAAAAAAGCTGTTATCCCCGATCGGCAACGTCGACGACCAGTCGTTGCGGCCGGTAACCTCCAGCCACAGGTAATCGCGGAAGCCCACTTTGGCAGAACCGTATAAGCCGATCAGCCTTCTTTTATCGCGGAAGCTAACGGCCAGCGGCGTGCCCACAATATTACTCAACGACTGAAACTGGTTATTGGCCAGGGCGTCGGCAGTGGCTGTCAGGTCGTCGGTAGAGCGTTGGTTCACGTTGTTGCCCACCAGCAATTCCAGGTTCAGGTCCTCTGTCAGGTCGCGGTTATAAGAAACCATAATGTCGGAGTTGAGCTCCCGGAAATAGATCTGCCGCTCCGAGTACATGCCGTTGTCATTGTTGGCTTCGTTGGGTCCTTCTACATCCCGTATGGCCATAAACTGCTTGCGCCGGTCGGTGTAAAAGTCGGTGCCGATACGGTACGTAATGTTTAGGTTCTCGATAGGCTCATACCCCAGCGTGATGTTACCAAAGGTGCGGTCCACATCGTTGGTAAAGGTCTGATTTTTGATTGCCCAATAGGGATTTATAGTATAAGGCGAGTAGAAACCGGCTTCGTCATTAAAAGGGTTGTTGAGATCCTCCAGCTCGCGGACAGGAATATCGCGCGGCGTCTGGATCAGCTGGTTAAAAACAGAGTTGCCCTGACCTGTCATTGCAAAGTCTCCCCCGGATTTGGTATAGGTAAGTGATACCGTAGAGGTAAACTTGTTGGTCAGGTTTACGCTGCCTTTAAAGGCAAGCGAGTTCCGGTTATACTCTGTACTGGGTACTACGCCTTCCTGCTGGGTGTTGGAGTATGAGGCATAATAAGTGGCTTTCTCGGCGCCCCCCGCCACGGAAACGGTATTTGTCCAGTTGGAGCCATACTCGTAGAACTCTTTGATGTTGTCCTTTAAGGCAGAATAAGGCTTTACGCGCTGCTGACCGTCTACAATCTGGCCCCAGGGCAGCAACTGGCCGGTAAATGTTGGTCCCCAGCTCGTATTTTCGCGCAGATCCGGGGCACCAAAAAAACCCTGGCCGTAGCGGTTCTGAAACTCCGGATAACGCAGCACATCCTCCAGCGTGTAAGAAGACAACAAACTGATCTCGGCCTTTTTGTTGGTGTTTTTTCCCGATTTGGTGGTGATCATAATAACGCCGTTTGCAGCGCGGGCACCATACAGGGCTGCCGCTGCCGGTCCTTTCAGAATGTTCACCGATTCAATATCATCCGGGTTGATATCATTAGCCCGGTTGCCCACGTCAATGCCATTGTTTAAGTTATCATTGGTGCCCGAACTACCGTTATCTACCGGAATACCATCGATCACAAAAAGCGCCTGGTTACTCTGGGAAATGGACTTGGCTCCCCTTATCACCACGCGAGTTGAGGAACCCGGCCCGCCGCCCTGGCTTTGAATGTTAACACCGGCCACTTTGCCTTGCAAGGCGTTCAGCACACTTCGGTCGCGGCCCTGCGTAAGCTGCTCCGAGCCCACCTGCTGGGTGGCATACCCCAGGGTCCGCTCCTCTTCCTGGCGGCCCAGGGCGGTCACTACCACTTCCTGCAGTTGCTCGGCATTTACGCCGAGCGCCACATCAATAGTAGTCGCATTATCAATGTTCCGCTCCACGGTGGTGTAACCAATAAAGCGGAACTCCAGGGTATTGCTGCCGGCCGGCACACTAATGGTATATTCGCCGTTAGCCCCTGTGGTAGTCCCCACGGTAGTTCCTTTCACGATCACCGCGACACCAGGTAACGGTTGGCCACTGGCCTGGTCTGTAACCGTTCCTGATACGGCATTACCCTGCGCCATTGCCTGCAGTTGCAGGCCCAGTAAAAGGATAAAGCCTAATAGTAGTAGTTTTTTCATTGTAGTAGTCGTTTGGCTGATAAAAAGTGCGAGTGGAGGCACCTGGCGCCATGTATGGCCTGGCCTCCCGAAATGCTGACCCTGGCAGGCACCTGTAAACCGGTCCTGCCTCTTCAGCGATGTTTAAGTATGATGAAACCCTCCATCTGCACAACCTGGCGGCCGTTTTTGAGTAACGGAGTAATAGAGAGACAAAAAGTATACTGATGCCCCAGATTGGGTAGCATCCCTGGAAAGGAGGAATAAAAGGAAGCTTTTTAAAGACGATCGCAGCGCGGCACTGCTGCCGCTGATACCGTCACTTCCGCAAATAAACCGGTTACGAGGGTTTAAACCGGATTTGCTGACTTAAATCGAGAGGGTGAATTTAAGCCCTGTTTTAGCTTTTAGAAAGAAGGAAAAACGACGTTGTCCTGCAGCAACACTATCCTGCAACAGCTATATAGAAGACCTGAATTATTCAAGTTTATACTATTATAATAACATGTTATACGGCAAGATGTTGCCAGAGTGTTTCTATTTAATACAGATTTTCTCCTGCCCCGCAAAGCTAACACGACCAGTCATTCCGGCCATTTCGGATAAGCCGTAGCCCCGCTGCCAGCCTGAAAATAGAAAAAGGCGCCTGAAGAGCGCCTTTTTCTATTTTGCCTGAAAACTGTTTTATGCCTGCATCAGAAACGCCTTGATATACTCGTCCAGGTCACCATCCAGCACGTTCTGCACATCGCTGCGCTCCACGCCGGTGCGGATATCTTTGACGAGCTTGTAAGGGTGCAGCACGTAGTTGCGAATCTGCGAGCCGAAGTCGATGCGCTTTTTGGTGCTCTCAATACGATCGCGCTCCTCGTTGCGCTTGTCTATTTCTATCTGGTAGAGGCGCGAACGGAGCATCCGCAGGGCGTGTTCCTTGTTCATGAGCTGCGAGCGCTCGATCTGGCATTCGATCACGATGCCGGTGGGCTTGTGCTTGAGGCGCACGGCAGTCTCCACCTTATTCACGTTCTGCCCGCCGGCCCCGCCCGAGCGGAAGGTATCCCATTCGATGTCGGCTGGGTTCACCTCAATACTGATAGTATCGTCTACCACCGGGTAGGCAAACACCGACGCAAAGGAAGTATGGCGGCGCCCCCCCGAGTCGAACGGGGAAATACGCACCAGCCGGTGCACCCCGATCTCGGACTTCAGGTAACCGTAGGCAAACTCGCCCGTCACTTCCAGCGTGGCTGATTTGATGCCGGCGCCCTCGCCGGGCTGGTAACTCACCTGCCGCACGCCATACTTGTGCGACTCGGCCCACATGATATACATGCGCATGAGCATCTCGGCCCAATCCTGGCTTTCGGTACCGCCGGCCCCCGGGTTGATCTCCAGGATGGCGCTGAGCTGGTCTTCCTCGCCGCTCAGCATGCGCTTAAACTCCAGGGCCTCTACGGCCGCTTCTGCTTTTTTATACTCCTGCAGGATATCCTCTTCCGACACATCGCCTTCTTTGTAAAAGTCGAACAAAACGTCAAAGTCGGACACGGCTTTCTCTACCTCCTCGTAATGGTCAGTCCATACTTTGATGGACTTCATCTCTTTGAGAATTTTCTCGGCTTCTTTGGGCTCATCCCAGAAGCCGGCGGCCGTTGTTTTTTCTTCGGTCTCTTTTACCTGTTCTTTGCGGGCATCGTAGTCAAAGATACCTCCTCAAAGCCTCTACCCGGGCCTTTAACTCTTTTACTTGTTCCGTTGTCATGGGTGTTTGTTATACTTTATACTTTCTTTAAAAAGGAAAATGCTGCTGTATAAACAGCAGTTTATACAGCAGCATTTTATACCTCAATCAGCTCAGCGGCTTATTCTGTAGTTCCAGCCATGCGTATCGGGTGCCTGGCCTGTTTTGATCTTATCCAGCTCGGTAGCTATTCTATTAGACATTTCACGCTGCGCTACCGGCGGCAGTTCATAGTCTGTGCCGTTGTAGTGGATGGCAGCGATGGGCGCAATGGTGGCGGCAGTGCCCGCCCCGAAAGCCTCCTGCAGCTTGCCTGCTTTCTGTGCAGCTATCACTTCTTCCACGGCCACTCTACGCTCCTCCACGGTATAGCCCAGGTCGCGGGCCAGCTGCAGCACGCTTTTGCGGGTAATACCGTTCAGGATGGTGGTGCTTACGGCCGGTGTAATGAGCTTGCCGTCTATCACAAACATCACGTTCATGGTGCCGGCCTCCTCGATATACTTATGCTCTTTGGCATCTGTCCAGATGAGCTGCTGAAAGCCTCTTTCCTGCATTTTGCGGGCCGGCATCAGGGCTGCGCCGTAATTACCGGCTGTTTTGGCAAAGCCTGTGCCGCCTTCCGCCGCACGCACGTACTGTGGCTCGATGGCCGCCCGGATCGGCTTGTTATAGTATGCCCCCACCGGGCAGGAAAACACCACAAAGCGGTAGCTGTCCGATGGCCGCACGCCTACAAAAGCATCAGTGGCAAACATAAACGGCCGTAGGTACAGGGCACTGCCTGCCTGCGCGGGTACCCAGTCGGCATCCAGGCGAAGCAGTTGCTCCAGGCCCTGCATAAAGATCTCTTCCGGCAACTCGGGCATGCACATGCGCTCGGCAGACAGGTTGAGGCGCTTAAAGTTCTCCAGCGGACGGAACAGCAACACATCACCGTTTGTACTGTCGCGGTAAGCCTTCATACCCTCAAAAATGGCCTGCCCGTAATGCAGGGCCGAGGTGGCAGGGCTAAGCGACATGTTGCCATAAGGCACGATTTCGGGTGTTTGCCAGGCGCCGTCCCGGTAATCGGCCACCAGCATATGATCGGCAAAGAATTTTCCGAACTCCAAGTTATTAAAGTCCACTTCATCGATGCGCGACGTGGCCACCTGCTGAACTGGTATATGTAAGGTATCTACAGACATAAGTATAGAATTTGTTTTCAGGTATAAATCAGATGCGGGGCTTCCAGGTTACTTCTTCGGCGCCGAGCTCCTGCGTCATTATACGGCAAAGGGCAAACAGATAATCCGACAGACGGTTTAAATAAATAATCACCAGGTCCTCCACTTCCGATTCCTCCTGTAACCCGATAGCCAGGCGCTCGGCCCGGCGGCACACGCAGCGGGCCACATGGCCAAATGATACCGAAGGATGACCGCCTGGCAGCACAAAAGCGCGCAGCGGCGGAACGGCAGCCGTCATACTATCAATTTCCGTTTCCAGCAAATGGATATCCGCTTCGTGCAGGTCTGGCGTTTTCATTTTCGACTTTCCGGGATCGGTGGCCAGCAGAGAGCCGATGGTAAACAGCCTGTCTTGGATCTCTTTCAGAATAGGGGACCGGCTTTTATTTACTTCCTGGTCGCGTACCAGGCCAATGTACGCGTTGAGCTCGTCTACAGTTCCGTAGGCCTCGATGCGCAGGTGCGACTTAGCAACCCGGGTGCCCCCGATGAGGGATGTGGTGCCTTTATCGCCTGTTTTGGTATATAGCTTCATGAATGTTACTCTGCCTGTAGCTTAGCGGCGGTCACGATATCGGTATTCTGCACATCCGATTCTACCAGGCCGTCGCGTAAACGGACAATACGATGCGCATACCGGGCAATGTCTTCCTCGTGCGTTACCATAATGATGGTGTTGCCCCGGGCATGCAGGTTCTCAAACAGCTCCATAATCTCGTAGGAGGTCTTGGAATCGAGGTTACCGGTCGGTTCGTCGGCAAGTATAATGCTGGGATTGTTGATGAGGGCGCGCGCAATGGCCACCCGCTGCCGCTGCCCGCCGGACAGTTCGTTGGGTTTGTGCTTGCCGCGGTTGCCCAGGCCTACGCTTTCCAGGGCCAGCTGGGCCTTCTCTTCGCGCTGGCTTTTGTTGTAACCGGCATAAATAAGGGGCAGGGCCACGTTCTCTAAAGACGATTGGCGCGGCAACAGGTTGAAGGTCTGGAACACGAAGCCGATCTCTTTGTTGCGCACTTCGGCCAGTTCATTATCGGTCATGTTGCTCACATCGTTCCCATTCAGGATATAAGTGCCGCCCGTAGGCGTATCCAGGCAGCCGATGATGTTCATGAGCGTGGATTTTCCGGAACCGGACGGCCCCATAAAAGCCACATACTCGCCTTTTTGAATGGTGATGGTGACCGATTTTAGGGCATGGATCGTTTCGCTGCCCATGCGGTATACCTTCGAGATATCGTGCGTTTCGATGATCGTGTTCATACAGCCTTTTTCATAGTTACCAGTTCTCAGCGCGTGTGACTACATCCTGCCGCTGTTTTTCATATTTCTTACTAAATGTAGTATATTCTGAGGCAGGAAGCAAACTTTGCAGCGTGACCAGAGCCTGGTCCGCATAGCTTTGTAAGCCCTGATTCAGGCTTTCCAGGGCATAAGCTTTGTAGAGCTCCGCCGAGTAGGGGTTGTAGGTAATGCCGCTCAGCAGGATGTTGTAAGCACGCTCCTGGCCCGGGTCATGCTGCCGGAAGAAGTCTGCCGCTGCCAGCACCACATCCTCGTCGTAGAGCAGCATCTTAAGAGCCTGCTGGTACCGCTCCGCGGCCTCCCGGTTGCGCCCTTTGGCCGCCGCCACGCTGGCTCTGAAGTATAAGTTCAGGCGTTTGTCCCGGTCTGTCAGGTAGAGGTTGTTCATGCGGCTGAGCAGCACATCGTATTCGCGGGTATGGAGCCAGAGCTTCAGTTGCTGCACGTTCAGGGCCGAGCGCAGCTCCCCTTCCGGCTGTAGCTGGGCTGCCGTTTCTTTGATCGCCTGATGGGCCTGCCCCCACTGTTTGCGGCGCATCAGGTACCCGACACGCGCCACCAGCGCCCAGCGCTTCATGTCCTTTTCGGTGATAGCCTGCACCAGGGTGTTTACCTGCTCGGGGCTCAGCTGCGGCAGGTAGGTAAGCAGGTATTGCACCTTCTCTTTATCCGTGCCCTGCAGGGTAATCTGCCCCAGAGGCCGGCGCAGCACCGTGGCTAGCGCCTGTGCCGCCTGTGTGGCTTCGGCATCTTCGGTATAGGCTACTTCTTCCAGCGCCTTTACGGCATCGGCAGGCTTGTGGGCCAGCGCCAGCGCGTAGCCTTCTGAGAGGTACGCCGGCATGAATCCCCTGTCTTTGGCCTGTTTGAAGTATGCCGCCGCAGCCTGGTTATTCTGCTCTTCCAGCATCCAGATAGCCAGGGCATTGTAATAGTACCCGCTACGGTTGCCGGCCTGCAGCGCCAGATTCTCCAGCACGTCACGGGCCTCTTTGGGGCGCCCATTGTAATGGTGTACCAGCGCCTTGAGGTATAGCAGGTCTTCGAAGAAGAGTTGGTTGCCCGGCACCTTCAGGTAGGTATTGATGGCCTTCAGGCGGGTCGTGTCGCCCTGGTCGAGTGTGCTGATGGTCTGGTTATAAAAAAGCGTCAGGTCCTCTACCGCTTTGAGCGAATCGGGCTCGAAAGCATCTTTTTCCTGCGGCTCCATGCCCAGTAACTGCCGCAAGGCAGCCATGTTGCTGCGCAAGGGTTTATAGGTGCCGTTGCTGCTCTCTTCCATCACGGCCTGTGCCGGCGCAAGCATGGCCTGCCGGGTATAAAACGCCAGGCGGTTGCTGCTAACAACATCCTTGTCAGTGCTATACTTGTCGGCCAACTTAAAGTAGTATTCGGTGCTGTCCTGCACACTGGTTTGCATGTAAAGTAGGGCCAGGTTGTTGTAGAGTTCGCCGCTTTCCGGAAACTGCTCTGCCCCTTCGCGCAGCACGTACAGCTTCTCAAAAAAGTATTGCTTTTCGTCGTAGAGGTTGGCCAGGCGCACAAACAGTTTCGGGTTAGGCCGCTTTTCCAACGTATTTTTCATCTGCAGGATCTCGTTGTTGCGCTGGTCCTGCTGGCGGTACAGGCCGGCCAGGCTGTAGTTGGCTTTCACGTTGTTGGCGTCGTAGAGGTCGCTCTCTTCGTAAAAGCGCTGGGCCAGGATGTCGTTGCCCGAGGTGCGGTACAGGTCGCCGATGTAGTTGTAGTAACCGGCCTTGGCATAGAAATAGGAAAGGTACTGCGTCCGGATCACCAGGATGGCGCACAGAATCAGGCTCATGAGCAGAAACGTGGCCAACGAGAACCGCTTGGGCTCATACACCACTTTGTATACCTGCAGGCGCTGCGCGATCAGGCCCCCGAAGTTGAGCAGCAGGTAAATAAAAAAGCCGAAGCCAAAAGCCAGGTGCGTGTACACGATCACGTCGCGGTACATGGCAATCAGGGAGTCGTTGGCAGTGGCAAAGGCATAGCCAATGCTCAGAAAGGCCAGGGTAGCAAACACCAGGTAGAGCACCGCCCCCGCCGGCCTGAACAGAAACAGCGGCCGGTAGTAGGCCTCGCGCTGCCGCATGCCCCAGAAACCGGTGACGACCGAAAGCAGCAGGATGACGAAGCTGTTGAGATAGAAAATGTCGGCTTTCACGTAGCCCAGTTGGTGCAGGTATAAGAGCAGCAGGTTTAGCAGGTAGAGCACCACGATGAGTACGAACTGCCACAGGCTGAAACGACGGTCCGGCGTTTTGCCCTGTGTATTGATCCAAAGCAGGGCGTTTACGTTCTCATAGCTCACCCAAAGTATAAACAGCACGGTAGCGGCCAGCAGCCCGATGCTGCTGTAGCTGACCAGGTGCAGGGTAACGAGCGTGGCCGGGAACTCGGCCTCGCTGTACAGCAGCATGCCCAGCGCCAGCAGCACAGCCGCCATAACCAGCACGCGCCAGCCAAACGCCACCTGTTGCCAGAACGCCTGAAAGCCATAGCTGACAGCGGCCAGCACCACAATACTGAGCAGCAGCATGGTCTGGCCGCCGCTGCCGAATATTTCCAGGATATCGAAATTGAAAGTGGCCAGGAACAGCATGAGCAGCAGCACGCCGCCAAAATAGGCCAGGCGCTGCATGGTGCTGATGGCAGCCGTATAAAAAGCAAGGCAAATAGCAAGTATACCCAGCAGCCCGGTAGCCGCCAGCGTGTTGACGTAGGGCCGGGCCACATCATATTGCTCCAGCAGCAGGTAACCGTCGGCCGAGAGGGTGAAAGGCTGCAGCAGGTGCGTGCTCTCGTGCACCGGCAGCGGCACCACCTGCAAGTCGCTTATCTTATCCCAGGCAAACGTAATATTTTCGCCGGTGAAGTAGTGGTACACGCCCAGCAAAAGCGCCAATACCGCTAACAGCAATAAAAAAAGATAGGGATACCTGGTGTCCGTATCCCATCCCTGCCAAAACTTAATCTTACTCATAGGTTATTTTCGACACAAGTATCAAGACATAAAATGCAAGACAGTTAAATTATTCGGCCTGCTGTTCAGCCTCAAATAGGCGATCCATTCCAACGCTGTTAAGCAGGGGTTGTCCTTATACTTATGCTCAGGGCTTATTCCAGTACTTTGGGCACACGGAAATAATCAGAGTCTTTTTTAGGCGCATTCAGCAGCGCTTCTTCGTGCGTTACCGTGTTTTGCACCACATCATTGCGCAGCACGTTCACCTCTTCCGACATATGAATGAGCGGCTCGATATGCTCCGTATCAAGCTGGCGCAGCTGATCTACCCAGTTCAGGATCTTGTTCAGGTCCTGCAGCATTTCCTGCTCTTTCTCCTCGTTAAACTCCAGCCTTGCTAAGTGTGCTATTTTGCGGATAGTTTGAATATCTGTTGACATGTGCTCTATGGTGTTTCGTTATTTCGGTTTGAATAATGTTAAATACCTGCTCTTTCAGCATGGGCAGGTCTGCTAAGGTCAGGCCCTTGGTGGCGACCGGCTCATGTATGATGATCTTGAGCGGATGCCAGCGTACTTTCAGCTTCCCATCCAGGTCGGGCATAAAGTGCTGGTTATAGGGCATAGTAACGGGCACCACGGGCAGCTGCTTTTCAATGGCGATCCGGAAAGGGCCGTCTTTAAAGGCCAGCAGCTTCTCGCCGGCTGTTTTGGGAATGGTGCCTTCCGGGAAAATAGCCAGGTTGCGCCCCTGCTCCAATGTTTTGATGGACCGCAGATAGCTTTTGGCACTGCTTACAGCGCTTTTGCGGTCTACGGTAATGTATAGCTTGTCGTAGATCTTGCCCCACAGCGGCACTTTGGCCAGCGAGCTTTTGCCCACAAAATTAAGAAACCCGGGAATGCTGTGCAGCATCATCGGTATATCAAGGTAGGAGCTGTGGTTGGGCGTGAAAATGTAGCGCTGGTTGGGATCATACTTCATGCGCCATTCTACGGTGAGGGGCGCTAGGAACATCCGCAGGAAAATGGTGGACCACACCCGGTTAAAGTAATGCACATGCCTGTACCACTTTTTGTTGCGCACCAGCAGGGCCTGCACCGGGTAAGTAGCCAGAAACGGTACTACAAACCAGGTAACACACCAGGTAGTATACACACGATGGTACAGGTATTTTAGGGCTTTCATGTAGTCAAATGTAATCATTATCTGCCATTCTGCAACGGCTACCTCTATAACGCTGCGGAGTAGTAGGACCGCATACCTTGTGCAATTTATACTTTGGTTGTTCCAGCGGGCCAGCCGCCCGTAACCTCCTCACAGCTAAGCGGATCAACTCAAACCACCGGGCATTTTGTACGCCAACCTATCCTTTCTGTAAAAAGGCGCGCAACTTATTTCTTATCAAGTATAAATGCGGCCTTTAAGATACCGGCCACGCTGATGGCATCGGTGATCTCGTTGTTGAGTGCCATGCGCACGGCCTCGGTAAAAGGCACCCGCCGGATGTGCAGCTGCTCTGTTTCTTCAAATGCTGTTTCGCCGGCCTTTAGTTCCTGGGCCAGAAAAACAAAGCCTTCTTCGTCGGTAACCGAGTTGGAGGTATGCAGGCGGCAAATGTTGGTCCATTTGGCGGCCGTAAAGCCCGTCTCTTCCTTCAGCTCCCGCTTAGCCGACTCCAGGATATCGTTTTCGATCAGGCCGCCGCCCATCGGTATTTCCCAGCTATACTCGTTGAGCGGGTAGCGGTACTGGCCCACCAGGTAAGTATAGCCTTCATCATCAATCGGGATAATGCCAATGGCCTTGTTCTTCATGCTCACCACGCCATAGATGCCTTCGCCGCCGCTGGGGTTGAGCACTTGGTCTTCGCGCACTTTTATCCAGGGGTTCTGGTATACATGTTTGGTAGAAAGGGTGGTCCAGGGGTTGTGGGTTTCGTCGATCATGGCAAAAGGGTTGTTGGGATGCAAAGATAGGCGGAATGCGGATTTATTTGCCCCATCCGTGCAGGACTTGTTTGCCATGTTGCCCATTAAATTTTACCTGAGAAGCCGATGCCTTGGTTGTGTGTCTTGGTTTTGCCAACAGCTTGTGCAGCCTACTCACCACCCCAGATCTACAACCGCAAATGAAGCAAACTGATGTGGTGAACTGTTCTGCTACTGCTTAACAAAAGTCCTGCTCCTTTTTGGATGCCCTTTTAAGCCTTACTTGTTTTGAGAACAGGATTATACTTAAGATCACCAGGCCTATCGCAAGCCCTTTTATAAAACCATCCGCTGCATCAGTTAAAGGAAAGTACTGTTTAACAATAAAGCTGAAGCTCAATGTAACAGCGCCAAGCACCAGTAATAGCAAAGATTTTCTGCTCATTTGTATCGTTAGTTTTGGTTATAGAATGATACTATCTGTCAATTACATGCAGTCAAGGTCCCGTATAGAAGGCGAACGGGGCAAAGCCGAAGTATGGCTTCTATATCTTCTGCAATTATTCTCATCACTAACGCCCTCAAGTAAGTAGCGGGTGCGCGTTTACACAATGCGCCTGCTATGCTTCTTTGTGCTAGATGCTAGGAGTGAATTTCTCTCTTCTTTCTCAGCCAATCCTCGCTGGTCATCTCAAACTTAATTTCATTATCACTATCAAGCCCCTTTTCTGTCCAACCCAACTTTCTATAAAATTTTTCTGCCCGCGTGTTTGGTGATGTTCCCAACCAAACCTTTTCTTTTCCGGTAGCGAAATACCAATCAAGCATTAGATTGTGTAAATGACGCCCGATCCCTCTTCCTTCAAATTCAGGTTTCAAAAACAAAGCCCAGATATTATTGTCTTTTAAGTCTGCAATTGCAAATCCAACGATCAAACCATCCACTTCACAAACCCAACCTTTTCCTCTCCTGAATAAAAACTCTTCGCAGTCATCGTCTGTCACCCGGTCAAGGTTGGACAGAATATTCTCTTTTACTGAATGTCTCACAATTTGTATTTGCTTGACATCGTAGATGTTTGCTTCTCTGTATGTCATATATTTTGCATAGAAGAAAAAGTGCTGCTAAACCGAAGTCTATTCGGTTTAGCAGCACAATGTAAAGTTGGCAAATCTAAATCTTACAAAGCCCCGGCCTTGATCTCGTCCACTACATCCGGGTCGAGGAGCGTAGAGGTATCGCCCAGGTTGGCGGTATCGCCTTCTGCTACTTTGCGTAGAATGCGGCGCATGATCTTACCAGACCGCGTCTTGGGCAGGCCGCTCACGATCTGTATCTTATCGGGTTTAGCAATTTTACCGATCTTCTCCACCACCGTTTCAATGATCTCGGCACGCAGGTAGTCCTGGCGCTCCGGCACATCTTTACAGATCACGAAGGCATAGATGCCTTGCCCCTTGATATCGTGTGGATAGCCTACCACCGCCGACTCCACCACATGCTGGTTGTGGTTGATGGCCTCTTCGATCTCGGCCGTTCCGAAGCGGTGCCCGGATACGTTGATCACGTCGTCCACACGGCCAATAATGCGGTAAAAGCCATTCTCATCGCGCTTGGCACCATCGCCGGTAAAGTATAAGCCCTTGTAAGTAGAGAAGTAGCTCAGGCGGCAACGCTCGTGGTCGCCGTAGGTGGTGCGGATAATGCCGGGCCACGGGAATTTCATGCACAGGTAACCTTCCACTTCGTTCTCCGTGATCTCTTTGCCATCGCTGTCGAGCAACACCGGCTGAATGCCGGGCAACGGGAAAGCAGCGTGCGCCGGCTTGATGGGTGTAATATTGGCCAGCGAAGAGATCATAATGCCACCCGTTTCGGTTTGCCACCAGGTGTCTACCAGCGGACAGCGCTCTTTGCCCACGTGGGTATGATACCAGTGCCAGGCCTCCTCGTTGATAGGCTCGCCAACCGAGCCCAGCACCCGCAGCGAGTCCAGGCTATAGGAAAGCACATCATCGATATCGCCACTCATGAGCGAGCGGATAGCGGTTGGCGCAGTATAGAAAATGGACACGCCATACTTGTCGCATACCTGCCAGAAACGGCCCATATCCGGGTAGGTGGGCACGCCTTCAAACATCAGCGTGGTGGCACCGGCCAGCAGCGGGCCGTACAGCAGATATGTATGGCCCGTGATCCAGCCGATATCGGCGGTGCACCAGTATACATCACTTTCCTGGTACTGAAACACGTTGCTAAAGGTATACTGGGCATATACCATATAGCCGCCGCAGGTATGCACCACGCCT
The DNA here is from genome assembly GCF_022758235.1 of Pontibacter liquoris. NCBI lineage: Bacteria > Pseudomonadati > Bacteroidota > Cytophagia > Cytophagales > Hymenobacteraceae > Pontibacter > Pontibacter liquoris. Next base: position 255,494 of record NZ_JALEBG010000003.1, read on the forward strand.
TTCGGTTTGCCCGTGGAGCCGGAGGTATAAAGTATAAACAGCATGTCTTCGGCGTCCATTTCTTCGGCAGGGCAGTCTTTGCTCACGTCCTTTGTTTCGTCGTGGTACCACACATCACGGCCCTCTACCATGTTCACGGCCCAGCCCAGGCGCTCTACCACAATCACTTTCTCTACGGTCGGGCAGGTTTCCAGCGCCTCATCCACCACCCGCTTTACCGGTATCTGCTTGGAGCCGCGGTTCAGGCCATCCGAGGTCAACACCATCTTCGCGCCGGCATCGTTGATCCTGTCGGCCATACTTACGGCCGAGAAACCGGCAAAAATAACCGAGTGAATCGCGCCGATGCGGGCACAGGCCAGTACAGCAAACGCCAGCTCGGGTATCATGGGCATGTAAATGCACACGCGGTCGCCTTTGCGGATGCCGTTCTTCTTCAGCACGTTGGCAAACTGGCACACACGCTCATGCAGCTCTTTGTAGGTAAAGCGCACATAGCGCTCTTTCGGGTCGTTGGGTTCCCAGATCAAAGCCAGCTTATTGCCGCGGGTTTTCAGGTGGCGGTCCAGGCAGTTTTCAGTGATGTTGAGCTTGCCCCCGATAAACCATTTCACATCGGGCTCCTCAAAATTCCACTCCAGCACTTTGTCCCACTTTTTGCGCCAGGTAAAGGTTTCGGCAATGTTGGCCCAAAAGCCTTCCGGGTCCTGCACACTGTGGTTGTAAGCTGATTTGTATTCTTCAAATGTTTTGATCTGGGTATTTTCCATGGTTTTGAGTAATGGTAAGGAAAGTATAAGATGCGCTTTAGATAAGGCGTTTAAAAGCCCTATAAGTTTAGGATAAAAACCGAAAAGCGCAATAGCACGGCAGATAAACTGTGTTTTAACGGGGTGATGAACTGAGTGAAGTATAAATCGACATAGGTAAACGCCCCCTTTGACTCCCAGGAAAAAGGGCTGTTCAGTGCTACTTTTTGCCATCCTGTAAATCACAGATCCCGCATTTGTTGCGAGGAATCTTGTAGGCAAGTAGCAACGGCATAGACTCCCAGGGACAGGGTCCCTCTCTTTCCAGCAGGTTTCTTTGCAGAATAACAGAGTTTTGTAAGCTTAATTTGTCAAGACTTAACGGCCTTACCTCGCAGGGTGAGGAATAATCAAAAGGGATTTGCAGAATAAGTATAGGGCGCTGCGAGCCCGTGAAGTCAGAGAGACTCCACATTATAAAAAGGCACAAGTTCGAAAAGTTGCGCCAGCCGTCTGCAAAATGAATTTCCTCTCCCTAAAGGCAAGGCTGTTAAGTACTAAAAGGATAAGCACAAAAAGCACTGTCATTCTGTTAAGAATCTTGGAAGAAAAAGAGGGCCCCTACCCCCGGAGGTTAAGCTTTGCGGCTTGCCCACAAGATCCTTTCAGGATGACAAAAAAGTAGAACTTAACGGCCTTACCTCCCCCTAGGGATTGGAGGTGGGTTAGCAACTTTATACTTTACATGTTCCGTACCGATACCAGCACATCGTTATACTTGCTGGTGTGATGCAGGAAGTGCACGATCTTGCGCCCGACTTCTTTAGGCGAGGCCAGCTCGTTATGGGCTTTGTAGTTGCGGAATTTTTCTACAGTGCTGAATTTTGCCGCATCACTTTCCCGGATATTCTCCTGCATCTGCGTGTCTACCACGCCCGGCGACAGCGCGTATACTTTCACGCCCGAACCGCGTTTGTCCTGCTCCAACTGCACGGTTTGCGAAAGCATGTCGAGGGCCGCTTTGGAAGCGCAGTAGCTGGCCCAGCCATCGATCGGGTGCTGCCCGGCACCGGAGCTCACATTCACAATCACTTTTTCAGCCGGATGCTCCCGGTATACCTGCAGAAAGGTGTTCATCAGCATGGCCGGCACCACCACGTTTACATCAAACACAAATTCAAAGCGCTCATTGGGCATGTCCTCGCCCACATACCCGATATCGCCCAGCACACCCGCATTGTTGATCAGCACCAGCTTTTCAGCATCCGGATAAGGCACGAACACTTTCTGCAGGTTGTGCTCTACAGCCGGTACATCCGACAGGTCGAGGGGCTGGTGGCGGTAGTTGGGGTGTTCGATGCTGCTGGTCCGTGACACGCCTACCACATGGTTGCGATCGTCTTTCAGGAGTTCTTCTGCAATGGCCTTGCCTATGCCTTTGCTGGCGCCGGTGATGATGTAGAGATTCATGGGAGTTAGAGAGTTTAGAAGTTAGAAAGTTAAAGCGTTAAAAAGTCAAAGCTCTCATCCTAAGTTACGGATACGAATTGAGTTGAGGTTATACCTATACTTTGTGAAGAGGTTTTGCCAACGAAAAAAGCTGGTGCCTCTGCCATCACAGAAACACCAGCTCTTAAAGTATAGCTGCAAGTATAAGCCAATTCACGCGCGTCCGGAGACTCGCCTGGCTAAAGGCACCAGTTAATACCCGCGCCAGTTCTTTAGCAAGCCTGTGCACGATTGGACAGGTCGCGACTAGTCCCTACAAAAACTGCAACTCTTTAACTTTCTAACCTTCTAACTTTCTAACTACAGAATATACTGGCTCAGGTCGCGGTTTTTCACCATGCCGGAAAGTTTTTCCTGCACCATGGCGCGGTCTACCAGGATGTGAGCGTTGGCTCCTATTTTGTCCGGCACATCAAAGAGGATGTCGTTGAGCAGGCGGCTCATCACCGTGTGCAGGCGGCGGGCGCCAATGTTCTCCACTTCGGCGTTTACCTCAAATGCAATGGAAGCTATTTCGTCCAGCGCCTCGTCGTGAAAGGCCAGCTCCACCCCTTCTGCCGCCAACAAGGCCACGTATTGCTTGGTCAGGGCGTTTTTCGGAAACTTCAGGATCTGGTAAAAATCGTCTTTGGTCAGGCTGTCCAGCTCCACACGGATCGGGAAACGTCCCTGCAGCTCGGGAATCAGGTCAGAGGGCTTGGCCACGTGGAACGCGCCGGCCGCAATAAACAGAATATGGTCGGTGTTGATCACGCCATACTTGGTATTCACGGCAGAGCCTTCTACAATCGGCAACAGGTCGCGCTGCACGCCTTCGCGGCTCACATCGGGGCCGCCGCCGCCTTTTTTGCTGGAGCTGGCTACTTTATCGATCTCGTCAATGAAGATCACACCGGAGTTTTCGGCCTTAAAGATCGCTTCTTCTTTCACCTCGTCCATATCAATGAGCTTGGAAGCTTCTTCTTCCAGCAGGATCTTGCGGGCTTCGGCAATGGTTACTTTACGCTTCTTGGTCTTTTTAGGCATCATGCCGCTGATCATCTCCTGGATGTTCATCATCGAGGCCTCGTCCATTCCGGGGCCCATCACGCCCATACCGGGCATAGCGCTCTGCTGGATCCGGATCTCGATCTTACGGTCTTCCAGTTCGCCGTTGCGGATCTTTATCCGGAATTTCTCGCGGGTGCGCTCGTTCAGTTCGTAATCATTATCGGGCATGGCGTGCGGATCAGAACTGATGGAAACAGGCGAGGCATTGCGGCCCTGGATGGGCGGAATGAGCGCATCCAGGATGATGTCTTCCACCAGCTCGGCAGCTTTCTGTTTCACATCTTCTTTCTTGCGCGTCTTCACCATGTTCACCGACTGCTCTACCAGGTCGCGCACCATACTTTCCACGTCGCGGCCCACGTAGCCTACTTCGGTAAACTTAGAGGCTTCAACTTTGGTAAACGGCGCATCAGCGATCTTGGCCAGGCGGCGGGCAATCTCGGTTTTACCTACCCCCGTTGCCCCGATCATCAGGATGTTGTTGGGCACGATTTCGCGCTGAATGCTTTCATCCGCATTCATGCGGCGCCAGCGGTTGCGCAGCGCAATGGCTACGTTGCGTTTGGCGTCTTTTTGCCCGATGATGTATTTGTCCAGCTCCGCTACGATCTGAACTGGTGTTAAGGATGCGATATTTTCTAACATGGTAATTTCCTTTGTTTAAAATCAGGTCTTGATGCGACCCAATTATCGTCACAGTAAGATATTATAAGTAACTCCTTATGTATAGGAGTTATTACGTGAATTAACTTTTTATGCTCTTTGTTAGCTTTCGCCTCGCCGGCTAGGCCTTCCTTTTCTCCTTGATGGGGGTAGGGCCCTCTATAAAGAGAAAAGGAAGCAAAAGAATCAAGACGATTTGTCTAAAGGGGGCCCCTACCCCCACTCGCTGAACGCTCAAATAAAAAATCGTCAAAAGCGCACCTGGCTGCTGTACTTGTTGCATAGCCAATAAATTGAAGGTGCAATACATGTATACTTACACCTTTGAAGCCATGAAGTATAAATTGACCTGCTCCCAAGTATAAAGTCTTGTGTCTAATGTCTTGATACTAACGTCTTGATACTTGTGTCTTTTTCTTCCTTTTCAAAAACGTACGGGTGTTGGTGCTCACGGTAATGTAGTGGGTTGCGCCGGACGGGTGGAAAAAAGCGCTGCTGTAGTTGAGCTCAAAGGCCCGCACGCGCAGCATAGCACCTGCCGAAAAACCTGCCCCGCCCGACCGGGTATCGAGCCGCAGCTCTTTGCGGCGCAGGTGGTTGTAGCCGGCGCGCAGCTGAAAATTCTTGCTGAACACAAACTCGGCTCCGGCCACAAAATGGCGCGCAATCTTATCTCCCAGCTTTTTCTCTTCCTTCACTTCGTTGCCATGCTCATCCAGCTGCCCTTTTGCGTTCGGGTCCAGGTACACGATGTCGAATTCGTATAGTCGGTGCGCGGTAAGCGAGAGCCGCACGGGCATGTGCTCGGGTTTGTAGCTCAGGCCCATCTGCGCATCAAAGGGCATCGGCTGCCGCTCGCCATCATCATAGGGTTTTACCTGGTAGCCGATATTTTTAAACGCCAGCCCTACCCTAAATTCTTTCTCCGGATGCTTAAACGCCACGCCTGCATCGGCCAGCATTCCCACCGCTTTGTTTCCCGCTATACTTGATACAGCCATTTTTGCCGTAGCTCCTATCGTGAAAGCGTCCATTTGCCGGGCATGCGTGATCGCTAACGTGTAATCATTTGCCCGGAAGCTGCCTTCTGCTGCCCCGGTGGCGTCGCGCTGCACAAAATCGCCGTAGTTGAGGTAGTTTATACTTGCTGCCCAGCGGCCATGCTGCTTCGTCTTAAACGCATACGCCAGGTTGCTCTGCCTGATATCGGCCAGGTAGCCCACATACCCCAGGCTCAACTGGTTGTCCATCTCCTCGTTCAGCAAAGCCGGGTTAGCACCCACCATACTTACATCGTGCGCGCCGGCGCTTACATTCACCCCGCCAAGGGCAGCTTGTTTGGCACTAACCGGCAACTCCAGAAACGGAAAACCACGCTGCCCGCCTACCTGCGCATGTGCTGTGAGCGCGAGCCCCAGCAGTGAGCAAAGTATAAGGGCGGCCTTGTACATGGGTTTTTAAATTTTGAATAACTGACTTTTGAATACCTGAATATTTTAAGTCCTATCATCTTGAAAAGATCCTGGAGGCAACATGAGCAGCTGATGCATCTTGCCACTAGGATCCTTTCAGGATGACAGTGGGGAAAGGGCAAGTATAAATTCGCTCAATCACTTGTTCAGAATTCAGTTATTCAGAATTCAGCTTACTCCACCACAGCCTTTGCTTCTTCCGTTACCGTTAGCTTCAGCGGATTTTTCACTTTTTCCTTCAGCAGCGCAATTTTCACTACTTCATCCACACGGTCTACATAATGGATGTGGAGGCCTTTGATGTACTGCTCGGGAATCTCGTTGATGTCCTTCCTGTTTTTCTGGCAAAGGATAATGTCCGTAATGCCTGCGCGCTTGGCTGCCAGTATCTTCTCTTTGATGCCGCCTACCGGTAGCACTTTGCCGCGCAGCGTGATCTCGCCGGTCATAGCCAGGCGCGATTTTACTTTGCGTTGCGTAAACACCGACGCAATCGAGGTAAAAATAGCGATACCGGCCGATGGCCCATCCTTCGGCACTGCTCCTTCCGGGAAGTGAATGTGCAGGTCATACTGGTCAAACAAACGGTAGTCGATGTCCAGCAGGTCGGCATGCGCTTTTAAGTAGGAGATGGCCGTCATGGCCGATTCCTTCATCACGTCGCCCAGCTGCCCCGATAGGGTGAGTTTGCCTTTGCCTTTACTCAGCAACGATTCGATAAACAGGATGTCGCCGCCCACCGAGGTCCAGGCCAGGCCTGTTACCACGCCGGCCGTGTCGATGTCCTGGTATATTTCCTTATCAAATATCTCGGAGCCCAGGCGCTTGACCACATCCTCGGGTTTGATGGTGGTCGGGTATTTTTCGTCCATGGCCTTCAGCTTGGCCGTTTGGCGCACTAGCTGGCCAATTTTGCGCTCCAGGTTCCTAACGCCCGATTCGCGGGTATAATCTTCGATAATCTTTTGGATCGTTTGCTTCGGTACTTTGGCATCTTCCTCCTGCAGGCCGTGCTCGGCTACCTGCTTAGGCACCAGGTGGCGTTTGGCGATCTCGGTTTTCTCTTCTAAAGTATAGCCCGTCAGCTCAATGATCTCCATGCGGTCGCGCAGGGCAGGCTGAATGGTATCCAGGGAGTTGGCCGTGGCAATGAACAGCACCTTGGACAGGTCATACTCCACATCCAGGTAGTTGTCCATAAAGGTATGGTTCTGCTCAGGGTCCAGCACCTCCAACAGGGCCGAAGATGGATCGCCCCGGAAATCGGAAGCGATCTTATCGATCTCGTCCAGGATGATAACTGGGTTGGAGGAGCCCACTTTTTTTATCTGGCTGATGATCTTGCCCGGCATGGCGCCCACATAGGTGCGGCGGTGGCCACGTATTTCGGCCTCGTCGCGGATGCCGCCCAATGACATCCTGACATATTCTCGCCCCAGTGATTTGGCAATAGAGCGGCCCAGCGATGTTTTGCCCACGCCCGGAGGGCCATAAAGGCAAAGGATCGGCGCTTTCATGTCGTTCTTCAGTTTCAGCACAGCCAGGTACTCCAGAATGCGCTCCTTTACTTTCTCCAACCCGTAATGGTCAGCATCGAGTATCTTTTTGGTGCGCTTCAGGTTAAAGTTGTCTTTGGTATACTCGCCCCAGGGCAGGTCGAGCAAAAACTCCAGGTAGTTTACGGCTACCGGGTACTCAGCAGCCTGCGAGTTGAGGCGGCCCAATTTGTCGATCTCTTTCTGGAAGTGCTTGGCTACCTGCTCTGGCCATTTTTTCTTTTTGGCGCGCTCCCGGAAACGCTCGATCTCCTGGTCGGGGCCTTCCTGGCCCAGTTCGTCCTGCAGCACCTTTATTTGCTGGCGCAGGAAATAGTCGCGCTGCTGCTGGTCTATATCGGTGTGTACTTTGGTATGGATTTCCTGCTTGAGCTCCAGCAGCTGGATTTCGCGGAGCATCAGCTCCAGCAATTGCGTGCCGCGCTCTACGCCATCGTTCACTTCGAGCAAGGCCTGCTTCTGCCCTACTTCCACGTTCAGGTTGCTCGAAAGGAAATGCGTCAGAAAGCTGGGACTGTCAATATTATCCAGGGCTACCTGGGCTTCCTGCGGAATCTCGGGGTTGAGTTTGAGCATTTTGCCGGCCGCATCTTTCAGCGACTGCACCAGCGCCTTTACCTGTTTATTTTTCCGATCCAGCTTGGTTTCCTTGCAAAGGCTTACTTTGGCTGTCAGAAACGGTTCTTCCTGTGTGATCTCGTCGATGCTGAAACGGCTCTGCCCCTGAATAATAATGGTGGTATTGCCATCAGGCAGCACCAGCATCTTCAGGATCTTGGCCACTGTGCCCACGCCGTACAGGTCTTCGGCCGTCGGGTCGTCGGAGTTTGTGTTCTTCTGGGCAACTACGCCAACCAGCTTATCGCCTTTGTGGGCTTTGCGCACCAGCCGCACCGATTTTTTACGACTCACGGTTATAGGCAGCACCACCCCCGGAAACAACACGGTGTTGCGCACGGCAAGTATAGGCAGCTCCTCAGGCAGTTCACTGGCTGTCATCTCCTCGTCGGCATCAGCCGTAATGATCGGAATCATCTCTACTTCGTCGTCCCCTGAAAGCCCGCTCAGCAGCAGGTTGTGTAAAAAATTGCTTTGTGTATAGTCCATAGTATTGTTCGGTGCCAAAATGGCAGAAAAGCACTTTCCAGTCCCCCCTTTTCTGCCTTGGCTATTTATAGTCAAGTCTTGTGCCAAGCCGTTTAAGCGGCTCTTTTGTCGTAACCGCAAAAACAGAAAATGCAGCTATCCATAAAAAAATATAACAACAGAAACATTCCGCTGCAAAAATATAGTATAAAGTTAATATATTTGTGCACTACATTAACGATCGCGGCAGATGAAAGGTGCATCCCTGGTGGGGTTCTGGTTATTACTGTTCCTGTTGCCTTGGGCAGCGGGTGCGCAGCAATACCAGCAAATCCCGTTAGAGGCACCTGCCAATGGCCTGAAAGTACACAAATCTTCGCCAAGCGCAGAACGGCCCCTCGATTTTCCTAATTTAAATAAGATTCCTTATTACAGTGAGCGCAAAAAGCTGGCGGCCATTCAGAAACTGGAAAAGCGCCGGCAGTATAAACGGGTGCTGCCCCTGCTCGAAAATTATGTACAGCATTTCGGGATCGAAAACTTTTACAAGGACACCTACCTGCTGTGGCACCTGGCCCAGCTCACCGAGCGGCTGGGCGACCTGGAAAAGGCCCGCACCCTGTACCGCCTGGTATTAAAGCACCACCGCACCGACGTAAGCAAGGTTACCGCCTACTACGACTCGCTGGACCAGAACACCAGGGCGCATTATGTGCCGCTAAACTACTACTACGAACTGGTAGAGTACCGCAAATCCATCGCTACGTTTAAACCGCCCAAAGGCGTATACCTCAACATGGGCGACGCCATCAACTCGCCCTTTGCCGACTATGGCCCCACGCTGCACGGCGAAGATGACGTGTTCATTTATACTTCCAAGCGAAATGTACAGGGACTGAACGGTCGTGCCAACGAGGACCTGTTCTACTCCCGGCAAAACAACGGCTTCTGGGAACAGGGCAAATCGTTTGGCAAGCCCATCAACAGCATTTACAACGAAGGATCGGCCTGCCTGAGCCGCGACGGCAAAACCTTATACTTTGCCCGCTGCGAAGCACCCGATGGCTACGGCAACTGCGACCTGTACATGGCCCGCCAGCAGCCCGATGGCACGTGGGGGCAGATCCGCAACCTGGGCGCTAACGTGAACAGCAAGGCCTGGGACTCGCAGCCAACGCTCTCGTCCAAGGAGGACACCTTATACTTTGCCTCTGACCGGCTGGGCGGCTTTGGCCTTTCAGACATTTACTTTACCTACAAAGACAAAAACGGTCGTTGGGCGCCAGCGCAGAACATGGGCCCGGTCGTGAACACACGTGAGAGCGAAGTGAGCCCCTTCTTCCACCCGCTCTACCAGGTGTTATACTTCAGTTCGCGGGGCCAGCTCTACAACTTCGGCGACTTTGATATTTACAAAACCTACCGGGTGCAGGGCCACTGGCAGGAACCGCGCAACATCGGGCCGCTGGTGAACGGCCGCGGCAGCGAGTATTACTTCACTATCGATGCGGCCTCTAAAAACCTGTATTATGCGCGCTCCGAAGCCAATGATATCCAGAACCTGGATCTGTACTCGTTCCCCTTGCCGATGGAGGCGCATCCGCTGGCGGTGACCAAAGTGACTGGCTCGCTCACCGATTCGGTTACCCACAAACCGCTGGCGGGCATCATTTCCATCATCGACCGCGACAACGGCATCGAGATTTCCTCGCGTTATATCCGGCCGGATGGCTCATTTGAATTCGATCTGATCGACAACTCGCATTATATCATTCTGATTCAGGGGGCGGACTTTTTTACCATAGAGCGGGAGCTGTCGCTGCAGGAGGACACGGATGTGCAGCTCATGACCACGGTCATCGACTACAGCATTCCGATGGTGTTCCGCAACATCGAATTTGACCCTAACCAGTCGGACATCAATACAAGTATGGAGCCGGTGCTGGATGAAGTGGCGCTGTTCCTGGTAGACCACCCTACGTTCCGGCTGGAGATCGGGGGTCACACCGACAGCGCCGGCGATGCGGATTTCAACCTCAGCCTCTCGCAGGACCGGGCAGACGCCATCCGGCACTATATTGAGCAGAAAGCAAGCATCCGGCCCGGCCGCATCGATGCCTTTGGCTATGGCAGCACCAGGCCCGTGCGCGATGAAAAAAACGAGGAAGACCGCCGTATTAACCGCCGGGTGGAGTTTAAACTGATAAAGCCGCAGAAAATACAACAATAAAAGGCTTAAGCTACGGGTGTGGCGCCGGTTTATACCTGGTGCAGCTTCATAGCGCTGTGCGCTGAAGTATGAGCGGCTGGCGTTAAACTAAAAAGGCTGAACCGCAGATGTCGGTTCAGCCTTTTTAGTTTATCGATGCTTTCGGATCTAAAAAGAGAAGGTCTTCTCCTGCTCGTCCTGCTGGAGCAGAGCGCTTTCTGTTTTGCCTTTGTAAGATACATTTACAATGTTCATCTGGTCGGGAAAGGTTTCCATCAGCACGGTATTCTTAACGTGCAGGCGCGGCAGCGCGGCTTGTTTTACCGGCACTTCCACATACAGCCACACGGCGTTGTCTTCTTCTTCGGAGCCCAGCAAGGTATACTTGAGCGGAGCGCTTTTATCCACCGCAAAAACCAGCGTGCTGTGCAGGTAGGCGGTAAGGTCCTGCTTCAGTTTCTCGGATTTGCTGTAGTGCACTTCCTGTTTGGTGCGCCGCGAAATGGCGTTTTCCAGGTCATCGGTAAACACCTTAACGGCCACTTCCAGGCTCTGGGTACGTGGGTTATACTTAATATCTGTGATGCTGGTATGGTAATTATGCGCAAAACTTGCACCGGTGCCCAGCAGTACCAAAAGCAGGGAGAGAACGAGGGATTTATACATCATATTTTTATTCGGAGGACAAATAAGGAGCAAGGGCTATGCCAAAGCTAAGTGCCTGGTAAAGATAACCGCTATACTTTAAAAGAGAAACTCCTGCTACTTCGTTCAGCGACAACTTAAAATGCCTCTAAACAGCTGTGCCCGCACAAAGAAAGGTGCGGGCACAGCCAGGCAAGTATAAAATTCTGGTTAGCGGCTAGAAGATGGTCTGGAACACATCGTTAAAGATGGCAAAGCCCATCAGGCACAGCAGAATCACCATGCCTACCTTCTGCGCATTTTCCAGGAAATTATCGGATGGTTTGCGGCCGCTCACGATCTCGTAAGTAAGGAACATCACATGGCCGCCATCCAGTGCCGGAATAGGCAGGAAGTTCATAAAAGCCAGCACCATCGACAGCATGCCGGTTAAGGACCAGAACTTAAACCAGTCGAAATGGCCGCCATAGATCTGGGCGATCTTGATCGGACCGCCAATAGATTTGGTCGGGTCGGCTTCGCCGCGGAAAATTTTACCAAAGCCTTTTATGTTGGCCGAGATCACGCCAAACGCCTGCTCAGCACCCAGCGGAATTGATTCGCCCAGGCTATAGTCGCGGGTGGCGTAGTTGAGCATCGGCTTCGGAAAAAAGCCCAGGTGGCCTTCAGAATCTACTTTAGCACCCAGTTTTATGGGCTTGCCTTCGCGCTCCACCTGCATGGTGATCTGCTTTCCGGCATTCTGCTGCAGCATTTTCTGGAACACATCGAAGAATTTGGCGTCCTGGCCATTCACGGTCAGCACGTGATCGCCGGTTTGCAGGCCTGCTTTGGCGGCATTGCTGCCAGCCTGAATCTCCCCGATCTGGAAAGTCTGGCGGGGCTGCACGAAAAACATGCGCTCCTCCTTATCCGAGAGGCGGTCCATCAGGTTAGCGGGCACCTGAATGTTTACGCGTTTGCCATCCCGCTCTACCGTGTAGTAGGCATTGCGGCCCAGCAGCGCATCCATCGAGTATACATCCTCAAACTTTTCAAGTTCCTTGCCGTTCACCGCCACAATCTTATCGCCTGTCTGAAAACCGATCTCCTGACCGATCTCGTTGGCCACCACGCCATAGCGGGCTTCTTTGGCCGGCAGGTAGCTTTCGCCATAATGATAGGTTAGCGCAGCATAAATCACGATGCCCGTGATCACGTTCACAATAATACCGCCCATCATCACGATCAGGCGCTGCCAGGCTGGCTTGGAGCGGAACTCCCACGGCTGGGGCTCCTGCTTCAGCGCCTCGGTGTCCATGGATTCATCCACCATACCGGATATCTTTACGAAACCGCCCAGCGGGATCATGCCGAGCATGTATTCTGTTTCGCCAAACTTTTTGCTAAAGATCTTCGGCGGGAAGCCGATAGCATACTTCTCTACGCGCATTCCGAACCATTTGGCTGCCAGCATGTGGCCTAATTCGTGCAGTCCTACCAGTATTGTAAGGCCCAGAATCAGCTGGCCCACCATGATCACTATATCCATCTAAAAATTAAGTTTATACTTTAAACGTGGCGCCAACCGGCGGCCAGGGTACTTTACTTTCCAATCAACGCTGCTGCCTGCCTACGTGCCTCTTTGTCTGTGTTAACATAGTCATCATAAGAAGGATTCGCAATATACGTAACTTTTGCCATACAGCTTTCCAGGATATCCGACATCTGCAGGAAACCAACCTGGTCGTGCAGAAAGGCACTGACAGCCACCTCGTTGGCGGCATTCAGGATACAGGGCATGTTACCGCCTTTTTCCATAGCGTCAAAAGCCAGCTGCAGGTTCCGGAATGTCTTCAGGTCCGGCTGCTCAAACGTAAGCTGCGGGTAGTCCATAAAACTGAAACGCGGGTAATCCGACTTCAGGCGCTGCGGGTAGCCCAGGGCATACTGTATGGGCAGCTTCATATCGGGCAGGCCCAGTTGCGCTTTGATGGAACCATCGCCGAACTGCACCAGCGAGTGTACAATAGACTGCGGATGCACCACGACCTCAATCTGTTCGTTGCGCAGGGCAAACAGCCACTTGGCTTCGATCACCTCCAGGCCCTTGTTCATCAGCGAGGCTGAGTCGATGGTGATTTTGGCGCCCATTTCCCAGTTGGGGTGCTTCAGGGCCTGCGCTTTGGTTACGTGCTTCAGCTCCTCGGCTGTACGCCCTCTGAACGGACCGCCCGAGGCTGTTAGTATGATCTTCTCGATCGGATTATGAAACTCGCCGGCCAGGCACTGGAAAATAGCGCTGTGCTCCGAATCTACCGGGTAGATGTTAACGGCATGCTGCCGCGCCAGTTCCGTAATCAGTTGCCCGGCCACGACCAGCGTCTCTTTGTTGGCCAGCGCAATTTGCTTGCCAGCTTTTATGGCCCGGATAGTAGGCAATAGCCCCGCATACCCGACCATGGCGGTAAGCACCATGTCTACAGTACTCATTTCCACGACCGAGCCAAGCGCGTTGGCGCCGGCGTATACTTTAATATCCTCGTGCTGCAGCGCTTGCCGCACGTACTCGTAGTGCTCGTCGCGGGCAATTACCACCGCGTTGGGCTTAAATTCCAGTGCCTGCGCAATCAGCAGGTCTGCATTGCTGTTGGCGGTGATCACCTCCAGCTCAAAGCTTTCGGGGTTCGCCCTGATCACTTCCAGCGCCTGCGTGCCGATGGAGCCTGTAGAGCCAAGTATGGCGATTCTCTTCATTAATTACGAATTACGAATTACGAATTACGAATTGGTGTTCTTTTCCAGTTTCGCTTTGCTCGTAATGATGATGCTATTCAAAATTTTTATTAACTCTTCACAGTCTGCGTGTATACTCTCAAACTGTTCCTGCTTTAGGTATCCGGTATCGTGCAATAATCGGCCTTTTACTGGCGCAAGCGTCTACTTGTGCCTTTACACGTTAACTGCTGCACTCCTAAACCGAAGGCAAGCTATACTTACTGGCTGCTGTTCATCTACAGCCTAACAGCCCTATAGTTGCACCTTTGGCTCAGGAGCGTAAGCCTATACTACTTGCAACCAAGATCCTTTCAGGATGACAAAAAGTAGTACGTAATTGCCTGGCTTTCTACCTTATCCAAACAGGAACTTGGTCGGTTACTCCTATTGCTGCAAAACTTCTTTTCTATACTTTAAACACTTACCCTTGCTTGCTCACCTCCAGCAAGCCTTCTGCCAGCTTGCGGTCATTGCTCAGGCGCGGCACTTTGTTCTGGCCGCCCAGCTTGCCCTGCGACTTCATGTAGTTGCGGAACGTGCCCACCGGGAGCTTCTTTATCTTCAGCGGCTGCAGGATCTTGCCTTTGATCAGGTCATCGTAGTAGGAGTTGAGCTTTCGCAGCTGTTCATCCAGTTCCTTTTCAAAATTGACCAGGTCCAGCGGCGGATGCGCAAATTCCACCAGCCACTCGTGGTACGATTGCCCTTTGTCCTGGCTCACGTACGGGGCCACGGTAAACTCGAGCAGCTCCACTTTGCCATGCCGGGCCATGGTGCGCTGCATGGCTTTTTCCACTTCCTCGGCAATCACGTGCTCACCAAAGGCCGAGATAAAGTGCTTGATGCGCCCGCTCACGATCAGTTTGTAAGGCTTCACGGAGGTAAACTTCACCGTATCGCCGATGGAATAGCTCCACAGGCCGGCGTTGCTGCTGATCACAAGGGCATAATTTACGCCCGGCTCCACCTGGCCAATGGTCAGGCGGGTGGGCTGGGCGTTAAAATATTCCTCTACCGGTATAAACTCGTAGAAGATGCCTGCATCCAGCAGCAGCAGCAAGCCCGGGTCCTGCTGCTTGTTCTGGTAAGCAAAAAAGCCCTCCGAGGCCGGGAATAGCTCAATCGAATCCACCTCCCTGCCAATCGACTCGATCATCTTTTTACGGTAGGGCTCAAAATTCACGCCACCATATACAAACAAAGAGAAGTGCGGAAAAATATCCTTAATGGGTTTGCCCGTTTGCCGGATCAGCTTGTCGAAATACATCTGCACCCAGGGCGGAATGCCCGAGATGAGCGTCATGTCCTGATCAATGGTTTCCTCGATGATCTGGTCGAGCTTCGTTTCCCAGTCCTCAATGCAATTGGTTTCGTAGCTGGGCAACTGGTTGGTGCGCAGGTAGCCGGGCACGTGGTGGTTGGCAATACCCGATAGCCGGCCCGTTTTAATGCCGCCTACTTCCTCCAGCTCCGGGCTACCCGACAGAAAGATCAATTTCCCGTCCAGGAAAGCGGAGCGGCCGGTTTCGTGCACGTAAGCCAGCAGGGCATCGCGGGCGCCGTTGATATGGTTGGGAATAGAGTCTTTGGTGATGGGAATATACTTGGTGCCCGAAGTAGTGCCCGAGGTCTTGGCCAGGTATAAGGGTTTGCCCGGCCAGAGCACATCTTTCTGCCCTTCTTTTACCAGGTTAAAGTAGTTGGCAAGGCCTTCATAGTCACGCACTGGCACGGCCTGTACATAATCAGCATGCGTGCGGATGGCGCTGAAGCCGTGGTCGCGGCCAAACAAAGTATGTTGCGCCTTCTGCAGGATACTTTCAAAAATGGCGTTCTGTGCCGCTACCGGGTTTTCGATCCAACGCTGATGTTTCTTGTGCACATAGGCCGCAAATGGCTTACTCAACAATGCTTTTACACCCATATATTCCGATTAGTGAACAGGTAAATATACCCAGATAAACCATTATTGCCATAGTATTGGCCATTTTCAGGGCCAATGTCCGGAACTTTGTTCTGCTGCTGCCAAACTTTAGCAACCATATCGGATTAAATAAGTTTGATAGAAATAAAACAAAACCAAGAGCTATGAAAAAACACACTGCAAGTGCCAAATGGGAGAAAGGACTAAAAGACGGAACAGGCTCCGTTAAAACCGGCAATGGTGCCGTAGAGTCAAAATACACGTATGCCAGCCGCTTTGGCGACAGCACCAGCGGCACCTCGCCCGAGGAGCTGATCGGGGCTGCGCATGCCGGTTGCTATTCGATGTTCCTGAGCGCGCTCATGGGCAACGAGAACATCACCCCGGAGTTTATTGAAACTACCGCCAGTGTATGGCTGGGCGAGAAAGACGGCGCGCCACTGATCCAGAAGATCGAGCTACGAACAGAAGCCAAAGCAGAGGGCCTGGATGAGGAAACCTTTCAGCAACTGGCTCAGAAAGCAAAAGAAGGCTGCCCGGTGTCTAAAGCGCTGGGGGCCGTGCCCGAGATAACGCTGCAGGCGACGCTAAAAAAGTAAAAAATTACTATATTGCGCCAAAGCCATGCTAATGGCAGCATTTGTTTCACGTAAATTTTACCGAATGGCAGCGACCGGCCGTAATGCACGAACGACCTTGGTGGTGCAACTATCTCCTACCCGTAATGCAATGTTATCCTTTACCGTTCTGATGGTCCTTGCATTGGGCTGGTTGGGATGGGCAGGTTACCTGCTTTTTTTTGACAGCACAGCCGCTCATCAGGGATACCTGTATTATATCTTTTTCGGGTTAGCCCTGGTCTTTCTGCTCTATGTCATGTTGCAGAACACGTCGGTGTTTGGGGTGCAGTCTTATTTTGAGATCACGCCGCAATACATTGTACAGAAGTATGGCGCTTTCCGCACCAAGCACATCATCCCGATTCATAGCATCGAGCAGGTGCTTATCTCGCCGCTGGCGCTGCAGGTAACCAAGAGCGATGCCACCAAGCTGTACCTGGACCTGAAGCAGGTACGCAAGAAGCGGGACCTGGAGAAGATAAAGACCAAAGTACGCGACATGGCCGACGAGTATGGCTATACGGTAACCGAATCGGCTAGCTTTGGCACCTGACAAGCGGCTGCAAGTATAAACACGATCAAATAAAAAGAGCAGCGGCTATACTTTGCAAAGTATAGCCGCTGCTCTTTTTAGCGTCGGTGAGATGCTTAAACCGGAACCAGCTTCGGGCGTTTTCTAAGTGCCGTTATACTTACCTGGCGGCAGCAAAGGCTACTGCAGCCGGCTTCACTGCCGCGCCCACAGGCAGCAGTGTTCTGCCGTAAACTTCGTTCAGCAGGGTTGCAGTGGCCGCATAAATGGCAGAAGCACCACAGATAATACCTTCGTAGCCGGTAAAGGTTTTAATGGCCGCATTGCCTGTCGCGTCGCCCAGGGCCAGCAAAAAGAACAGCACAGTGAGGGTGGCAAATACTACCTGCAGGGCTCGGCTAATTTGGAGGGTACCTAAAAACAGCAGCGCGGTAAAGATGCCCCACATCACCAGGTAGGCCACCATACCTGTTTCGGAAGCGGCCTCGCCCCAGCCCAGCTTCGGCATCACGAGCAGGCCCACCAGCGTGAGCCAGAAAAAGCCATACGAAACAAAGGCTGTCAGGCCAAAGGTGTTGTTCTTTTTGGCTTCCATTATACCGGCCACTACCTGGGCCAGTCCGCCATAAAACAGCCCCATGGCCAGGATCATGGCATTCATTTCAAAGATCCCGGCATTGTGGAGGTTCAGCAATACGGTGGTCATACCAAAGGCAAAAAGCCCGAGCGGTGCCGGGTTTGCAGTGGTGTCTTTCAGGGCAATCACATCTGTTTGGTTCATATAGAGCTTTGTATGTTTGAGAAAATACTTGAAAGCGGGACCGGGTAACAAAAACAGATGTAGCGGAAAGAAAGGCTGCTTTCACAACTATATATGCTCGTACTATATACACATTTAAAATGAGTTTTACAATAGTATGGCAAGCACAAACAGGTAGTTATTTACCTGTAACAGAAAAGATTAGGGCTGGCGCTAGCTGCGGCAGGAAGCCGGCAGCGCAGTGTGTGCACTTTGGAAATGATCCGCGCCAAGTATAAGCAGCGGAAAAACGGAAGAAGTATAAGGAAAAGGAAAGCAACAGGATTGCTGTAGCCCTGGCCGCTTGTTACAGAAATTTATTTTTATCAGCCTGCCTTGGATTTAAACTTCTTCTGAAGCTCCTGTATGCTGGCTTTGAATTTCTTGTCGGTGTCGATCAGGTCCGAAACAGTTTGCACCGAGTGAATAACGGTACTGTGGTCGCGGCCGCCGAAGTGGTACCCGATGGATTTAAGCGAATGGCTGGTAAACTCTTTGGCAAAGTACATGGCTACCTGCCGTGCCGTCACGATCTCTTTCTTGCGGGTTTTGGCTTTGAGCGAATCCAGGCTCACCTGGAAGTACTCGGCCACCGTTTTCTGGATGAAGTCGAGGTTTACCTCTGTCTCCACATCCTCGATGATATGCTTTAGGGCCTGCTTGGCAAGCTCCAGGTCAATTTCCTTGCGGTTGAGCGACGATTGCGCGATAAGCGAGATCAGCACGCCTTCGAGTTCCCGCACGTTCGTGTCAACGCTGTAGGCCAGGTATTCCACCACGTTGTCCGGAATATCGATGCCGTCGCTCTGCATCTTTTTCTGGATGATAGCCATCCGGGTTTCAAAGTCCGGGCTCTGCAAATCGGCCGTCAGGCCCCACTTAAAGCGCGACAACAGGCGCTCTTCCAGGCCTTTGAGGTCACGCGGCGGGCAATCGGAGGTCATCACGATCTGCTTGCCCGACTGGTGCAGGTGGTTGAAGATGTGAAAGAACATCTCCTGCGTTTTATCCTTGCCGCTCAAGAACTGCACGTCGTCGATGATGAGGATATCCACCAACAGGTAAAAGTTAGCAAAGTCCTGCACGTTGTTGGTGCGCACCGATTCGATGAACTGGTTCACGAACTTTTCGGACGACACATACAGCACAAACTTGTTGGGGTCGCTGTTTTTGATGTGGTTGCCAATCGCCTGCACCAGGTGCGTTTTGCCCAGCCCCACACCGCCATACACCATCAGCGGGTTAAAAGAAGTAGTGCCGGGTTTGTTGGCCACGGCAAAACCCGCCGAGCGCGCCAGGCGGTTACAGTCCCCCTCAATGTAGTTCTCGAAATTATAAGAAGAATTGAGCTGCGAGTTAAGGAAGTTGCGGTCAATGGTTTTGGACTCGAACGGGCTCTTGATAAAATTCTGTTCCGGCCTGTAAGAGTTCACCACGGCCTGTGGTATTTTTTTGGTCGGTATGTTGACCGTCTGCGGCTTGTTAGACTCGTTTCCACGGTCCACAATAATAGAGTATTCCAGCCTTCCCTCGCTGCCGAGTTCCTGGTAGATGACTTTTTTCAGAAGCTGCACATAGTGCTCCTCCAGCCATTCGTAAAAGAACTGGCTGGGCACTTGTATGGTCAGTACGCTGTCGCGCAGGGATATGGGCTTAATCGGCTCGAACCAAGTTTTAAAGCTTTGTTCGCCAATATTTTCCTTTATCACCTGCAGGCAGTTACTCCATACAGTAGAACAGTCTTTGATCATCCAATTTTCCAAAACACACAAGATCCGTTTGGTGAAACAAACCACTCCTTAACGGCAGGGGGGTTGCAAAAATGCTTAAATAATTTAAAACAAAAAATTATTTATTCACGAAGTTAATACAGGGTTATCCACAGGCAAAACGGCGGTCCGGAAAGCAGTCCGCTGCTTTGTCTTTTTATTGAATGTGAAGTCGATACGCCCCAGAAAAATACCCGACCAGCCCACCTGGTTAACGAGCGTTTGGCCGCCTGTATTTTGCACTATGGTGGGCACGTCGAGGAACGTATGCGTGTGCCCTCCGATGATCAGGTCGATGCCTTCTACCTGCCCGGCAAGCTTCAGGTCGTCTATCTTTTCGTCCTTATAACTATAGCCCAGGTGCGAGAGGCAGATCACCAAATGGCACTTCTGCTGTCCGCGCAGTTCCTGCACCATTTCGCGCGCCACCGCCACCGGGTCCAGGTACTCGGTCTGGCCATAGTTGTTTTTGCTTACCAGCCCCGCCAGCTCAATGCCCAGCCCGAACACGCCTATGCGCAGCCCCTGTTTTTCAAACACCTTATAGGGCTGAAACCGGTTTTTGAGGATGGTGTTGTTAAAGTTATAGTTGGCGACCAAAAACGGGAACTCTGCTTTGGGCAACTGGTTGTGCAAGCCCTCCAAGCCGTTGTCGAAGTCGTGGTTGCCGAGCGTGGCTGCGTCATACTTCATCTGGCTCATCAGCTGGTACTCCAGCTCGCCTTTAAAGAAGTTAAAATACGGCGTGCCCTGCCAGATGTCGCCGGCATCCAGCAGCAGCACATTGGGCTCCTCGCGGCGCACCTTCTCTATTAAGGAGGCGCGGCGGGCCATGCCGCCCATGCCGCCATACTTCCGCCCATCAGCGGGCATGGGGTCTATGCGCGAATGCTGGTCGTTGGTGTGCAGGATGGTCAGCGTAAGCTGCTGGGCTGCTTCGGCCGAAAAAGGCATTCCCAGCAAGCTGATACCCGCTGCCCCCACGGCCGATGCTTTAATGAAATCTCTTCTTTTCATGGTGTGCTTATACTTAGGGCAAAACCGTAACACGCGTGGCCACATCGGCCGTAACTGGTTTCCCGGCCGCCGTCATCTGCCTGATCTGCTGCAAGATGGCATCGCGCAGCAGCAAACCTACTTTCTCGGTGTTTGTGGCCGCTTTGAGCATAGCCAGATCGTCTCCGCCACCTGCCAGGTAATCGGACGTCACCAATGTATAGGTCCGGGCGGGGTCAAAGGGCTTGCCGCCAATTTTAATGTCCGTGGCCTTTCCACCCTTCACTGTGTAGGTGGCATTGCCGATGGGCGCATTCTTATTGGCTGCTGCATAATCAAACAGCGCTTTTACAGTATTGCCCTCCAGCGTGAGCACCACGAGCTCATTTTCAAAGGGCATCAGCTCAAACACATGGCCCGTGGTAATGTTGCCCTGCGGCAGCGGCTGCCGCAAGCCGCCATTGGTAGTCAGCGACAGGTCGATTGGCTTGCCGTAGAGCGGCTGGCTTTGGGCAAGCTGCAGGTCTACCACAAAGTTGCCCAGCGGCGACTGGTAATCGCCTTTACCCAGCGCCACGGGCGCAAAACCTACTACCTCGCTCATTTTATCAGTTACCTGCCGGCGGAAGGGCGCAATGAATGCTTCCGTCTGCCGGTCGGCCGTAATCGTACTGTCTACCGGCACATCGGTGGTGGTGAGGCTGGGCGAGGCCTGCCAGGTGCGTGGCTGGCAAGCCCCTAATGAGAGCACCAGCAAGGCAATTGGCAGGCGCTTAAGCCGAAATATTGTCATAGGAGAAAAGTCCTTCAGGTGATTTGTCCACAAAGGTACTGCGTTCTCAAAAGCGGCACAAATAGCGTTTATGAGATAGATCCGATGACTCTCGGGTTTGCTAGAAGCAAACAGCGCTATACTTGTGCAGCCCGGAGATACAACTACTTTTTCCCTTTACCTTCCATGTAGTTCAGTGTCAGGCCGGTCAGCGTTTTCACACCCAGCTTCATACCACTTTCATCGATGTAAAAATCGGGCGTATGGTGCGCCGCAGCTATTTTAGGGTCTTTGCCATTGGGCATGCCGCCCACGAAAACGAAGAGCCCCGGGATCTTCTCCTGGTAAAAAGCAAAGTCCTCGGCACCCGTTACGGCTTTGGTCAGGATCACGTTATCCCGTCCGGCTACCGCCTGTAACGTAGGCAGCATCTTGTCTGTCAGGGCCGGGTCGTTATAAGTCACGGGCGTTTGCGGGATGATCTCGACCTGGGCAGTAGCGCCGGCACTTTCCGCTATCTTGGTGGCGGTGAGTTTGATCTTGTCGTGGATCTGCTGCTGCATGTCTTTGTTCAGCGCCCGCACCGTGCCTTCCAGCAGCACCTCTTCCGGAATAATGTTGTTACGCACCCCGCCATGGATCATCCCAACCGTGATCACGGCCGCATCTTCGGGCAGCTCTACCTGGCGGCTAATAATGGTCTGTAGTCCCAGCACGATTTGCGAGGCTGTTACGACCGGGTCGATCCCGCCCCAGGGGTAGGCGCCGTGCACCTGCTTGCCGTTTACCTTAATGCGGAAAATGTCGGCGCTGGCCATGGTGCCACCCGGCCGGTATTTAAGTTTGCCTACTTCTGTCTGCGAGTTGATGTGCAGCCCGAAGATCACTTCGGGTTTTGGCCCTTTGTCCAGCACGCCTTCTTGTACCATCAGGTTGGCTCCGCCTACCTGCCCGACCGGCGAGCCTTCCTCGGCAGGCTGAAAGATAAACTTCACGGTGCCCGGCAGCTCTTTCTGCATACTTGCCAGCACTTCGGCGGTGGCCATGAGCATGGCAATATGCGTGTCGTGACCGCAGGCATGCATCACGCCTACTTCCTGCCCGTTATACATGGTTTTAACCTTGGAGGCAAACGGCACATCGGCGCGCTCCACCACCGGCAGCCCGTCGATATCAGCGCGCAAGGCCACTACCGGGCCCGGCTTGCCGCCTTTTAAAATACCGACCACGCCGGTGCGGGCCACGCCCGTCTGCACCTCGATGCCCAGCTTTTTGAGGTGAGCGGCAATTTTAGCGGCTGTTTCGGTTTCGTGATTGCCCAGTTCCGGGTGCGCATGAAAATCGCGGCGCCACTCAATTACTTTCGGCTCCAGCTTATCAGCCATAGCATTGGCACGGGTAAGCAGCTTGCTTTGCTGGGCAAAAGCAGGAACGGCCAGCAGGCCAAGCCCCAGAACAGTCAGCAGGGTTCTTTTGTAGTAAGTATGGTTGTTTCTCATATAGGTTAGCTCGTAAGAATAGGCGAAAGGATAAATATACAATAAATCAGGAAGAGTGATAGCAGGCCGGGGCGATAGTTTTACCTATCCTAATTCTCTTATAAGCATAGGCTATAAGTATAGGAAAGGGTTATGCAATTGGTTCTCTCTTAGGCATAAGCGTTGTAGTA
Source organism: Pontibacter liquoris (assembly GCF_022758235.1). Lineage (NCBI taxonomy): Bacteria > Pseudomonadati > Bacteroidota > Cytophagia > Cytophagales > Hymenobacteraceae > Pontibacter > Pontibacter liquoris. The sequence goes on from NZ_JALEBG010000003.1 coordinate 278,271, forward strand.
CCGGGTCCAACTGCCCCTCCTTGTATTATAAAGAGGCCCCTACCCCCAGGAGGGGAGCCTGTAATTGCAGGTTGGGATGTATAAGCTTTGTTGTTATGGCTATTCAAGAACATCCCCCTACCCCCTTCAAAGGGGGACTTTTCTACTAATGCTATACTTAAGCTGTACTCTCAAAGCGGCTGCCATCGTGCGGACAGGTCACGACCTGTCCCTACATAAATACAATGCTGATAAAGTTGAAGCTTATACTTAAGCTGATGTATAAACCTAAGCTATCGAGTTGATCCTAGTCCTTGGGTGGAGCGCCTTGGTGTGTTGCGGTGCCGCGCATGCGGCAGCCCGGTAGGGCAGCTTCACGCCGCCGCGCGAAACGCAAGGACGAGCCCTCGCGGGCTTGGAGCGCTCCAAAGCCAGAAATGAAACAGGAAAAGTATAAAACTGAGGAATACAGCCAGCTACCAAATATAGCTTGAAGTATAAGCAAACAACAAACAGCCCTACCAAGTATAGTAGAAAACAGAATTAAGGAAGAACTCTAGCTAACAAGTATAAATAAGTATAAAGCAGCATCTACAGCAGCTGCCAAGTATAGCAAAAGCATAAACCGAAATATCAACAAGCCACTATTGAGTATAGCCAGAAGTATAAACCAGCCTAACAGGCAATCGCCGGCAAACCACTGGCGGCAGCACCCCTCCTCTCCATCTCCCGTACAATACCCCATGCTGAAACGCTGGAAAGAAACCGTCCGCAAACTCAAAGAGGATATTTATACCTTGTACCTGGCCGCCAACGATCCTCGGATCCCGTTCGGCGCCAAAGTGGTGCTGGTCATTACAGTGGCCTATGCCTTTAGCCCCATCGACCTGGTGCCCGACTTTATACCCGTTATCGGCTACCTCGACGACCTGCTGTTGCTGCCACTGGGCATCTGGCTGTGCATTAAACTCATTCCACCGGAGGTGCTAACCGAATACCGGGCAAAAGCCAAAGAGCAGCTGCGGCAGCATAAGCCAAACTACCTGATGGCGGGCGTCATTCTCATCATCTGGCTGTTGCTGGGTTACTGGTTTTACCGGAGTTGGATTGCCGACCTCGATTAAACAGGGCTTTTAGCATCATTATCCGGCTGCAGCGCGCGTAGGCCGTAAACTATAATCTTTTATCTTTACCAGAAATTTGACCTGAAGCATCATGACGGACGAGCAGAAGCTATTTTCAGCCTTTTCCCCCACCACAGCGGCCGACTGGGAGCAGCGGGCACGCAAAGACCTGCGCGAAACGCCTTTGGAGAGCCTGACCTGGCAAACCTACGAGGGCATTGCCGTGAAGCCATACTTTACTAGGGAAGATATCCAGCACCTGAACCTGGCAGCGCAGAAACCCGGCGACTTTCCGTTTATGCGCGGGCGCACGACCAGCAGCAACAATTGGCAGAACATTTCGCAGGTGCAGGCCGAGAACACCGGAACGGCTGCCATCGATAAAGCAACCGATGCGCTGCTACGCGGTGCCGATGGCGTGCACTTTGTAGTGGAGCAGCCGCAACTTTTCGATGTGGCGTACCTCACCGAAATGATCGATTTGAGCAAACACCCGGTCAGTTATACTTTAAAAGAGCAGCCGGATGCGTTTATAACAAGGCTATACCAGGCCCTGGAAGCAAAACAGATTTCGCACCGCAACCTGCAGGGTTTTATACTATATGATCGCCTTACAGAAAACGGCCAGCTAACGCACGAGGAAAGCCAAAACCTCCTGCAGGTGCTGGACCAGACCAAAGACAGCCCCGCATTTTATGGCGTTACCGTAAACGGCACCAACTTCAGCAGCATGGGCGCTTCTATTACGCAGGAGATCGCCTATACTTTGAGCGCTGCCGTGGCGTACATTGACAGGCTAACCGATGCCGGCGAGCCGCTCGAATCGGTGCTGCGCAACATGCAGTTTTACATGGCTTCGGGCACCAATTACTTTTTCGAGATCGCCAAACTGCGTGCCCTGCGCCTGTTGTGGGCAGCGGTGCTGGAGGCTTACCAGGCATCGCCCGAGATGGCCGCTTTCCTGCGCATTCACAGCGTTTCCTCCAGTTGGTACCAGACCACCCTGGACCCGTACATGAACATGCTGCGCACCACCACCGAAGCCATGGCTGCTGTAATTGCCGGCTGCGACTCGCTGACCGTGGTGCCTTTCGACAATACCTTTAACAAACCCGATGAGTTCTCCGAGCGAATTGCCCGCAACGTGTCCATCATCCTGAAAGAGGAAGTATACCTCGATAAAGCCATTGATCCGGCCGCCGGCGCTTACTACCTCGAGTGGCTCACAGACCAGCTGGCGCAGCGGGCCTGGGCGCTGTTTAAAGAAGTGGAAATTAAAGGCGGCTTCGAAACTGCTTACCAGCAGGGGTTTATACTTGGCGCCATTACCGAGGTGAGCCGCCGCAAGTTCCGCAACATTGCCACCGGCCGCGACGTGCTGGTAGGCACCAACAAATACCCGAATCCCAAAGAGAAAATCGACTTTGACCCGGAGGAGCTGATCCAGCGTGCTGATTTCGACGTTACCCGCGCTGCTTACCCAACCGAGGTGATGCGTATGGCCACCGAGCTGCACCTGCGCAAGCGCCAGCGCCGCCCCAAAGCCCTCGTGGCCGTTATCGGCCAGGCGGAGCAACGGCACGTAAATGCTGTGTTTGCCCAGGAGTTCTTTGCCTGCGCCGGTTTCGAGACGGAAGTAGCGCACTATGCCTCGGTGGAGGAAGCCTCCCGGAAAATGGAACAGACGGCAGCAGAAGTGCTGATCGTGTCGTCGGCAGAGGCCGCTTTTGTGCGGGAATTTGGCCCACGGCTGCGCAATCATCATGCAAAGCCGACCGTTATACTTGCAGCTAACCCCGAACACATGAAAGAAGAAATGCTAGCCAACGGGTATGAGGAGTTTATCTTCGAAGGCTGCGACATGTCGGCAATAACGCAGATAGTCCATAAAAAGCTGCACGGCGACAGCGACGAAAGTGCCCGGTAGGTTTCACCTTAACCCTGCTTCCTATGACTGCATTGACAACAACGGCCTCCTTTCCCGAACCGAAAGAAACAAGCGAAAAGGAAGTGATCCAAGCCTTGGAGGGGCAGATTGCTGCCTGGAACGCCGGTGACCTGGAAGCGGCCATGGCTTTTTACTGGAACTCGCCCGACATCCTCTGGATAAACAAAACCGGCCTCGAAAAAGGCTACCAGGAAGTGCTGGACATGTTCCGCCAGGACTTTACTGACAGCAGCCACATGGGCCAGTACAGCTACGAACCGCTGCATATTGAACAGATAACACCTGAGGTCGTTTTCTTTGTTATCCGCTGGAAAATTTTGCTGCGCGGCAAACGCCTGATGGGCGGTGTTTCGTCGCAGCTTTGGAAAAAGCCTGCCGGCCGCTGGGTGATTACCTGTGAGCACGCGAGTTAGATCAATGACTGAATTTCGAATGAGTGAATGAGTGAATAATAACTCGATTTAACCTCACCTATTTACTCATTCTGAACTATAAAAAGATATGATTTTGAGGTTGAATGAAGTGACAAAAAACCATTCACTCATTCACGCAATCACTCATTCAAAATTAAGACATGCAACTGAGTGACCTTACTTTCAGAACCGAACTGAGACCCGGTGACCTTGGCTATATCACGTACCGCCATGGTGCCATTTACAGTAACGAGTGCAATTATGGGGTGGAGTTCGAGAGCTATGTTGCCTACGGCCTTTACGAGTTCTACAGCCACTACGATCCCGACAAAGACAGGATATGGCTGGCAGAGCACAAGGGCAGGATTGTAGGAAGCATCTGCCTGATTCACCGGCCCGAAAATACGGCCCAACTGCGGTTCTTCTTACTGGAGCCGGAGTACCGCGGGATAGGATTAGGCAAAAAGCTGATGGAGCTGTGCATGGCGTTCTACCAGGAGAAAGGCTATACGTCCTCCTTCCTCTGGACCACCCATGAGCAGGAAGGTGCCATTGCCTTGTACAAACGCTACGGTTTTAGATTGACGGAAGAAAAACCTTCCACGGCATTTGGCAAACCGTTAACAGAGCAGCGGTTTGATCTGGTTTCTTAAACGGATATGTCCGTACATTATAAAAGATAAAGAAAGATGAGAAGATCTGTAGCGGAATTTTTATTCACTCAATCGCTCATGCACTCATTCATAATTACGCTATGAAGCCTGATTTTTCGAAAATAGTCATAAATAAAGTAGCCGCGGCTACGCACGGGCCCAAAGACCCGCTGGAGCCAAAGACCTGGAAAACCCCGGAGCAGATAAAGGTAAAGCGCTTTTATACCCAGGAGGATGTGCAGCAATTTGAGCACCTGGATTTTGCTGCAGGCCTGCCGCCTTACCTGCGTGGGCCATACAGCACCATGTATGTGCAAAAGCCCTGGACCATCCGCCAGTATGCCGGTTTCTCCACAGCTGAGGAAAGTAATGCCTTCTACCGCCGCAACCTGGCCGGTGGGCAAAAAGGCCTTTCCGTGGCATTTGACCTGGCCACGCACCGCGGCTACGACTCCGACCACCCGCGCGTAGTGGGCGACGTGGGCAAAGCCGGCGTAGCCATCGACTCGGTAGAGGACATGAAGATCCTTTTCGACCAGATTCCGCTGGACCAGATGTCGGTTTCCATGACGATGAATGGTGCGGTGCTGCCCATCATGGCCTTTTACATAGTAGCGGCCGAAGAGCAGGGCGTGAAACCGGAGCAACTGAGCGGTACGATCCAGAACGACATCCTGAAGGAGTTTATGGTGCGCAACACCTACATCTACCCGCCGGAGCCAAGTATGAAGATCATTGCCGATATCTTTGCCTATACTTCCCGGAACATGCCGCGCTTCAATTCCATTTCCATTTCGGGCTACCACATGCAGGAAGCCGGGGCCACTGCCGACTTGGAACTGGCTTATACCCTGGCCGATGGCCGGGAGTATGTGCGCACCGGCCTGCAGGCAGGGATGGACATCGATGATTTTGCCCCACGGCTGTCGTTTTTCTGGGCCATCGGCATGAACCATTTCATGGAGATCGCCAAACTGCGGGCTGCCCGCATGCTGTGGGCTAAGCTCCTGCAGCAGTTCAACCCAAAGAACCCGAAATCGCTGGCGCTGCGCACGCACTGCCAGACCTCCGGCTGGAGCCTGACCGAACAGGACCCGTTTAACAACGTGGCCCGCACCTGCGTGGAAGCCATGGCCGCGGTGCTGGGCGGTACCCAAAGCCTGCACACCAACGCCTTGGACGAAGCCATGGCGCTCCCAACTGATTTCTCAGCCCGCATTGCCCGTAACACGCAGATCTACCTGCAGCAGGAAACCAACATTACCAAAGTAGTGGACCCCTGGGGCGGCTCATACTATGTGGAAACGCTTACGCACGAGCTAGCCCACAAAGCCTGGGAACTGATACAGGAAGTAGAGGAACTAGGCGGCATGGCCAAAGCTATCGAAACCGGGCTGCCAAAAATGCGCATCGAGGAGGCTGCTGCCCGTAAGCAGGCTCGCATCGACGCTGGCCGCGATGTGATTGTAGGCGTAAACAAGTATAAACCCAGCCAGATCCAGGAAATCGACATACTGGACATCGATAACACCGCCGTACGGGAATCGCAGTTACAGCGCCTGGCAAGTATAAAAGCCTCGCGCAACGAAGGCAGTGTACTGAACGCACTGCAGGCCCTGACCAATGCCGCCGAATCGGGCGTAGGCAACTTGCTGGAACTGGCCGTGGAAGCGGCCCGCCGCCGTGCCACCTTGGGCGAGATTTCAGATGCTTTGGAAAAAATTTATGGAAGACATAAAGCTGTGATCCGATCTATTTCAGGCATATATTCTGCCGAGCTCTCCGATGACGAAAACTTTGAACGTGCCAAAGCCCTGGCCGATGAGTTCGAGACCTTAGAAGGCCGTCGGCCGCGAATCATGGTTGCTAAAATGGGCCAGGATGGCCATGACCGTGGCTCCAAAGTGATCGCCACCTCCTTTGCCGACCTGGGCTTTGATGTGGACATCGGTCCGCTGTTCCAGACACCCGCCGAAGTAGCCATGCAGGCTGCCGAAAACGACGTACACGTGGTAGGCGTTTCTTCGCTGGCAGCCGGCCATAAAACGCTGGTGCCGCAGCTTATCGACGAGCTCCGCAAGCTTGGCCGAGAAGACATCCTGGTAATCGTAGGCGGGGTGATCCCGGCGCAGGATTACGACTTCCTCTACAAAGCAGGAGCTGAAGGCATTTTCGGCCCCGGCACCATTATCTCGGTCGCTGCCCAGCATATCCTGGAGAAGCTGATAAGTATGGTTAAGAGTTAGGAGAGTTAAAAAGTTAGAAAGTTAGAAAGTTAGAAAGTTAAAGAGTGAAGTATAAAGCCGTAGTTGATTCAGTTCAGCTACGGCTTTATGTTTGGGCGAGCGCGGAGACTTTGTCCTGGCGCCAGAATGTACTAGAAAATCTTACTATTAAATGTTACCCGATAATACTGCCGTCATATAGCCAGGCGTTATCAGGCAGCAAGCCCCTCTTTGGTACGCCAGGGCAGCAGCGTTTTAATCCATCTATACTTTGGCTACCTTTGCCTGGTATAAATTACCCCGCCATGTCTTCTAAATCTATAAAATACTTGTTAGCCGCTGCCGCTGCAGTGCTTATCCTCTATTTCATCTACGACTCCTTTTCACAGCCGGGAGTAAGTGACCTTAAAGGCAATTTTAAGGAAGTGGCTATGTACCGCAATGAGAACAATACCGGTCCAATCGTGCGGGTGTATGCGGTTACGGTGGCGGATACTCTTTGGGACGAGATGCGGAAGTACGGCGATTACATGCCGCATACCAAGTATGGCAACACCAAAGTATACTTCTTCCTGCAGGGCAAACCGGCACCGCAGCAGGTTTTTGCCGGCCAGGAGAATTTTGATCCGCAGTATAGGGCCGGCACACTGGCGAGCTACGAGAAAGATGCCATGGGCCAGGTTGCCTTCCGCAAGCATCCTTTCCAATAGGCTGATCATCATTTTGCCGGCAGCTTGCGTATGCTCTAACAATATTAACCTCTTGTTCAGATGCAGCAGCTACCGGTTCCCACATCGCTTCGCCACTTAACGTTTTGTCTTCTGTTCCTGCTACCCTTTACCTTTGCTGCCCCTCCCCTGCAGGCGCAGCAATTATACCAGCCCGAAAAAGACCTGGCCGAGCTCTTTGAGCAGGTGCAGCTGCAAGCTGTATTTCCCGATTCAAAAACCTTTCCGGACTGCATCCCTCTCTCGCCGGCCGCTGATATCGTGCGGGCCTACCGGCAGGAGCGAAACACGCCCGGTTTCGACCTGACCACGTTTGTACTGGCCCACTTTCAGTTGCCCCCGCAGCCGGGCACCAACTTCACTACCGATACTACCCAGTCGGTAACAGAGCATATTAAAGCGTTGTGGCCCGTGCTCACGCGCCGGCCGGGCGGCGAGGCAGGCTCGCTGATCCCCTTGCCCGATGCTTACGTGGTGCCAGGCGGTCGCTTCCGCGAGATCTATTACTGGGACAGTTATTTCACCATGCTGGGGCTGCAGCAGAGCGGCCAGACAGAACTGATCCAGCACATGGTGGATAATTTCACCTACCTGATCAATACCGCAGGCCATATTCCGAACGGCAACCGCACCTATTACCTCAGCCGCTCGCAGCCGCCTTTTTACGCGCTCATGCTGCGGGTACTGGCCCAGCAGAAGGGCGAAGCGGTGCTGCTAAAGTATGCGCCGGCTTTGCAGAAGGAGTATGCTTTCTGGATGGACGGCGCCGCGCAACTCTCCGCCACCAATCCGGCCCACCGCCGCGTGGTGCGCCTGCCCGACGGCAGTATCCTGAACCGCTATTGGGACGATAGCCCCACGCCACGGCCAGAGGCTTACAAGGAGGATGTGGCAACGGCCCGCCAGTCTGGCCGGGAGCCGGCGGAAGTATACCGGCACCTCCGGGCAGCGGCAGAATCTGGTTGGGATTTTAGCAGCCGCTGGTTTGCCGACGGGAAGAACCTGGCTACCATCCACACCACCGACATCATTCCCGTGGACCTGAACGCGCTGCTCTACCACATGGAGATGACCCTGGCCCAAATGGCGAAACTAAAAGGCGATAAAGCGGCAGCCCATACGTTTAAGCAGAAAGCAAAAGCCCGTCGCAAAGCGCTGCTTGCCTATACCTGGCATGCCGGGGACGGCTTTTTCTACGACTATGATTTTGTAAAAGGCACCACCACGCAGGTGCCCTCGCTGGCTGCGGTGTACCCGCTCTTCTTCTGCATAGCCAAAAAGAAACAGGCCGCCGCTGTAGCGCATAAACTGGAAACCGACTTTCTGAAGCCCGGTGGTCTGCCCGCTACCCTGAACCAGACCGGCCAGCAGTGGGATGCTCCCAATGGCTGGGCGCCGCTGCAGTGGATGAGCGTACAGGCACTTCGCAATTACAAGTATAACGACCTTGCCCGCACGATCGCCCAAAACTGGGCAGGCCAGAACATAGCCGTTTACCGGCAGACGGGCAAGCTGGTAGAGAAGTATAACGTAGCGACCCTGCACCTGGAAGGTGGCGGGGGCGAATATCCTAACCAGGATGGCTTTGGCTGGACCAACGGCGTGCTGCTCAAACTCCTTTCACTATACCCGGACCTGCAGAAAACACAGCCACAACAGGCCGAGGTGCCGCAGTAGCAGGCAACCATGGGTACAGCTTGCCCCAGTAAAAGCATCCCGGCCGGAATAACCCGGATATAGCAGGCATGAGTGCAGCACCTTACCGGCTATTTTCCTGCGCAAATCTGGCACTAGGTTTGCAACTCCTTCGTTTAAGAAGAAAGAGCAACTATGAGCAGGATTCATTACATCGCTACAGTCGTTATACTTTGCCTGGGCAGCTTTGCAGCTTTTGCACAAGGCGAAACCGCCAACTGGTATTTCGGCAAGAATGCAGGCATCACATTTAAAGGCGATACCGCTGTAGCACTTACCAACGGCCGCCTGACCACCGAAGAAGGCAGCGCCACCCTATCCGACAAAAACGGCAACCTGGTCCTTTACACCAATGGCATTACCGTCTGGAACCGTAACCACCGTGTTATGCCCAACGGCAATGGGCTGATGGGTGGCAAGTCGTCCACGCAATCGGCGCTTATACTTCCCAAGCCCGGCTCCGACAGTACGTACTACATTTTCACGACCGATATCCAGGCCCAGTCGAATGGGTTGCGCTACAGCATTGTGGACATGCGCAAGGATGGCGGTAACGGGGATGTGATCTCCCGGAACATGTTTATGGTGGCTCCTACTACCGAAAAGCTAACCGCCGTGCGCCACAGCAATGGCCGCGACTGGTGGGTGCTGGCTCACCGCTGGAACAGCAATGCCTACATGGCTTTTCTTTTATCGGGAGAGGGAGTGAGTGTAGAGCCGGTGCTGAGCAATGTGGGCACTGTGCATGGCGGGCCAAACCAGAAGGCAATTGGCTACCTGGTACCCTCGCCCGATGGCAACCGCCTGGCAGCCGCCCTCTGGAACGACAAGAGCAACTTTGAAGTGCTGGATTTTAACCGGACTACCGGTGAAGTAAGCAACCCGGTGTTGCTCAAAGGCTATACCGAGGCGTATGGCGTGGCTTTCTCGCCGGATGGCAGCAAACTGTACGGCACCACTAACAACGGCAAAATGGGCAAAGGCCAGATCGTGCAGTTCGACCTGCGGGCCAGCAATGCCGATGCCATCGCAAAATCGGCGGTGGTGGTGGCCACCTCAGGCAGCCCTACGCTGGGAGCACTGTTACTTGGCCCGGACGGCAAGATCTATGTGGCCCGCAAAGACAATTATTTCCTGGGCGTGATCGAGCACCCTAATCAGAAAGGCACTGCCAGCAAGTATACGGATAACGGTTTCCGGCTTGCCGGGCGCAAAAGCGACCTCGGCCTTCCTAACTTTGCGCAGGGCATCCGGTCCGGCACCAGCTTTAGAACAACCAGCCGATAAGCTCAGAAACATAAAAGCAGCGCGCCAGCCCCTAACAAGGCTGGCGCGCTGCTTTTAATCATATCTTCGTAAACAGGGCTGCTACAGAATGTGCGGCTTGCCTATCTTAAAGCGCAGAAAGCCCATCGCGGTGGTAATGCCCGGGTTGGATCTGGTGAAAGGTGCCGTGATATCGCGGGTGCTGATGCCAAACTCGTACACTGGTGTTACAATAGCAAAGCCAATGGGCAGGTTTACTTTATCACCGGCGCCGGAAGAAACGCCGGTACTCAGACGGATGAACGGGATCGGCATCACGTCCACTCCCAGCCCTACAAAATCCTGGGTGATGTTGCCCGGCGCATTATTCAATGGGTGCACATAATCTACGCCTACTTCTACTATCTTACCCAGCTTTACGCCCACGCCGGCACGTAGTTTAGTAGGCAGGCTGGTTGTGAGCTCGTTTACCGGTGTAAACACAATGGCACTGTCCACAATGGTTTTCATCACATCAGCAGCATCCTCAAAGCTATACTCCTGCGCCCGTTCCGGGTTGTTGGGCAGCTTAAATCCTTTGTCTTCGCCCTGCAACAGGTTTTGGGTCCAGCTCATTTTGCCCATATCCGTTACCGATACGCCTACCTTCACGATCTTCACGATCTCAGCCGATAAACCGGCATCAAAGCCATGGCCTTTGCCCACGGGGCTCAGCAAGCCATCGGGGTCTTTGTAGTTGAAGTCGGGATTGTCCAGGTAACCCTCATAATCCCAGTCCAGGATGGGCGAAGAGGCCCGGTACGCATTTACCTTGCCGCTGTGCGCACTAAACTCATAGAGCGCCAGCCCCTGCAGGTATTTATACCCGGCGCCCCCGTAAATATTTAAGAGCGGCAGGTCGATGATCTTTCTTCCATAGGCCACATTCCATTCGTTCACCCACGAGGCCTTTACTTCCGTGCCTTCAAAAAGCTGCGATACAAACACGGTCTCGTCCGGCTGGAACTGGTCGTATACTTCGGCGTCGTTTCCTAAGAAAACCAGCTCGGCAAAATTTTTATTAAATGCCACATGCGTGAGCATCCGCTGCCGGTTGCTAAAGGCAAATCCCCCGATCTTGGGCAGGTTTACCGAAATGGCGAACGTATTCAGGTCGGCACCGGCATTCAGCACGTTGTCGCTGGTAAACGCACGAGCCATGTTGCGGCGGTCTTCTAAGGTCAGGTCCTCATACCCTGAAAGCGCCGTAAACTTGCGGAACGTATCTTTGGTAAGAGCCTGTGTACTTGCCCCGATGCCACCCTCCAGTACGGTGAAGGCCACTAGCGAGGTGCTGCGGCCCAGGTTTGCCGGGTTTACGCCCAAGGCCTGGTAATCGTGCACAAAGGTGTTCATAACGCCACCGCGACCCACAGCCGAGAAGCTGCTGAATTCGGTTTGTGCCCATGCGCTTGCCTGCGCAACCAGCAAGGCGGCCGCTAACAGAAACGTCTTTTTCATAAAGCTAAAATTGTCGTAAAAGGTTGTTACCTGGCTTGTGTGCGGGTTGCCAGCGGCTATCAGGCACATCGCTCTAACCATCAGGCAATTGCTCCGCGTATATTTTAGTGCAATTTCTGTTTTTTTGATGAGACCAGCTATATTAGAGTATACTTTTATAGTAAAAATAATATACTTAAAAGTCCTGCCTTCGCCTTTATAGGTGGGATAGCGTAGAAACTTTACCTTTGCAGGCGTACCTGTTCCACTAAAAGCCCCGATTTTGGCCAAACGATTATCTCCTGAAGTTTATGTGCAAGGCATCCTGGCCGGAGACCGTGTTACGCTCAGCCGGGCCATAACGCTGGTAGAAAGCAGGCTGCCTGCCGACCAGGAACTGGCGCAACAGGTCATAAACCAGGTGCTGCCGCATGCCGGCAACGCGGTGCGCATTGGCATTACGGGCGTGCCAGGCGTAGGAAAAAGCACCTTTATTGAAGCATTTGGCAGTTACCTGATCCGGGAGCAGGGCAAAAAGCTGGCGGTGCTGGCCATTGACCCGACCAGCCAGCGCACCGGCGGCAGTATACTCGGTGATAAGACCCGCATGGAATCGCTCTCAGTTAACCCGCAGGCCTTTATTCGCCCCTCTCCGGCCGGCAAATCGCTGGGCGGCGTTACCCGCAGCACCCGCGAAACCATTATCCTTTGCGAAGCGGCCGGCTTTGATGCCATTATAGTGGAAACAGTTGGGGTGGGCCAATCCGAAACGGCCGTGCATGCCATGGTCGATTTTTTCCTGCTGCTGATGCTGGCCGGCGCCGGCGACGAACTGCAGGGCATTAAACGCGGCATCATGGAAATGGCCGATGCCATCGCCATCACCAAAGCGGACGAGCACAATGTGTTGAAAGCAAAAGCTGCCCGGGTAGAGTACCAGAATGCGCTGCACCTGTATCCGCCCACCGCCTCGGGCTGGATACCTAAAGTAAGCACCTGCTCAGCCCTGCAGCTAACAGGCCTGGACACGATTTGGCAAAACATAACGGAGTACCTGCAACTTACCCGGGCAAACGGCTACTTTGAGCAGAAGCGCCGCCACCAGAACCTGCAATGGCTGTATGAAGCGATCCGGCAGAGCCTGGAAGATAATTTTTACGCCCGCCCGCAGGTCCAGGCACAGCTGCCGGCCATGGCCCAGGCTGTAAAAGATGGGGAAAAATCGGCTTTCGCCGCTGCAACGGAATTGCTGAAGTTGGGATAAGTTTTAGGGTTTTCTATTGTGCAGGTGCTTTCGGAGTACCGGGTTCATCTGCCCTGTTCCTCCTTATTTAAAGAGGGGAGCCTGTTGTTGCTGCGGGTAAAGTATAAGCACTGTTGTTCTGGCTTCATCAGCTTGCTGACAAGATCCTTTCAGGATGACAGAATAGGAAAGAGGGCTGTTTTACCAGGGACAAGTATAAGCATCATAGTTTAGGTGAGAACATCCCCCTACCCCCTTCAAAGGGGGACTTGGTTCAAGTTGCATAGTAAAGGACAGAAGCTATCGAATAGATCCCAGTCCTTGGGTTGAGCGCCTCGAGAGTTTCCGGTGCCGCGGGAGCGGCAGCCGTTAGGCAGGAAACGAAAGCAGCGCGATGCCAAAGGACGAGCCCCCGCGGGCTTGGAGCGCTCCAAAGTATAAGATGAAACAAGGCAAGTATAAAACTGAGAATCAATCAGAGGCTAAGGAGTATAGCAAGTATACAACAGGACCGAACGGCAATTAGCAAGGATAGCCATTTGAAGTATAGCGTAGAGTATAAAACAAAAACAGCTGATCCTTTTCAGAACCAGCTGCTCAATAATCAATAAGAAATCTTTTACCTTGCTTCTTCCAGCGTAACCTTGGCCCACTTGCAGATGCCTCCGAGCGGCGGGTTATACTTATACACGCTCACCTTTACCGACTGCACAAACGGAAACCGCTCATATACTTTATCGATAATTCGGTGGCCCAGGTGCTCGAGCAGGCGGGCGGGCAGCTTCATTTCTTCCAGCACCAACGCATACAACACTTCGTAGTTTACGGTCTGGTGCAGGTCGTCGGAGGCGGCGGCATGGCGCAGGTCCGTGTCAATGTGCAGGTCGATGCCATACTTGTTGCCGATCTTCTGCTCTTCGTCGTAGTACCCATGGAAAGCAAAGAACTCCATGCCTTCCAGTGCGATCTGCCCCATCGTACCTTAGCCGATCTCGTCGAAGAAAGAACCGGAACCCTGCTTAACAGTAGCCCCATTGGCGTAGTTGCGCGAAGGCTCGGTTAAAGGCCGTTCAATTTCCGGCTTGTCCGGAGTTACAGGCTGGATGTCCGGAATGGGCTTCTCGATATCAGGCGCCGGCACGCGGCCGGGGTAATCAGGTTGCGGCTGCTCAATTTCAGGAGCTGGAATGTTCGGCACCGAAGGCTCTGCCGGGCTGGGTACTTCGGGGTGCGGCTGGCCTATGCCCGGGTCGCCGGGGGTAAAGGCGCTCGTATCCCGCAGCACCACCGGCGCATTGGCAGCCGTGGAAACGGGTAACTCGTATGGTTTGCTTTCTTGTGGTGCGCTCATATCTTTCAAGGTTTTTAACAGCTCGGGGTTCTCTACGGTTACACCCGCCGCTCTTGAAACAATACTGGCTACACCTGTTTTTGGTTTTGCCTTCGTTCTTTCGGCCTTCTCCAGGGCCTCGTTTGCCAGGTTCTTCAGGTCGCGCACCAGGGTATCGAGGTAGCCCTCCAGGCGCTGGTGATCCTGCTCCAGGGCGCGTACTTCCTGCTGCATCTCGCTCACCATTTTTTCCGACTCTTTGCGGGCATCCTCCAGCACCTGCCGGGCCTGGTTGCGGGCCTGGTTCAGCAGTTCGTTTGCCTTTAATTCCGCTTCGCGGGCCTGCAGCTCGGCCGATTTGGTGGCCTGCTCCATAATGCTGTTCCCGGTGTCTTCGGCGGTTTTCAGGGTTTTATAAAGCGACGACTCCACCTCGCGCAATTTCTGCGTTTCGCGATGCGAGGCATCCAGTTTCATGCGCAGATCCTTGTTCTCGTCCAGCAGCTTTTCCCACTGTTGCGAGAGGGTGAGCAAAAACGCATTTACCTCCTCTTTGTCTAATCCCCTGAATGCTTTCTCAAACGTTTTTTGCCTGATCTCTAATGGTGTAATCTTCATAAACTAACCTTTATAATGTCCCAAACCGAAATGGTGCGGTCGTCGCTACACGAAACTAACTGATTCTGGTGAGCCGACCAAAATAATTTATTCACAGAAGTGCCATGTCCGGCATGGCGTACTTTGTCGATCACTTTCAGCAACTTAAAGGTAGCCGCATCCCATACCTTGATGGATTTGTCCATGCTGCAGGTAGCAAAATAGCGGCCATCGGGGCTGTAACTGATGTGGTTGATGGTATACATGTGCGCGATCTGGTAGCCGCGCGCGCTATACTTTTCCGCCACGTTCCATACCCACAGGTGGGCATCGCGGCCAGCCGTGAGCAACAGCGTACTATCGGGCGAGTAGGCTACCGTGAACACCGAATTGGTATGTGCTTCCAGGGTATGCTTCACGTCCATACTTGCCGCATCAAACACGCGCACCGTGTTATCGCTGAAGCCGGCGGCCAGCTCACCGGTTACCGGGTTATAGGCCAGACTGCGGGCACTCTGGTCTGTTTTGCGCACAATGGTCTGCAACTCAAACGTCTGCCCGTCGAGCACACAGATACCGCCATTGCCCAGGGCCACATACACTTTATCCTGCTCCGAAGTATAAACGATATCAAAAATAGCCACCTTGGGCAGCGCCACCGATTTGAGAACCTGTTTGCTTGTCAGGTCCACGACCTGCAGTCCTTCCTGGTTTTGGCCTATGAGCAACAGGTTGCGCTCCGGCACATAGCAGAGCGCGTAAACCGAAGCGCTGACCCGCGCCACTAGTTCGCCATGCTCCGGGTTGTTCAAGTCCCAGGCGGCCACCATGCCGTCGCCGCCGGCCGAGTAAAATATATTTTCTGCCCCGGCCTGCGCCAGCGTATACACGCAGTCGCGGTGGCCGGTAAGGGTAGCTAGTTTCTGTACTTGTAGGTTGCTGGCCATGGCGGCATGAGGCTTGTTCTAAATTTTAGCTAAATTTACGATAATTACGGCTAATCCTGGTCCTATACTTACCTAAACCGCTGCGCTCCTGCTTTATTGCCTATGTCCCTGCTGCTTACCCGACAATTGAATCCGCACACGCTGCTGGGCATCTGGCAACTGACGGAGCCTTTGGAAGAATTACGGCAATTGCTGCCACCTCATGCCGATGCCAGCCAGTTAAGCGGGCAGGCGCACCCACGGCGGCAACGGGAATGGCTGGCGAGCCGTGCGCTGGCCTACCAACTTTTGCAGCATTTCACCTCCGAGCCCCTTACCCTGCAACGCAACGAGTTGGGCAAGCCCTACTTTGCGCAAAAGGGCCTGCATGTATCAATTACCCACTCGCCGCACCTGGCTGCCGTTATACTTTCCGATAAGTATGAGGTTGGCACAGATATTGAACTTATCAGCCCGAAAGCATTGCGGGTAGCTGATAAATTTTTGTCTGAAGCAGAGAGGCAATATACCCTGGGCGATGAGCAACAGACCTGCCTGTACTGGAGTGCCAAAGAAACTTTGTACAAATTATACAGCCGTAAAAAGCTTATTTTGAAAGACAATCTGCTGATTGGCCCTGCTGCACAGAAGAATATGTTGCATGGTTGGGTACAAACCGAAAATTTTTCTAAATTATACCAGGTTTCCTACGAAACACTCCAAAACCACGTACTGACCTATTGCATCGACAACACACCTAACATTCCACAACAAACCATACTTATATGAAACGTTTCGCCGCTTTTGCCGCCACCCTGCTTATTACGGTCAGTGCTTTTGCACAGGCAGGCGGGTACCAGTTAGGTGAGAAAGTGGCTGACTTTTCGCTGAAAGACGGCAGCAGCAAAGCAACTTCGCTCAGCGATTTTGGCTCTAACCAAACTGTGGTGCTTGTCTTTACCAACAACAACTGCCCTTACGCCAAGCTTTATGAGAAACGCCTGGTAAGCCTGGCCAACGCATATGGCAGCAAAGGCGTGCAGTTTGTGTTTATCAACCCGAGCGTGGGCAGCGGCGACGGCAGCGAAACGCTGGCCGACATGGCTGCTAAGAACTACAGCTTCCCGTACTTAGCCGATGAAGGACAGAAAGTTAGCGGGCAGTTTGGCGCCACCAAAACCCCGGAAGCCTTTGTGCTGCAAAACAGTGATGGTGGCTTTGTACTAAAGTATAAAGGTGCCATAGACGATAATCCACAGCTGGAAAGCGGCGTGAAGGAATTTTACCTCAAACGGGTACTTGACGAGGTGCTGGCTAACAAAACCGTCACCACACTGGGTAAACGCCCGACAGGCTGCCTGATCAAGAAATACTAAGTATAACAAGTATAAACAGCAAAGCCGCCCCGGCAACCGGGGCGGCTTTGCTGTTTATACTTGTTTTGGCTGCAATTGCTTTTTCTTTTTGAACGCTCTCCTGGCGCAAGCGTCCGCTTGTGACTGGCTATCGTTTAAACCTCTGCCCTCGTCGAATTATGAATCTGACAATATACTTAGGACACGGGTTACAAAACCGCGGCAACAAATGAGTTTTCGCAGGTGTAAACACCCCTGTAGTCCCCTCAAGGGGACAGTTTCGCACAGCACCTTATCCCTTTCTAAGTATAAGTGCCAGGACTAACTTATCAGCACAAGCGGACGCTTGCGCCAGGAAGTGCCAAAGCTTGTATTATACTTCCTATACTCCCGGTTCGTCGGTGATGGCGGCCAGCAGTTTGGTTACCTCGGTGGCTTTGTCCAGGTCATCCATTTTCTCGAAGGCAAAAGCCAGGTTGCGCAAGGCCCGCTTGATGATATCCAGGTTAGAGCAGGGCTCGTAAAAAATATCGATCGGGTTGAGGTTGAGCTGCAGAATATAGTTGTCGATGTCGGCTTTGGAGAGGATGAGGCCTTTGTTGTACACGTTGATGTAAAACTGGATGCCATCCAGCTTATAGGTAAGTATAAACAGGTTGGGCAGGTTTACGCCGTATACGGGCATGTCCAGGCGCTTGGCAATGATCATGTAGATCACGCAAAGCGTGAGCGGGTTGCCGCGCTTGGTTTCCAGCACCAGGTGCAGCATGGAGTTGGCCGGCGAGTGGAAATTCTTGGTGTTGGCCGAGAAACGCTTTTCCCGGAACAGCACGTTGTTCAGCGACTTTACCTGGTCGTAGGGATGCATTTCGGATTTCATGTGTGTCCAGGCATCAAAGTATAACTGGTCTACGGCCTGCGTTATGGCGCTATACTCCACGTCAGGGTACAGGTAGGAGTTTACCAGCCACATGCCTTTGAGCAAATCCTGGCCGCCTTCCTGCTGCCACTCCTGCAGGCGGCGCGTCAGCCCGTCGAACTGCAGGTTATGAATCAGGTCCTCGATCTTTTTCTGAAGGTCTGGATTCAGGGTTTCCTCCCACTCCTCTTCCAGAAAAGGAATAATGCCTTCTCCGAGCGATACTATCTTCTGCTCCACATGCGACGCTACCTCGTAATCCCCATCATCCAGCAAAGAGATGAGCGCCTTTATTTCTGTCTTGTTCACGCTTTATTTAATTAGAAATTCAAAATTAGAAATTAGAAAGCAGGGTTTCTTACAAGTCTGTTCTTAATTATACCCGCATTTCTAATTTCTAATTCATAATTTTTAATTTAACCTTCTCACGTCTGGATCACGCCCACATTGTATGGTTTTTCGATGGGCGCATGGTTGGCGGCCTCAATGCCCATCGAGATCACCTTGCGGGTTTCCAGCGGGTCAATAATACCGTCTACCCAAAGGCGGGCCGCCGCATAGTAGGGCGAGAGCTCCTCGTTATACTTGTCCGTAATGCGGCTGAGGAGCTCCTGTTCGGCTTCGGGTGTAATTTCCTCGCCTTTGGCCTTGAGCGCCGAAACCTGGATCTGCAGCAGGGTGTTGGCCGCCGCAGCGCCGCTCATCACGGCCAGCTGCGCGGTAGGCCAGGCATAGATCAGCCGCGGGTCGTAGGCTTTGCCACACATGGCATAGTTGCCGGCGCCATAGCTGTTGCCGATCAGGATGGTAAATTTTGGTACCACCGAGTTGGCCATGGCACTGACCATTTTGGCTCCATCTTTAATAATGCCGCCATGCTCGGACTTGCTGCCTACCATAAAACCGGACACATCCTGCAGAAACACAAGTGGAATCTTTTTCTGGTTGCAATTCATGATAAAGCGCGCCGCTTTGTCGGCCGAGTCGGAATAGATCACGCCGCCCATCTGCATCTCGCCTTTCTTGCTCTTCACGATCTTGCGCTGGTTGGCCACAATGCCCACCGACCAGCCATCGATACGGGCCAGGCCGCAGATCAGCGTCTGCCCGTAAAGCTCTTTGTAAAGTTCAAACTCCGAGTTGTCCACCAAGCGCAGGATAATGTCCATCATGTCGTATGGTTTTACGCGGTCGGCAGGCAGCAGGCCGTAAATTTCCCGTTCGTCTTTGGCAGGTGCCACGGGCTGCGCGCGGTTAAAACCGGCTTTGGGGTTGTCGCCCATCTTATCAAAGATGTTGCGGATATGGTCCAGTGCCTCCTGGTCGTTTTTGCACTTATAGTCGGTTACGCCCGAAATCTCGGAGTGCGTGGTGGCACCGCCTAAGGTCTCGTTGTCTATACTTTCGCCGATGGCGGATTTCACCAGGTACGAACCCGCCAGGAACACCGAGCCGGTGCCTTCCACAATCAGCGCCTCGTCGCTCATAATGGGCAGGTAAGCGCCGCCGGCCACACAGCTGCCCATGATGGCGGCAATCTGCACAATGCCCATGGCGCTCATTACAGCGTTGTTGCGGAACATCCGGCCAAAGTGCTCTTTGTCGGGGAAAATTTCGTTCTGCATCGGCAGAAACACGCCCGCACTGTCGACCAGGTATACAATGGGCAGTTTGTTTTCTATCGCGATCTCCTGGGCACGCAGGTTCTTCTTGGCCGTGATCGGGAACCAAGCACCGGCTTTTACCGTGGCATCGTTGGCTACTACCACGCACTGGCGCCCTTTTATGTAGCCAATGCCTGTTACCACACCGCCGCCAGGGCAGCCGCCCACATCCTGGTACATGCCTTCGCCCGCAAAGGCGGCAATCTCCAGAAATTCGGCTCCTTCGTCGAGCAGGTAGGCAATGCGCTCGCGGGCGGTCAGCTTGCCTTTGTCGTGTTCTTTTCGGATGCGCTTCTCGCCGCCACCTAGGTATACTTTGTTCAGTTTGTTCTTCAGCTGAAAGGTCAGCTGCTTCAGGGCGTCTTCGTTTTTATTGAATTCGATATCCATGCGGGTATAGTAAATAAAAGGGACACAAGTATCAGGATAGTAGATACCAGATTTTTTATATTGATTTATACTTCATCATGAACAGGATAAAACGGGTCATATCTTTATCCGCTTCCTTCGAAGTAGGGTACTGCGGTACAATGAAAAATCCGCCCTGTAAAGCAGCGGATCTCACAACGGCATATGTTTACATTCCGGCTTATTTTTGTGACTTTACCGAATCAGTTCGGGTAGTAGCGGGCGCAGCCTGCAACGGCTTCACAGCAGTGCCGACCGGCACATATACGGTGTCGGGTGCAGGGCTGTTAAACTCGGTGGGATGTTCTTCCTGCAGCTCCTTCACCTCGTCCAGGGTAATCACACGACCCGTCGGATCTATTTTATACTTGTCTTTGCGGCCCAGTAGCGAGAAGTGCACATAGCGTTTGGGGTATGCCTGAATGTCGCGCAGCAGCAGGTTTAAGGCTTCTGTGGACTTGTTCATGTTGTTATAAAGCTCGCGGTCGTTCATCAGCTTGCCAATAGAACCCTGGTCGGAGTTAAGCTTGGCCACGGTGGTCTGCATCTCCGCCACAGCCAGGTTGGCATTCTTCACCAGCTTGGTTACTTCAGCCTGCTTCAGCGTATCGGTGATCTCGGCCATGTTCAGGGCAATCCGGTCGATGTAACGCTGGGTTTGTTTCAGCGAAGAAGTTAAATCGTTGAGGTTGGAGGCAATGGCGCTGATATTTTGCTGGTTAGCCCGCAGAATGGCGTTTACGGCATCGGTGGTTTCTTTGGTATTGGCCAGAATGGCCTGCACATTCCCCTTGGCTTCGCTTTCGAGCAGCCGGTTTACGCGCGCCAGCGTGGTGTCTACCTTGTCGATGATGGGCACCGTTTTGGTGGTGATCATATCGGTGATGCTACTTTGCTTAAAAGCGATCAGCTCTTCCCCGCCGTTATATTTTTTGGTGCTGTTGCCAAGGTGTAACGTAACGGCTTTGCCTCCCAGCAGGTCGGAACTCGACAGCGCGGCAATGGTGGAGTCACCCACCTGCAGGTCTTTCAATATCTCGATATCTACCCTGATCTTGTTGCCGGCATCCGTTAGCAGCGTCATATTCTGCACAGACCCAACCTGGATGCCATTCAGGATAACAGGATTGGAAACGGTGAGGCCATCAACGTTATCATACACAACGTAGTAGCGCCTTTGATTAGAGAACAGATCGGACCCTTTCAGAAACATGAAACCAAAGTACAGGAGTACGAGGGATACAATACCGAGCAGGGCAACTTTAATTTCTTTGGATATCTTCACGTAAGGGTTTGGCTTGGTGGATTAGTTCATGGCCTCCAGCTCCTGTTTATAAGCTTTGAAAGCACGATATATACCTGATGCCATATACGATTGCCCGGACTTATCGTTAAGATATTTTTCTTCTGCGGCGTTGGTCAGGAACCCGCACTCAATCAGCACGCTAGGCATGTAAGATTTCCAGAGCACCAGAAATGGTGCCTGCTTCACGCCACGGCTGCTGCGGCCTACCTTGTGTTTAAACTCCTGCTCCACTTTTTCGGCAAAACGCAGGCTGTTGTCTATGTAAGCGCTTTGCTGCAGGGCAAACAGGATGTGGCTCTGCGGCGAGTGAGGATCAAAGCCGTTATACTTGTCTTTGTAGTTGTCTTCCTGCAGAATTACGGCGTTTTCGCGCTTGGCTACCAGCAGGTTGCCCTCCGATTTCTGCAGACCCATGGTATAGGTTTCAGTGCCAAAAGCAGTAGAAGGGCCCGAATTGAGGTGAATGGAGATA